>NZ_JAALEG010000060.1 GCF_011058165.1 Rhodococcus aetherivorans
AGGCCCGCGGTGCGCACCGCGTACAGCCCCGCGTTCGAGCCGAGCGTGGCCAGGCTCGCACCCAACAGCCCCAAACTGCCCAACAGCGTCATCGCTGCTCGCCTCCTCCGCCACCGACGTAGGTGCGAACTGCACGGGCCGGTGGATTGTGTCCCTGGTGGTCTCGTTCGTCAGGTGACAGCGACCCGCTCGGGTTCGCAGGTGCCGGCACGAACCTTGGACCCTTGCGCTACGTCCACCATGTCGTCTCTGCTCACGATCTTGACCCTGGGCCGTCCCGCACTTCTTCCCAGGTTCCGCTCGTGGTTGTCGATGTTCTTCCACCCCTTCAGGTCGAGCCGCTGAGGTTGCCGGAGGGCGACGAGATCGTCGAACTCGGCCGTTCCCGCTCCGGGAGTCGCCAGGCGGCCACCGACGAAGTCGGCAACGATGCGGCGCGCTGTCTCGATCGAACACGACTTGTTCGTTCCGATCACCCCGGTCGGTCCGCGTTTCAGCCATCCCGCCACGTACGCCCCGCGCACGGCCTGCCCTGTTCTCGGATCGATGACAGCTCCCGCATCGTTGGGCAGCACCCCGCGCACATCGTCGAAGGGCAGATTGCCGACCGTGGCGCCACGGAACCCGATGGAGCGCAGAATGAGTCCCGACTCGATGGTCTCGTAGAAGCCTGTGGGTTCGACCGTCGATCCGGCACCGTCGAGTGCGGCGACGTTCCGCTCGACACGGATGCCGGTCGCTCGCTCGGTACCCAGTATTTCCACTGGGGTACGGAGGAATTGGAGATGAATCCGGCGGTTGCCGGTGCCGGATTCAGTCGTGTCGTAACCATCGAGGACCGCATGCCTCATACGCGTGAGAGAGTCCTCTGCGTCCTTGCGATGCACGATCTCGGAGGTTGTGACGTCCACGCCGGCAAGGTTGCCGAGACCGATCAGCTCGGGGGTGCTGAAGGCGGCGCTGTCCGCGGCACGCCGCCCGAGCACGATCACCTCTCGTATTCGGCTTGCGGCAAGTGCCTCCAGGGCGTAGTCCGCGATGTCGGTCTTCATCAGGCGACTGACGTCACTGACCAGTATGCGCGCGACGTCGAGTGCTACGTTTCCGTTCCCGATCACGACTGCCCGGCTGCTGGAGAAGTCGAATTCGGCACCGGCGAAGTCGGGGTGGCCGTTGTACCAGGCCACGAATTCGCGAGCGGAGTGGACTCCCGGCAGGGCCTCTCCGAGAATTCCGAGGGCGCGATCGCCCGCAGCTCCGCTCGCGTATACGACCGCATGATGATGGGCGAGCAGTTCCTCGTGCGAAATGTGCCTTCCGATTTCGACATTGAGGTACGCAATGCAGTTCTTTCGCCCTAGCGTCCGCGCGAAGGTCCCGACTACGTTCTTGGTTCGACCGTGGTCCGGTGCCACCCCGTAGCGGACGAGGCCCCCGATTACCGGCAGCTTCTCCACCACGGTGACCAGCACGTCGAGGCCTTTGGTGGCCGTCAGCTCGTCGGCGAGGTAACAGGCGGACGGTCCGCTTCCGACAATTGCGACGCGGAGCGTCTCGGACGCGGACCGGATCGTCGGCCGCTCCGCCCCGGGAAGTCCGATTTGCCTCGGTTGTATCGGATTGTCTTGGTAGTAGGCGGCGTTCAGGTCCGGAAACGCCTGCATCTCGGGCGTCATGTCCCCTTCCGGAACGATGGCGTCGACGGGGCATTCGTCCACGCACGCGCCGCAGTCGATGCACGTTGCCGGGTCGATGAAGAGCATCTCGGTGCGAGCGTAGGCCCGCTCGTCCGGCGTGGGATGGATGCAATCGACTGGGCACACCGAGACGCAACTGGCGTCGTTGCAGCATGGCTGCGTGATTACATGAGCCATTGGCGACCTGGCTTTCTGTCGGGCCGACTCGACCGCGACGGCAATGCCGTGAACAACAGGTGACAGATATCATATTTTGTCATTTGACCGAACGTCAACCCACGTGGGCCGGGACCTTTTCATCCGGAGCCGAGGGCCGGCTCGGTCGTGCCGCAGCACTCCGCGCCCGCGGTGCACGCGAAAGCCGGGTGACGCCTCTTCCCCGCCGGGGCTCTCACGCCACCCTTCCAGCCGAGACGTGGCTCGCTCTTACACATGACAATTTTCGTATTTCGTTATATCGCGTGGGTGCGAGCCACGCAAGAGGGACTTTCGCCTCTTGCGGGGTCGCTTAGAATTCGGGCCTGCTCACCGAGCGGCACTCCGGGGCGGACACGCGAAAGGCCCCGAAGCGCAGCGCGCCTCGGGACCCCTGCCGACAGTATTCGTGGTTCAGTTCAGACGAGCGTCGGCCGCAGACGTATCGGTGACGATTCCCGGCAGCATGAACTTGGTCAGCAGTCGTCGATGGTCGGCATCGTCTCCCTGGTCGAAGTCCATTCGTCCGACCAGTATCAGCTCTACCAGAGTTATCCACTCGGCGATCTCGTCGTCGGAAACCCCTTCGCGGACCTCCCCGCGCTCGCGCGCTTCGTCCATCAGCGGCGCCCACATCTCGTGCGTGAGCCGCTTGGCCAGGCCGGAGCTGCCGAGTAGCGCCGTCGCCATGTCCATGTGTTCGGGGCTGACGATCAACCGAATGATCGGGTCCTTCCGCCCCCGGTCCACCAGAAAGATGAGACCGTCGACCACCTGCTCGGCGAAGGTCTTCCGCTTTCGCAAATACGCACGTGCCTGGTCGAACAAACGGCGCGAGCGGACTTCGATGACTGCTGCGATCAAGGTGTCGCGATCGCGAAAATAGCGGTAGATCGTTGGCCGGGAGACGCCGGCCTCCTTCGCGACATCGTCCATGGTGGTCTTGACCACCCCGTACCGCTGGAAGGCCGTTTCCGTGGCCTCGAGGATCTGAGCACGCGCCTCCTCGGCGTCCTCACTGAGGACACTCCCGTTCCGTCGTCGCGCCATGCCGCCTCCCGCAAACTCGGCGAATCACCGATAAATTCGTGTTCATGATACAAGGGCCGGATTTCGTCCGCTGTCCCCACCTCATGCCTCTGCCGACCGTGGCGCAGGCGTGCGGACGAGCCGGTTCCCCGTGGCGGCGGCGCACGACGGATCAGTGAGCGGTTCACACCCGAGGCCGGTGGACATCTGCCTCGAATTGCAGACCGGAGGTGCTGTGGATATCGGTTCTGTGTTCGCAGCGACTCATTCGTTCCGGGCGTGCGGCGATGTCGATCGGTGACGTTCGAGCGGCGGGGCATGCGTGCGCATACCCCGCCGCTCGAGCGCCGACGTCGAACCGTTCTTACGCCTCCGGTGTGAATCGGATGGGCAACCGCATGCACCCCCGCACCTGGGTGGCGTGCAGGAGAGGCGGCTCCTCGGAAATCAGGTCGTAATCGGGAATCCGTCGGTGCAACTCCTCGAGGGCGAGCGACAGTTCGATTCGCGCCAGGTGGGAGCCCAGGCACCGGTGGGGACCCGAGCCGAAGGAGAGATGCCGATTCGGGTGACGTTCGAGCTGAAGCTCATCCGGGTCGTCGAATTCCTCGGCGTCACGGTTGGCCGAACAGAGCATGAGGATGAGCTGATCACCCTTCTTGATCTGCACACCACCGAGTTCGACGTCGCGAGTCGCACAGCGCCCGGGCACCACTGCGGCCTCGATCCGAAGGATCTCTTCGACGGCACTGGGTATCAGCGATTCGTCGGCGATCAGGGCTTCGCGCTGGTCCGGATTGTTGACCAGGTGAATAACGCTCCACGCCAGCGAGCCCTGCACCGTGTGCAGTCCCGCGATGAGCAGCAGGAAGAACATGCGGTTGAGCTCTTCGTCGGTCAGCAGCCGCTTTCCGTCTTCGAGCTCGACCTCGGTATGAATCAGAGCGGACGTGACGTCCTCGCCGGGCATCTTCCGCCGCTGGTCGACCATGTTCTGGAAGTAGCCGAGCATCTGCATTCCGGCGGCCGCGCGCGCCTGCTGGGACTCATCTTCGCCGGCACCCGGCTTCCCCATCAGGATGGTGTCGGTGGCCTCGGTGAACATCGGCGCGTCCGCGAGTGGCCAGTCCATCAGCGCCAGGAACACCCGGGCCGGCAACTCGTGTGCGAATTCGGAGATGAACTCCGCCTGTCCCCGGGCGGCGAATCCGTCGATGAGTTCGTTGATCACCCCACGGATCTGCTCGGTCAGTGCCTTCATGCGATTGGGTGAGAACAGCGGTTGCAGCGCCGTGCGATAGCCGGTGTGCTCCGGGGGATCGAGCTCGATCGGGATGAACTTGCCCATGCCGCCCGGCCCGGTAACGAGGTTGTTCGGGTAGCTCGAGAACGTCTCGGGATCGCGCAGGACTTCGTGGATCTCCTTGTAGCGCGTGACGATCCAATGTCCGCCATGCGCTGTCGAGTAGACCACCGGGCCCTTCGCCGCCAATTCGGCGGCCTTGTCCTGAACAGTGTCGACCGGGCCGGCCAACGACGGATCGTAGATGTCGAAGTCGACGACGAGCTCTTCAGGAGCGGCGCCGGCAGCTGTCGTGCTGGTCATGGTGAGTTCCTCGATCACAGTAGGGTCAATTGAATTCGATGCTCAGGGCGCGTTCCGGGCATACCAGGGCCGCCGCCTCGGCGGCGGCGATTTCCTGATCGGTACTCAACAACGCCTTCAGCACGACCGGATCTCCCGCGTCGTCGCAGTCGAGTATCTGCGGAGAACGGCCGTAGCACAGTCCGTGTCCGGCGCAGGCCGAACGGTCCACCACCAGTCGCGGCACTCCGGCCCGGCTCGGCGGGGCAAAGCTGTTGTCGTGCAGTGTCATATGAGCTCCTTGCTCGAACAAGGGCCGCCTCCCTGCACGGACGGTGTCGGCAGAGGACAGCAGGAGGTCTCACGGGAGCGACGGGGCGCGTGATAGCCATCCGGCGCGCCCGGCCCCTCTGTGACTCACATTACGACCAGTTACATATTACGTCAATCGATATTTGTCATCTGTTGACTGTCCGCGCCACGGCTCCTATAGTTTGTGACACGCTCCACACCAAGCACCCGTGCGGCCCCCTCTCACTCCACCCCTGGCGACCACCTCTGCCTTGTCGCCCGCACCACGGGGACCGTACGCGCCCAACAACTTCCGTCCACACATCGGACAAGAACCAGAACGGGAAAGGACAATCATGGGACGCCTCCCAGACAAGGTCGCTCTCATCACCGGAGCGGGGTCCGGCCTGGGACGCCAGTGCGCTCAGCTCTTCGCTTCCGAAGGCGCAAAGGTGGCGGTGGTCGACATCGACCCGGAGCGCACCAAGGGAACCGTGGAACTGATCGAGCAGCACGGCGGCGACGCCATCGCAGTGACCGCGGATGTGCGCAGGGAACAGCAGGTGATCGACGCCGTCGCGGCGACGGTCTCCGCCTTCGGCAAGCTCGATATCGCCTTCGCCAACGCCGGTGTGGTCTCCCGCGGTGGCGTGCCCTCGGTCGCCGGGGGTGAGCAGGTCGAATTCGAGGATCTGACCGATGCCGACTGGCAGGACGTGGTCGGCGTCAACCTCTCCGGTGTGTTCTATACCGCCAAGGCTGCGGTTCCCGCCCTTCGGGCCAACGGCGGCGGTGTCATCCTGGCGACCTCGTCCGCCGCCTCGTTCGTGGCGTACCACAGCATTGCGATGTACTCGGCCACGAAGGCGGGAGTGAACGGCCTGGTGCGGGGACTGAGCCTGGACCTGGGCAAGTACGGCATCCGGGTCAACGCGATCGCTCCAACGCACGGCATGTCGCCGAACTTCCTGGCGCCGGCCGGAACCCCGGTGGTGGGACAGTCCTACGAAGAGGTCGCCGGCCCCTGGGATCCCGGCATCTCCCCCATCCCCCTCAATCTGAATCGGCCACCGTCACTGATGGACAACGCGCGCGCAGCGTTGTTCATGGTCTCCGACGATTCGGCCTACATCTCCGGCGTCACGCTGCCCACGACGGACGGTGGCACGCTCGCTCGGGTCAGCATGTGGTTCCCCGAAGACCAGGGCACCCCGACGCTCGACACGGACGCCTGAGACCGAAGACGGCGAAGGGTGGGACCGTGAGGTCCCACCCTTCGCTCCCTCGGAATCCCACTGCGAGCACGCGCAGCAGTGCGGACAGCCCGGCGACCGAACCGGCGATCCCCCTACCTCGAGTCCAGGTATGTCGTCACAACCAGGATCAAGATGACCAATCCGAAGACGACTACCTCCTGACGGCGGGTATGGGTCTCGCACTGGCGCTCCGGGTCTTCCACGTTCTTACGAAAGCTCATGGGCCGCTCCCCCGGTTCAGTCCCCCACATGCTCGATTTCCACCAGGAGGTCGCCGGTGTGCTGCCCGATGACGTCCACTCCCCCGTCGAGGGTTCCCAGCCTCACGATGCCGTCGTGGTAGCTCTGGTCGCCGTAGTAGAGGACGAGGTCGTTCCACGGCGCGTAGTAGCCGATGTCCCCCGGGGCAGGGTCTGCGCCGGGTGGGGCGCCGGTGATCGACAGGGACGTGGGTAGCTCGGCGACCTTTTCCACGGATCCGAAGTCGGTCATGGTGAGGGTCAAAGGGAGCTGCGCGAGGAGGTCGCGGCCGGCAGGGGTGTCCGACAGCGTTCCCGTCAGGCGTTGCCCGTCGACGATGAGTGCGATACGGATGCGATCCCACTCGTCGTCGACGGTGGGCTCCGGAGGACTGCTGCACGCGGCTGCAAGGGTTACGAGAGCCAGCGACAGCGACACGTGCACTGCACGAAAGCGGGTGTCCATCGGGCTTCCTTCGGCGTGGTGGTTCGGGCGCGCCCGTGCATACGCTCAGGTACTCCGGGCTGCAGATCAACCGAGGGTGGCGGTGTCGATGACGAACCGATAGCGGACATCGGACGCCAGGACGCGCTCGTAGGCGTCGTTGATCCGGTCCGCGGGGATGACCTCGACGTCGGCGCCGATGTCGTGTGCGGCGCAGAAGTCGAGCATCTCCTGGGTCCGGCGGATGCCACCGATCATCGAGCCGGCGTAGGAGCGGCGGCCGCCGATGAGGGAGAAGACGTTCAGGCTCAGGGGTTCGGCCGGGGCACCGACGTTGACCAGGGTGCCGTCCACCGCGAGCAGACCGAGGTAGGCGTCGACATCGATGGCGGCACTGACCGTGTTGACGATCAGATCGAAACGGCTCGAGAGCTGCTCGAATGTGGCCGGATCGCTGGTGGCGTGGTAATGGTCGGCACCGAGCCGCAGGCCGTCCTCCCGCTTCTTCAACGACTGGGACAGCACCGTCACCTCGGCGCCGAGGGCGTGGGCGATCTTGACGGCCAAGTGCCCCAGACCGCCGAGACCGACGACGGCGACCTTCGTGCCCGGTCCGGCGTTCCAGCGCCGCAACGGCGAGTAGGTGGTGATGCCGGCGCACAGCAGCGGCGCAGCGGCCGCGAAGTCGAGCGTCGCGGGCACGGAGAGCACGAAGTCGGCGTCGACGACGACATGGGTCGCATAGCCGCCCTGGGTGGTGGTGCCGTCCCGGTCGACGCCCGCATAGGTGGGGACCATGCCGCCGAGGCAGTACTGCTCGTCGCCGTTGCGGCAGTTCACGCACTCGCGGCAGGAGTCGACCATGCAGCCCACTCCGACGCGGTCACCGACCCGGTGGCGGGTGACGTCGGCACCGACCTCGGCGACGAGACCGACGATCTCGTGGCCGGGGACGAGCGGGTAGGGCTGGGGTCCCCAGTCGCCGCGGACGGTGTGGATGTCGGAGTGGCAGATGCCGGCGTACTTGATCTCGATGAGCACGTCGTTGGGTCCGACGTCCCGTCGTTCGATGACCGTCGGGGCCAGCGGCGCGGATGCGGACGAGGCTGCGTAGGCATGGACACGCATGGAGGCTTCTCCTCTGAGTGGAATTGCTGTGGTTTCGGGCCGGGCTGAAGGTTCAGGCGAACGCACGGTGTTCCGGCGTGCCGGCTGTCGGTGGGCGGAGCAGGACGTAGCCGACGAGGCCGAGCAGGGCTGCCGTGACGGTGACGACGCCCAGCGGCACCGCGGTCTCCGGGCCGGCCAGCCCGACGAGGGGTGCGGTGACGCCGCCGAATGCGAACCGGGCCAGCCCCAGCAGCGAGGCGGCCGAACCGGCCACCTCGGGATAGTTCTCCAGCGCGAGGGACGTCGACGGCGGGGTCGTGACCGCCACCCCGCTGACCATCGTGAGCAACGAAACGACCATCGCGGCCAGCGGCAGGTGTGCGGTGGCGGTGAGCAGCACGCCACCGGCGCCGGCCACGACCATGATCAGACCGGCGACCAGGGTGCCGTAGACCGACCACCGCTCCGCGATGCGGCCGGCGAGGTATCCGAAGACCATGAATCCCAACGAGTTCAGCCCGAACGCATAGGAGTAGCCCTGCGGCGACAGGCCGTAGATGCCCTGCAACACGAACGTCGCGCCGCTGAGATAGGCGAACAGGGCGGCGTTGACGAACCCCGTGATGAGGACCGCGCCGAGGAAGACCCTCTCCGAGACCAGCCGGCGGAACACCCGCCCACTGTCGGCCAGGCCACCGGCTCGTCGACTACCCGGTGGCAGCGTCTCACGCAACACCCCGGTACTCGCTGCGAGGATGGCCACGCCCACGACGGCCAGGAACACGAAGGTGCCCCGCCAGTCGGTGATCTTCGCCAGCTGCCCGCCGATGACCGGTCCGATGATCGCGGCCAGTCCGCCGAGGACGGTGAGCCGGCCGTAGTAGCGCAGCAGCCGGGCGCCGGAATACAGATCCCGACCGGCGGCCTGGGCAATGACGATGCCGACCGCACCGGTCAGCCCCTGCACCAGGCGCGCCGCGACGAGCATCTCGATGGTCTGGCTCACCGCGCACCAGGCGGACGCGGCGATGAAGGCCCCGACTCCGATCAGCAGCGGACGACGGCGACCGAACCGGTCCGACAGCGGACCGGCGACGACCTGCCCGAGGGCGAGTCCGAGCAGGCAGGCGGTGACGGTCAGCTGTGCCGCGGACGTGCTCGCCCCGAGGTCGGCGGTGAGCGCGGGCAGGACCGGCAGGTACAGGTCCATGGAGATCGGGCCGAAGACGGTGAGCAGGCTCAGCACGACACCCAGTGCCCGGCCCGGCGGGGCGAGGTTCGAGGCGCGGGCGACCTCGCCCACGGTGGTCCGGCTGTCGTCGCGTCGGACGGAGGTCAGGGATGCAGGCATGAACGAACGGTTCCTGATGAGTCGGGAGTCGGCCGCGAGGCAGACTCGGACGGTGGCCACCCACGGGTGACGATGGAGGTCAGGGGCGGAGCAGGACCTTGATGGCGCTTCGCTCGTCCATGGCCTTGTAGCCGTCGGCGGCCTGCTCGAGGGGCAACTCCAGGTCGAACACCTTGCCCGGGTTGATTGTTCGGCTCCAGATCAGGTCGATCAGTTCGGGCAGATACTGCCGGACCGGGGCCGGACCGCCGTGCAGGTGCACGTGCGAGAAGAACAGCTCCTCGCCGGGCAGCTGCACGTCGTGGGCGACCCCGACGTAACCGACGTGCCCGCCGGGCCGGGTGGACCGGATGGCCTGCATCATCGACTCCTGGGTGCCGACGGCCTCGACGACCGAGTGCGCGCCCCGCCCGCCGGTGAGCTCCTTGATCCGGGCCACGCCCGCGTCACCTCGTTCGGTGACGATATCGGTGGCACCGAACTCGCGCGCCAGCCGCTGCCGGGGTTCGTGACGGCTCATCGCGATGATCTGTTCGGCGCCGAGCTGCTTCGCCGCGAGCACCGCGAGCAGACCGACGGCGCCGTCGCCGACGACCGCGACGGTCTTGCCCGGTCCGGCCTCGGCGGCGACGGCACCGAACCAGCCGGTGCCGAGGACGTCCGAGGCGGCCAGCAGAGACGGGATGAGGTCGGGTTCGGGCATGCCCGGAGTGGCCACGAGCGTGCCGTCCGCGAGGGGGACCCGCAGGAACTCGGCCTGGGAACCGAGGCTGCCCATGAGCACCCGGTGGACGCACGAGCTCTGATACCCGGCGCGGCAGATCTCGCAGGTGTTGTCGGACGCGAAGAACGAGCCGACGACGAAGTCGCCGACCTTCACATTCGCGACGTCCGCGCCGATCTCCTCGACGATGCCGACGTACTCGTGACCCATGGGGATCGGGCCGTCGTAGGTTTCGACACCGCGGTAGGGCCACAGGTCCGAGCCGCACACACATGCCGCGGAGAGCCGGAGGATCGCGTCGGTGGGTTCGACGAGGGACGGACGGTCGCGTTCCTCGACACGGACGTCGCCGGGGGCGTACAGGATTGCTCCACGCATGACGGTGCTCCTTGTTCGCACGAGATCTGATGTGGGTGTCCCGGCTGTTTTCCGGGCCGATTCCATGGAACACCGCGCACCACCCGCGCGGGAGGTCGCGTTCATAGGGGGTACAACCACGACCTCCCACGACGCCGCACCGGACGTACCGTGGACGGCGTGGACAACCGCGCCGATATCCGCAGCTTCCTCGCCACCCGGCGGGCCCGGCTGACCCCGCAGCAGGTCGGGCTGCCCGCCGGCGGCGGGCGCCGCCGGGTCCCCGGATTGCGGCGCGAGGAGGTGGCCGTGCTGGCCGGGGTGAGCACGGAGTGGTACACCCGCTTGGAGAAGGGCCACATCGGCGGCGTCTCCGAGGACGTCCTCGAGGCGGTCGCCCGGGCACTGCAGCTCGACGAGGCCGAACGCACCTACCTGTTCGACCTCGCCCGCGCCGCCCGGCCCACCCACCGCGCACCCCGCGCCCGCAAGCAGGCCCAGGTGCGGCCGAGGGTGCGGTGGATGCTCGACTCGATGACCTCCTCCGCCGCGTTCGTCCGCAACGGGCGCATGGACATCCTCGCCACCAACGCGCTCGGCCGCGCGCTGTACTCGCCGATGTTCGCCGACGACCGCAGAACCGCCAACATCGCCCGCTTCCAGTTCCTCGATCCCGGCGCTCGCGACTACTTCCCCGACTGGGACGGCGCCGCAAACGTGACCGTGGCACTGCTGCGCGCCGAGGCCGGCCGCGATCCCCACAACAAGGACCTGCGTCAGCTCGTCGGTGAACTCTCCACGCTCAGAGACGAATTCCGCGCCCGGTGGGCAGCACACAACGTCCGCATCCATCACGCCGGGAACAAGCAGTTCAACCACCCGGTGGTCGGCACGCTCGACCTCGTCTACCACTCCCTGGACCTGGCAGCGGACGACGACTGGGTCCTCGATCTGACCATCTACACCGCCGAACCCGGAACCGACTCCGAAGACCGGCTCAAGCTTCTCGCCAGCTGGGCCGCGACTCATCTCCCGGCCCACCCGGCGACCGAACCGTCCAGCTGACACGGACGGACGGCACCCGCGACGTTCGGTCGATCCTGCCGTCCCCGCCGGCAGACAAGGCCTTCCGCAGCGAGATGGAAAGCGCTCCCGTGGCGTCGGCCTCTACCCGTCGAGGAGCACGCCCGAGGCCGAGATCGGCCGCAGCACGATCCGGACGAGCGCAAGCGGGTTGTCGTCCCCGGCGCAGCGGTTGGCGTCGAGCGTGCCGCAGGTGCGGCACCGGTGGATGATCACCCATTCCCCACCCCCGCGCACGGTCACCGAGATGGGCTCCATCCGGCCCCCGCAGCCGGCGGCCCGGTCGCCGGGCACACGATCGACGTGCCTACTGGACAGGCAGTGCGGGCAGTGGTTGCGGTGCGCGGTTCCGGGCGCCTGCATCGGCACGTCCAGACCGCATCCGAGGCAGCGGAACGATGTTCCGTGCCGCGCGGGTGCGTCGCGATGTGCCGGCTTCGGCCGCTGCACTCGAGCTGTTCGATTGTTCCTGCGGGACACCGAGCGCTCCTACAGTTGTGCGAGATGCTCGAGCGGGAACGGCGGTTGCGCCAGCGGTTTCACCGCGATGCGGAGCAACAGCAACTGGTTGTCGTCCTCGACCACCGGGCACGCGTCGAGGCCACCGCAGGCGGTACAGCGGTGGATGAGCATCCACTCTCCGCCCCGGAGCACCGCGATCGAGATCGGGTGCGTGCGTGCTCCGCACCCGGCGTCCGGTCCGGGTCGGTGCTTTCCGGCGAGGCAGTTCGGGCAGTGTGTCCGTGTTGCACCGGCAGGCGTCGCGGCAGGTACCGTCAGCCCGCACCGGATACATGTGAACGTGGAAAGGTGCGATATCGATGTGCCACTGTGGGACACTTGGGTTCTCCTCTGTGAGATCAACTGTGCTGCAATGTGTGCCGAGCACTGTCGATCCCGCGAAGACCTCACACCGGACAGGCGATCCGATGGTGGGTGCGGATCACCGGTCCGAGCGCTTCACGGGATCGTGAAGGAGCTCGGCGGCTGTCCGGGGCATAATTCACCACTTTCCATCCGAGTTCGACCGGCCTCTCCGCCGGACGCAGCAGACAATATTCACCACGGGGTGAACCCGCAAACGAATTACTGCGAGCGACCGTGTTCCGGTTCCGTATCCGACTGGCGGACAGGTCCGTTCGAACGGTCCGGGAACGGTGGTTCGATGCAGGACGACGACCGGGCGCACATCCGCGCACTCGGCGATCGACGCGGCACGGGTCAGTAGCTCCCGTGCCGGGCCAGCACGTCGAACGCCGGGTCGCCGGGGCCGATGTCGTACGTGCACTCGCCGCCGCGCGGGTCGGGCACGAACGCCCACAGCAGCGCGCCGGCGGCCCCGGTCTCGCGGTAGCCGGTCAGCGCCGCGTCCACACGTTCGGCCCGTTCGGGCAGCGGCAGGCAACTGCCGGCCTCGATGCCGAGTTCGGCCACCAGGATCGGCTTGGTGACCTGCCCGAGCCGCACCGGCAGCCATGCCGCCTCGTCGTAGTCGTGGTACTGCAGCACGTCCACGTACGGCGACTTCGCGAGCTGCGCGTAGCCGTCCCCGGCGCTGCCGCACTGGTCACCACCGATCAGGCCGAGGCTGATCGGGTGCCGCGGGTCCGTCTCCCGCACGATCCGGCCGACCGCGTCGGTCCACGCCCGCAGCAGTTGCGCCGAGTCGGGTGGGCAGGAGCGCCGCGGCAGGCTGCATGCGGCGTCGCCGCACACGCCGGGCTCGGGCTCGCCCAGCAGGTCCCACGCGGCGAGCGCCGGCGACACCCGCCACCGGTCCACGGCCAGGCGGACCCAGTCGCGGTAGCTGACCGCGAAGGGGGCCCGGCGCGTGGTCCAGCCGTGTTCGTACCAGGCGCGGTCCTTGTACAGCTCGTTGCCGCACGCGCCGTCCTGCGGGGACAGCACCGGCATGACGAGCTGGCCGTGCCGCTCGGCGGCGGCGAACACGGCGTCGATCGCCGCGAAGTCCAGCGTCCCCGTGACGCGGTTCAACGCCAGCGCCTGGAAGGCGTTGAACCGCGTCAGCGACGACGGCGGCAGCGACGAAAAGTACGCGTCCAGGTCCACCTGCGCGCCGCAGCCACCGTTGACGTCCCAGTCGGAGGCGAGCTGATAGGCGTTGAGCCCGGTCGGCCACCAGGGCTTCCCGTCCAGAATCAGGCCCCGCCCGTCGACCGTGACACGCGCCGCCGGCGGCGGCGGTGGTGGGTCCGGCGGTGGTGGGGACGCGCACGCGGCCGCGCCGACCAGACAGGCGACGACGACGGCGGCTGCGCGCATGGGCGAACGGTAGTCCCTGCCCGGCCGGACGGGAAGGCGGGTTGGCCACGGCGCGCACGTCGGCGGGGCCGGGTGAGCTCGTGGCCCACCGTTCCCCGCCGCGGCGCCCGTCCTAGCCGATCCTGCGGCGGTACGTCACCATGGCGAAGATGTACGCGACGACGAGGATGCCGACACACCAGGCGAGGGCGATCCAGATGTCGGCGCCGACCGGCTGCTGTGTGAACAGGTCGCGGATGGCATCGACGATGGCCGTCACCGGCTGGTGCTCGGCGAAGGCGCGTACCGGGCCGGGCATGGTGTCGGTGGGCACGAATGCCGAGCTGATGAACGGCAGGAAGATGAGCGGGTAGGAGAACGCGATCGCGCCGTCCGCGGACTTCGCGGAGAGACCGGGAATCACGGCGATCCACGTCAACGCCAGAGTGAACAGGATCAAGATGCCGGCGACCGCGAGCCACGCCGGCGCTCCCGCCGCCGAGCGGAAGCCCATGAGGAGGGCAACGAGCACGATGACCACGACCGAGGCCAGATTGGCGACCAACGAGGTCACCACGTGCGCCCACAGAACGGACGAGCGTGCGATCGGCATGGACTGGAATCGCTCGAAGATGCCGCTCTTCATATCCAGGAAGAGCCGGAATGCGGTGTAGGAGATGCCCGAAGCAATGGTGATGAGCAGAATGCCGGGCAGCAGGTAGTTCACATACGAGTTCGACCCCGAGTTGATCGCGCCGCCGAACACGTAGACGAACAGCAGCAGGAAGGCGATCGGCATGATCGTGGTCGTGGTGATGGTGTCCGGGCTGCGCGTGATGTGGCGCAGAGATCGTCCCAGCAGGACGGCGGTGTCGCCGAAGAAGTGCTTGGTCATCGTTGTCCCCTACTCTTCCGTGCCGGCACTGCGTCGTTGCCGGCGTCGCCGTCCTTGCCGTCGGCACCGACGACGGCAAGGAAGACGTCCTCGAGGGTCGGCCGCTTTTCCACGTATTCGACCGTGGCGGGCGGGAGCAACTGCTCGAGCTCGGCGAGGGTGCCGTTCACGATGATCCGGCCCTCGTGGAGGATCGCGATCCGATCGGCGAGCTGTTCGGCCTCCTCCAGGTACTGCGTCGTGAGCAGCACCGTCGTGCCGTGCTCGGCGAGTTCCTCGACGGCCTGCCACACCTCGAGGCGCGCCTGGGGGTCGAGCCCGGTCGTCGGCTCGTCGAGGAAGATGACCGGCGGATCCCCGATGAGACTCATCGCGATGTCGAGGCGGCGGCGCATGCCGCCCGAATACGTCGACACCTTCCGCGCGGCCGCGTCGGTCAGCGAGAAGCGCTCGAGCAGATCATCCGCGATCCTGCCCGGATCCGCGACGTGCCGCAACCGGGCGACCAGCACGAGATTCTCACGCCCGCTGAGTATTTCGTCGACGGCGGCGAACTGTCCCGTGAGGCTGATGGACTCTCGCACATCCGCAGCCTGCGTGGCGACGTCGAAGCCGTTGACGCCGGCAGTCCCCGCGTCGGCCTCGAGCAGCGTGGACAGAATCTTCACGACCGTGGTCTTGCCCGCTCCGTTGGAGCCGAGCAGGGCGAAGATGCTGCCCCGCGCCACGTCGAAGTCGACGCCGCGCAGCACCGGCAGGTCCTTGAACGACTTCTCCAGGCCCTGCACGCGGATCGCGGGCAACTGCACCTGATCGGTTGTCATCCGGATATCCGTTCTCTCGTGCGTCACGATTCGGAGCCCGCGACGCGATCGATGGTGTCGGTCAGCCGTTCCCGTTCCTTGCTGATCCACTGACCCTCCGGGTAGTTCCGGAGAAATGCCTCCGCGAACTCGACCGGGTCCTCCCCGACGACGGCGCGGATCGGCGTTCCGTCCGCCGCGCTCTGCTCGAAGAGATCGGCGAGGTCCTCGAACATCGAAGCCGCGCTGGAGGGGTCCCCCGGCCCGAAGTGCATCAGGTACCGCTCGAGCGCATCGATTGCCGTGCGGTAGTCCGCGGGAAGCTGTTTCGTGCGCGCCTTGTATTGCCGCCATCGCCGCTTGTCCCCGAGCATCTTCGAGATGAACATGGTCATCTGCCTCCTTCGCGGAGCTGTTCGAGCCGTTCTGTGAGGAAGCTCCATGTCCCCCAGAACTCTTCGAGGTATTCCTGCCCCTGCGCGTTGAGCGAATACACCTTGCGCGGTGGCCCCTTCTCGGACGGCACCTTCTCCACGTCGACGAGGCCTCTTTTTTCGATCCTGACGAGCAGGGCGTAGATGGTGCCTTCGGCGATGTCGGAGAAGCCCTGCTCCCGCAGCCGTGCCGTGATCTCGTAGCCGTATGCGGGCCGGTTGGAAACGATCGCGAGGACGATGCCCTCCAGCGTTCCCTTGAGCATCTCCGTCATCTGCTTGCTCACGGAACACCTCCTCAACTACTAAGCGTTACTGACTACTGGTACATAGTAACGCTGAATAGCGGCGGCGCAAGCCCCTCGCGTCGCGGCTCTCCGACCGACGCCGCAACCACTCGATCACCAGGACCTGGGGGAACTGCCCCGGAAACCCAATGTTCAAGTGGCGGCCATGCCGCGGAGATCCGAAGCCACGACACTGGATGAATCGAGTGCCGATCGATGCAGAGGAGGCACTGACAGGACGGACGTGGCGGCCCACCGCCCCACCGCGCACCCCTCCGGTATGGCGCTACTGCGCCGAGTGCCTCCGCGCGCCGCACATCGCGGCGGTGTCTGTACGGGTGCGCCGACGACAGGAGTTCCGTTCGACCACGGTCACAGCACCGCACCAGCACGAGGAGGCCCGAGATGCTCGGACTGAAGTTGCCCATGCCATCGTTGCCGACCCTCTCGCTGCCGGGCCGCTCCCCGGCGAGCAGGCCACCCGCGGACGTGGTCGTGCTCGACCACGACCAGGTCGAGGAACTCGGCCGCGAACTCGATGCGCTGCGCGCCCGCATCACCGCGGACCTCGGCGCCCAGGATCGCGACTACCTCTTTCGCGTCATCAAGGTGCAGCGGGGCGCCGAGGTGGCCGGCCGAGTTCTGATGCATCTGGGGGTGTTTCCGCCGGCGTGGCTGGCCGGCGTCGGCGCACTCGGGATTTCGAAGATTCTCGACAACATGGAGATCGGGCACAACGTGCTGCACGGTCAGTACGACTGGATGCGCGAGCCCGGCGTGAACTCCCAGGACTTCGAATGGGACATCGTCTGTCCCGCCGACCAGTGGAAATTCTCGCACAACTACATGCATCACACCTACACGAACATCCTCGGGCGGGACCGCGACATCGGGTACGGCATCCTGCGGATGGACCCCGGTCAACACTGGAACCCGTACTACCTGGGCAACCCGCTGTATGCGCTCGTGCTGATGCTCACCTTCGAGTGGGGCGTGATGCTCCACAACCTCGAGACCGACCGCGTACTCCGGGGCCGACGCCCGTGGCGCGACATCGCACCCTTGGTCCGCGGCTGGTGGCGCAAGGCCCGCCCCCAGGTCCTCAAGGACTACGTGGTCTTTCCCCTGCTGTCCGGGCCGCTGATGCTCCCGACACTGGCCGGGAACGCCGCCGCCAACCTGGTCCGCAACGTGTGGGCGTTCTCCATCATCTTCTGCGGCCACTTCCCGTCCGGCGTGCAGACCTTCACGGAGGACGCAACCGCCGACGAGACCCGCGGGCAGTGGTACGTGCGGCAGATGCTCGGATCGGCGAACATCACCGGCGGCCCGCTGTTCCACATCATGTCCGGAAACCTCTCGCACCAGATCGAGCACCACCTGTTCCCCGATCTCCCGGCGCACCGGTACCCGGCGATGGCGCCCGAGGTGCAGGCTCTGTGCGAGAAGTACCGCCTGCCCTACAACACCGGCGGGCTGGGCCACCAGATCGGCTCCGTCTGGGTCAAGATCGTCGTGCTCGCGCTGCCGCCGGCCCTGTCGCCACCGGTCCCGGCACCCGCAGTCACGATCGGGCGGCGCACCACGAGAGCCGGCGCCTGAGCAACGGTTCGCTGCAGGGCGCGTGCTCAGCCGGCAGGGCGTGTGGTCAGCGGGCATGGAGCCGACGTACGGCAACATGTCCGGCATGTGCTCGGATGCCGCGGCGAACCTCCTCGACACCGTCCCGGGACGCATGCTCGTCCACTGGTACCTGCGCGCCTACCGTGACGCGGATCCGCGGCCGTCCGTCGCCGCATTCGTCGAAGCCGACACCCTCGAGGACTTCGTCGACGACCTCGTGCTGATCATCGGCGAGTACCTCTACGGCAACGGCGCCAACGACGTCCTGGAGATGGCCCTCACCGCACCGGCGACGATCGAGATGGCCGAGGCGATCTGCGCCGCGCTGCGTCACCCGAGCCGGAACACCCTCGCCTCCCCGCAGACCCACGAGGGCACGATCACCGAGCTGAGTCTGCCTCGGGTGCGCAACCGCAAGCGGCCCGGCGCGCTGCCCGACGGCGCGTTCTGGACCGCGACGCCCCTGCACGACGGGACGAGCGACACGTGGAGCGCCAGCGGCGAGAACCTGCGCGGCCTGAAGGACCCCGCCCGCTACACCGTGCACTTCGATCCGGACGTCGCGCGGATCGTCCGGATCGACACCGCCGGCGACTGGGCGGCCCTGATCGCCGAACATCCGCTCGAGTACCGCGGGGCGCGCGTCCCGGACTGGCCGTCGATCGCCGAGGAGTGGGACGCCGTGCACCTGTCGGCCCTCGGCCTGCTGGGCGCCCACCCCAGGCTGTCCGAGGTGCCGTACGACCGGTACGAGGCCGGCGGCTACCGGCACAGTCAGTCGGGGCCGTGGCCCGGGGTGGGCGACTGGTCGACGGTGAGCACCGCGTGGCTGCGGATTCCCGAACGGTTCGAGATCCGGCCCACCACCCGGGCCGCGCGGTAAATGGTTCGCGGCCGGACCCGGCGAGGCTCTACGGTGGGTCGCGATGACCGAGATACGTCCCGCCGAGCCCGCCGACGTCGACCGCGCGGCCCGCACCCTGGCGCGCGCCTTCGCCGATTACCCGTTCACCCGCCACACCGTCGATGCCCGTGACCACCTGCGTCGCGTCGAGGAGTTGCAGCGGCTGTATCTGACCGAGATCGGCCTGCGCTGCGGGCGGGTGTGGGTGGCCGACGACGCGTCGGCCGTCGCGGTGTGGATCACCCCCGAGTCCACCGGAATCCCAGAGGCTTTCGAACGCATCTCCGGACGCGTCGCCGAGCTGTCCGGTGATCGGGCCGACGCGGCGGCAGCCGCGGAGGAGGCGCTGGCGCCACTGCGGCCCGTCGGGCCGGTGTGGTTCCTCGCGACCGTCGCCGTGGATCCGGACCGGCAGGGCTCGGGCCTGGGCGGCGCGATCCTCGAACCCGGACTAAGGGAAGCCCGCCAAGCGGGAGTGCCTGCGTACCTGGAGACGTCGTCGGAGCGGAACGTCGCGTTCTACCGCAGGCTCGGTTTCGACGTCGTCGGTTCCGTGACCCTGCCCGACGACGGGCCGCGCACGTGGGCGATGGTCCGCAACCATACGCAGTAGGTGGCGGAGTTTCATCACGACGTCGAGGACCTCGCCGGGTAACGCTAGAACATGATGTGCATCATCTCTCGAGAATGGAAAGCGGCATCAATCCCGAGACGGTTCACCTCAGTTGTCGCGGACCTGCTTCCTCCGAGTTCCGGGCCGGCCACAGTCGGATTGCTCTGAACGGTTGACCAACACGTCGGCGCCCATGAATGCCCCAGGCTGATGTTCGCTGTCGAATCCCACACATCCCCAGGAAGCAAGCAGGTATTTGCCGACGAACCGTCCCCGAGCCGGCCATCTGCTTGACGAGGGCGCTGACGTCGAACTCGGAGTCCATCCAGCGACCCACACCGGGCGCTGAGTACCACCGCTGCACTTCGTCAATGATCGACTCGGGAACGCAACCAGCTACCGCGAGACGCGATGTCATAGTCATCAACCGTAGGACCCACGTCCGACATACGCGAGGAGGGTCAGAAGCTCCTGGGGATGTCGAGGACCACGATCCCTGCCTCTTCCTCCAGCGCCTCCCACAGGTCCGGGCGGTCGAGCAGGTTCTCGGTACCGAGCACCGCGAAATCGCTGGGCTCTTCGTCTGTGCCGGTCTGATCGCCGCTGGCCGCGAATACCGCGATGCACGCATCGACGTGCTTGAGATCGTGCCGTGCCCAATACCGAATGCCGTCGAACCCCGCTTCGTGCAACGCCTTTGCCCACTGCTGGGTCAGCGGATAGTCGGTGGTGGTGAACATCTCGGAGGTCGATCCGAACTGGATCGCCCGGTTGGAGGTCGCGTCGGCGAGACGCAGATCCCTACGGACAATCACCGTTGAAATGTCCCGCTTGACGAGTTCCGGACGTGGGATGACGTAGATGCCGCTCCACGCCTCGAGCAAGGTGATGAGCTCGGTTTCCGCGGGGTGGCAGGTTCCCTCGGACCCGGTGAGATCGAAACGGCCGCCCCCATTGCTGCTGAACCACCACGCCCCCAGGCCGGCGGCATGACTGCGGTAGATCGTCGTACGGGCAGCCGGCCCGGTCTCAGGGAACCGTCCCCGGAGTGTGTCCGGGGACGGTGGCGGTTTCAGGTGTTGTTGTGCGCGGGAAACATTCACGAAGCGAGCCGTTCCGACGCCTGGCGGGCGAGCTTCTCGACATCAGCACTGTCACCGTCGAGCAGGGCCTGCCGCGGTGTCCGGCCGTCGAGTTCGGGTTGCGCACTCGACATCCACGACGCAATCGTCCACGGTTCGACGTCGGCATGGGCCCAGGCGCCCAGGACGTTCTTGATCCCCGCGATCGGTCGGTAGCCGGCGGCAGTCTCGGTGAAGCCATCCGACCAGTAGCCGGCAGTGCCGTCCGCGGCGGTCAGGCGCAACACGCGATTGTCCCTGACCCCCTGGCTGAGCGCCTGCTTCGACCAGCCGGTCACTTCGAGGGTCTGCTTGTGGGTCAGGATCGGGCCGATGTGCTTTTCCCACGCTCGGCGCGCTTTGAGGCTCGACAGCATACGTCTCACGCCGTCGGCCACGTACCGCGCGTCGTCGTCGCTGAGCTCTTCCGCGGCCATCCCGCTGGCGTCCAGCTGGTCGTCGACAACCTTCTTCAATGGAGTGCTCATACCTCGATCGTCCTCGGTCAAGTAGGTCAAGTAGGTCAAGTAGGTCAAGTAGGTCAAGTCAAGTAGGTCAAGGGGACGTGGGCTGCACGTTCGGCGAGGCCGCGCCGTGGTCAACCCCTCACCGAGCCCCCGACCTCCGTGTCCACTGGTTCAGGGGAATCTCAGGCAGGCCGCTGCGCCGGCGACGCGCGGCATCGGTCCCCCGCGGTCGCTACCCTGACACCGCACTCGCGACAAGTATGGAGGACCAGTGAGGCGCCTGACCGGTCGGTGGCGGATCGTGGAGATGGACCTGTGGGACCGCGACGCGATCGACCTCGTCGAACCCGGTTTCATCGAGCTCGCCGCCGACGGGACCGGCCAGTTCGGCTTCATCGCCGTCCGCGGCTGGATGGACTGCCGGACCATCGAACGCGACGGCCGCACCGCCGTGGAGTTCAGCTGGGACGGCGACGACGAAGGCGACCAGGTCAGCGGCCGCGGCTGGGCCGCCCTGGCGCAGGACGCCACACTCGAGGGACACCTGTTCATCCATCGGGGAGACGACTCGGGTTTCCGGGCGGAGCCTTACGACCGCGCCGATCGGCGGGAGGGGCGATGAGTGAGTACCAGCACTACGAGTTCCTCACCGTCGACCGGCCGTTGGACGAGCGTCAGCAGGCCGAAGTGCGTTCCCTGTCCACCCGCGCGAGGATCACGGCCACCAGCTTCGTCAACGAGTTCCGCTGGGCAGCTTCCGGGACGATCCGAACCGGATGATGGAGCGCTACTACGCCGCGCACCTGTACCTGGCCAACTGGGGAACACGGCGGATCCTGCTCCGCCTTCCGCGCGGCCTGCTCGACCTCGACGTCGTCGGGGACTATTGCGTCGACGAGCGGGTAACTGCCTGGACCACGAGCGAATTCCTCGTGCTGGACCTGACCAGCGAGGACGAGTCCGGCGACGTCGATCCGGACGCCGGCGCACCGATGTCACCCGTGCCGCCCCGGACTGGCCACCCTCAGCGCGGCGCAGCGCGCCCTGGCCGAACTTCTCCGCCTCGACGACGACCTGCTCGCCATCGCGGCCCGCACGAGCGCACCGTTCGACTCCTGCTGCGGGTCGCCGAAAATCACACGGTGACCGTCCGGATGGAGATGCTTCGTCGATTCCACAACGGAGCACACCACAAACCTGCCCGCCCCACCTCGCCGGACCGTGGCCGATCTTCTCGAGGCCGCGGCGCGTCGCCGAGGCGACCATGAGCGCCGGGCAGCTGCCCGGCGCGCCGGGGAGGAAGCCCGCCGGCACAAGGCCCGTGGTCTCGCATCGACGCGATGATCGCCACCCGAAAGTCCGGCGAGTACGACGCCGCCGCCGCACTGCTCACCGATCTCCGGACGCTCGCCGAACGCGACGCCGACGTGACACCTTCACCCAGCGCATCCTGGCACTACGTCACACGCTTGCGCGCAAACCACGCCTCATCGAACGTCTCAACCGGGCAGGCCTATGACCCGGCACCAATCCGGGAAGTCGGCGAAGGCCGCCGACCACCTCGACGCCGCAGTGTCGGATCTGTTGGGGTTCAAGGTATTTCCCAAACAGATCTGGAAGCAGATCTGGAGCAATCATCCGCAGGGGGCGCCTCAACAAAAGAAGTCCGTAGGAGAACCAATGTGGTCGGGATCTTTCCGGATCGTACCGCGCTGATCCGTCTCGTCGAGGCGGTGCTCGCGGAGCGAGCACGATGAGTGGATCGAAGGGCGCCGCTACCTCGGACTGGATGTGCTCGCCCGCTCCCGTACCAACACGGCCGAAGAACCGTGACTGAACCCGCCGAGGAGGTTGCACCGGCCTTGACTACCTGACCTCCCGCCGAGGAATCACGCGGCGACGTCGTACACCACCTCACGGGACTTGGCCCCTCGCCGGTGACTCGCACCTCGTGTCACTTTCACGTCCTCCTGGGTACCAGCGGTTGCGGCCGGGATGCGAACTGCCGACGATAGGCGGTGGGTGAAGTTGCGAAGGCGGAGGTGAAGTTCTGCCGGAAGGTGGCGCTGCTGCCGAAGCCGCACGCGGACGCGACGGCATCGATGCTCCAATCCGTGGTTTCGAGCAGAGCGCGTGCCTCCTGCAGTCGGCGCGTGAGAATCCAGCGTGCCGGCGTGGTGCCGGTGGCCTGCCGGAAGTGCCTGACAAAGCTGCGCCGGCTCATCCGGGCCCGATCCGCGAGTCGATCGACCGCGAGCGGTTCGTCGAGCCGGGTCAGCGCCCATTCGAGCACCTCGGCGATCGCGGTGTCGGTGGCGGGCCGCGCGAGGGGACGTTCGATGTACTGTGCCTGTCCCCCTTCTCGGTGCGGAGCCACGACCAGGTATCGGGCCACCCGGGTGGCGATCGCCGACCCGAGGTGTTTGCGGACCAGGTGCAGACAGGCATCGATCGCCGAGGCCGTACCTGCGGACGTGAGGACGTCGTCGTGGTCGATATAGAGAACCGAGGAGTCCACCTCGGTGCCGGGGCAGCGTTCGGCGAGCAGCGGCATCGCCTCCCAGTGGGTGACCGCCGCACGACCGTCGAGCAGCCCGGCGTCGGCGACGGCGAACGCCCCCAGACACAACCCGGCGATCACCGCACCCCGCGCATGTGCCTGGCGCAGCTGTCTTTTCAACTCTGCACCGATCGGCCTCGGGGGCATCGGCCACGACGGGACGATGACGATGTCGGCCCAGTCGACCGTCTCGGGTCCGGTCACCTCACCGATCGGGTATCCCTCGGCGGTACAGACCGAGCCGGCCCGGTCCGACCACAGCCGGGTCTGCCAGTCGGGGGCCGGACCGAGACGGCGCACTTCGGCGAACACCAGCAACGGTGCCGCGAGGTGGAACATGGTGATCCCGTCGAAGGCGTAGACAGCGATTCGCATCCTGTTCTCCCGGGTTGGCCCGATCTCATCGAAAGTGTGCATTCGTGCCACTTCCGGCCAGGGTAGACCTGCCGAACAATCGGGCAGTGAGGCGCTCACCCCGTGGGCGCGACACCCCGAATGATTTCCCAGGGAGGAAACCCGTGACCGCACCCCGCCGTGCCCTCGTCGTTGTCGACGTCCAGCAGGAGTACTTCGACGGACCGCTCGAGATCCAGTACCCGCCGCGCGAGCAGTCGCTCGCCAACATCGAGGCCGCCCTCGACGCTGCCGCCGCCCACGACGTCCCGGTCGTCGTCGTTCAGCACCGTATGCCCGACGGAGCCCCCGTCTTCGTCGAAGGTTCGCGAGGATGGTCGCTGCACCCGGATCTCGAGCGGCGCATCGACCCGACGTGCAAACGCGTGCACAAGCAGTACGCGAGCGTGTTCGCCGGCACCGACCTGGCCGGCTGGTTGCGCGCCCGCGAGGTGGACACCGTCACGATCGTCGGATACATGACCAACAACTGCGATCTCGCCACCGCCGCGGAGGCCGAGGCGCTCGGATTCGCCACGGAGATCCTCTCCGACGCCACCGGTGCGATCCATCTCGCGAACGCCGCCGGGCAGGTCTCCGCGCAGTCCCTGCACACCACCCTGATGGTGCTGCTGCAGTCCAACTTCGCCGCGGTCACCACGACCACCCAGTGGATCGAGGCCGTGCAGTCCGGCTCGACGCTACCCAAGAGCAACCTGGTCGAATCCGCCCTCGAGGGACGCTCGGCAACCGCGCTCGCCTGACGGCCGCCCCGCGGCCCGGGGCAGCCCGGTCGCGGAGGAGACGGCCGGCGCGTCGCGCTGGCAACTCACTGACCGGCTCGGCGGTGCCGGTGTGCTTCACATGCACCGGCACCCCGGGCCTGCTCCACCGACGTCGTCGCGGCGGATCCCGGACGTTCAGCGGTTCTTGCTGTCCTTCTTGGCCTGCCGGCGCGCCCCGGCGGCGATGGTCGACGCCTCGTACTTCTTGCGGCCGGCCGAGTTACGAGTGGCATCGACGCGGGTCTTGCCCTTCGACCGCACCTTGCCCTCGGCACCGACATCCTCGGCGGGCGCGGCGGCATCCGAGCGGGCGCGAGCGAGCCGTTCCTGCTTCAGCTCCTCGGCCGAGCGGCGGGCCACCGCCCCCAGCTGGCGGCTGACCCGGGCCAGCGCATCCTCGAACACCTCCGCCTTGCCGGCGTTCCGCTCGTTCGCCGACTTACCGGCCGCACGAGACTTTTTCGCGCCGACCTTCTCGGCACCCTGCCGGCGGTAGAGCTTGACGTACTTGTTGCGGGATCGGCGGATACGGGTGTGCAGATCGATCAGGCCGTCCTCGTCGAGATCTGCCATCTCCGTCTTCTTCGTCTGCCGCACCAACACGAATTCGTCCTCGGACAGCGAGTTCACCAGCTTTGTCATGACCGATTCCGTTCGTCGCACCAGTCCTGCACAGATGTCGGCATCGTATCCACCTCGGCCCGGCCACCGAGGCCGTTCCAACCGATCCGCCGCACTCCGGCAGGCGCAGCGACGGGTGCGCGATTACCCGGCCGCGGGCGGGGGTATGCGCGAGGAATGTGGTTCCGGGCGGTGTCCGTGAAGTTCGAGACCGACGGCGGCCCCGGGGCCCGGGGGCGACGGGGACCGATCTCCTCCGTACTGAAGCGTCGACAGGTGTTCGTCGAAGCGGTGCGCTCCCGGCTGTGGCCCGTCCCGACGGCCGCGGTGCTGCTGGCCGTGCTGGCCGGCATCGGCCTGCCCGAACTCGACGCCGCCCTCGATGACCGGCTGCCACCGACGGTGGCGGGATACCTGTTCGGGGGCGGTGCCGACGCCGCCCGCGAGGTACTGAGCGTGATCGCCGGCTCGTTGATCACCGTCACGGCGCTGACGTTCTCGCTGACACTGGTAACCCTGCAACTGGCCAGCAGCCAGTACTCCCCGCGGTTACTGCGCACCTTCGCCGCCGACCGTGTCATCCAACGCACCCTGGCGCTATTCCTGGCGACGTTCATCTACGCGCTGACCGTGTTGCGCACCGTCCGCAGCGCCACCGACGGCACCGACGGCACCGCGTTCGTCCCGCAGATGGCGGTGACGACGGCATACCTGCTCGCGGTGGCCAGCGTCGTCGCGCTGGTGCTGTTCCTCGGACATCTGGTCCGGCAGATCCGCGTCGAAGCCGTGCTCGAGCACGTGCGGGCCGACACCTGCGCCACCGCCACCCGTCTCCTGCCTCCCGCACGCCGGGACACACCTGCCGTGCCGGTGCCCGCGCCACCGCCGCACCCGCACCTCGTCGAAGCGGCCTCGTCCGGATTCCTCGTCGAGATCGACGAACACGCCCTGCTCACCGCGGCGGAGCAGGCCGAGGCGGTGGTGTGGGTAGACCGCCCGGTGGGCAGCCCGGTCCTGGCGGGCACACCGGTCGCGTTCTCCTGGTCCGTCCGCCCGCAGGAACCGTTGACCGAGGACGCGGCGCACCGGCTGAGCGAACGGGTACGCGCGGCGCTGCGCACCGGCAGCGAACGCACCGCCGTCCAGGACATCGGCTACGGACTGCGGCAGTTGACCGATGTGGTGGTGCGGGCCCTCTCGCCCGGGATCAACGATCCCACCACCGCCGTGCACGGACTGATCTCGTGCACCGCGGTCCTCGCCGACCTTCTCGACCTTCGGCTCGGCCCGTACACCCAGTGCGACGAGCACGATCGGGTACGGGTGGTGCTGGCGCGGCCGACCTTCGCCGAGCTGCTGGAGCTGGTGTGCACCCAGCCGCGGCTCTACGGCGCCGACGATCCGATGGTGCTGGACGCGCTGCTGTCGATGCTGCGGGAGCTGGCATGGAAAGCCGCCACCGGCGAGCAGCGCACGGCGATCACCGACCAGCTCGATCGCCTGCGCGAGCATGTCACCGACCACGACACCGTGACCCGCCGGCACCTCGACCACCTCGCCCGGCAGGTGGGCGAGGCCCTCGAAGGGCGCTGGGCAGGGCGCCGTCCTACCTGACGTGTGCCGTCGCTTCCGCGGCGTCGCTGGCGGTCGCCGCGGGGCCGGCTCGTCGGTGTCACCGCGGCGCTGCGAAGCTGCCGGCCACCTCACAGGAGGCCGCCGCCCTCGGGTGATCCGCCCCCATCGACCGCGTTTCGGTCTTCGATTCCACTTCCCGCCCCTCGGGCGAACTGTTACAGTCACCACAGTCATTGATTGATCGCTTGATCAGTAGAGGTAACCGCGCTTCGGCGGTGGGAGGCAGAGCATGACGCACAGCGATGTGCCGGTGGCGGTGATCGATCGCGCCGCCCGGCTGCTGGAGGCATTCCGCGACAGCGAGCGGCTCACGTTGGCCGAGCTCACCCGCCTGACGGGCATGCCCCGCTCGTCCACGCATCGCCTGCTGACCCAGCTCGTCGAGATCGGCTGGGTGCGACGGGACGCTCCCGCGTATGCGCTGGGCACGAAGATGCTCGAGCTCGGGTCCCTCGTCCAGCACAACGACACCCTGCACCGGGCCGCCCTGCCCGTCATGCACGAACTGCACGGCCACACCGGTCTCGTCGTCCACCTGGCGGTCCTCACCGGCGCCGAGGTGCTGTATCTGGAGAAGGTGGGCGGCCCCTATTCGATGCGCATCCCGTCACGCGTGGGCGGACGCCAGCCGGCACACTGCACCGCGTTGGGCAAGGCGCTTCTGGCACAAGGAAGAACCGACCTCGACGCGCTGTTCGCCGAGCGCCCGCCGACGGCCCGGACCCGCCACAGCGTCACCGACCCGAACCGGCTGCGCAGCGAGCTCGCCCGGACCCGGGAACAGCACGTGGCGCACGACCGCGACGAGGCTGCCCCGGGCGTCTCCTGTGTCGCGGCGCCGATCGGTCACGCCGGCAAGTGTGTCGGCGCGATCTCCGTCAGCGGCCCCACCTCGTCGATCCGCCCCGCCGCCCTGGCGGGCCCCGTGCGCATGGCCGCCCTCACGACGTGGCGTCGCCTCACCCGACTCCGGTCGGCGGACTCACAGCACGCCGTCTGAGGCTCCACTGATCGTTTGATCAATGGATGTGCCACAATGGACCGGCCGTCGACGACCGAGCCCCGAGGAGTGCCATGGATCCGCACGAGCGCCGCCGCCAGATCCTCGACAGATCCGCACAACTGTTCGCCACCAAGGGAATCGCGGCAACCACCATCCGGGAGATCGCCGACGAGGTCGGGGTCTACTCCGGGGCGCTCTACCACTACTTTCCGTCCAAGGAAGCGATCGTCACCGAACTGATCCGCGAATACATCGAGGACCTGTCCGCCCGGTGCCGCGAGATCACGTCCCGAACCCTGCCGCCGGTCGAGCGGATCGAAGCGCTCGTCCTGCTCGCCCTGACCACCTCGGAGAACTACCGTGGCGCCACGACGATCTGGCAGCGCGAGGGCGAGTACATGCGGGACCGCCTCGTCGAGGCGGACCTGGCCGAGATTGCCGACGAGGTGGAGAAGGCGTGGCGGGAGGCCATCACCGAGGGTGTCGCCGGGGGAATCTTCCGGGACGACATCGATCCGGAGGTGTTCTACCAGCTGATCCGCGATGCCGTCTGGCAGGCACCGCGCTGGCACCGACCGAGCGCGCAGCGCTCCAATGCCGACCTCGCGCGCGACATCACCCGGATCTTCGTCGACGGCTTCCGGCCGCGCACCGGCTGACGACCGCCGCCGGCCCGCGCCGAGCCGTACCGTCTCGGCGCGGGCCGGCGCTCGCGGGTCAGCCGCGCAGTGCCATGGTCTCGTCCACTTCCCTCTGCCAGTTCTCCAGTGCCCGACTGGTATCCACCTCGAATTCGAAGCGCTGCACCATCTCCGGAGTGACGTCCTCGACGTCGACGAAGAACTGGCTGTACCACCGGCGCAGCTGGTAGACCGGGCCGTCCTCCTCGGTCAACAGCGGGTTCTCGATCCGGGTCTTGTGCTTCCAGATCTCGACGTCCTGCTTGAACTGCGTCTCCACACCCTCGGTGAACATCGTCGCCATCGCCGCGGCTTCCTCGTCCCCGACCCCGTCCACCTTCTTGACGATGGTCCCGAACTGCAGCACGAACGAGTCCTGCGTGACCGGGTAGTGGCAGTTGACGAGCTTGGTCTCGACCGTCACGTCTCCGGCGACCGTGTAGACGGTGTCGAGCATGAAGGACGGTCCGTAGTACATCGCGTCCGAGATCGTCTGCGAATCCGGCAGATCCAGCTGCACACCCGTCTTGATGTCGTCACGGCCGGTCGAACGCATGTGCTGTGCGGCGATGTGACCCTCGAAGACGTTCTTGAAGTACTGCGGCATCTGGAAGTGCACGTAGAAGAAGTGTGCCATGTCGACGACGTTGTCGACGATCTCCCGGCAGTTCGATCCCGTCACGTGGAAGGTGTTCCACGTCCACTCGCTCCAGGTGTCGGTCCCGTAGTCCGGGATCCCGGGAATGGTCACGTCCGCCGGCGGCGGGTTGCCCTGCGGGTCGTTCCACACGAAGAGCAAGCCGTTGCGTTCCATGTTGATCCAGGACTTCGTCCTGGCGATCTTCGGGGTGCGGCGGGCGTACGGCACCTCCGCGCACCGGCCGTCGCCGCCCCATCGCCAGTCGTGGAACGGGCACGCGATCGTGTCGCCCTTGATCTCGCCCCGGGCCAGATTGCCGCCCATGTGCCGGCAGAAGGCGTCGAGGACGTGCAGGGCGCCCTTCGAATCCTCGAAGACCACCAGGTCGGTCCCGAATACCTTGATCTGATGCGGCTTTCCGTCGTGGAACGTCTTCGCCAGTCCGAGGCAGTGCCAGCCGCGGGCGTACCGCGTCGGGTTGCTGCCCGTCTCGATGCTCCGAACCTCGATGGTCTCGGGTTCAACAGTCATGAAGTCCTCCAGGTGATGTGCTTCCGGGTGCGGCGACGGACGCCGGACCGACTACGGTTCGACCCGCTGCGAGGGCACGAGCCGGCCGTCACGCACGGCTCGATCGACCGACTCGTGCAGCGCTCCGCAGCGGGGCAGGTAGGTCGTGGTCTCCCCCGGACGGGCCGCCGCGGCGAACTCGCGGCAGGTGTCGCGGGCCGGCCCTGTCCACTGAATGCTCGTGTGCACGGGGCTGTACTTCGCCACGAACACGGTGTTGCCACACGCATGACAGTCGAGCGACTGCATCGATCACTTCCTTCCTCGGGTACCTCGAGCGTAGGAATTTCCCCGCGCTGTGGCTGCGGGGTGTCAGCTCAACGGGACACCTTTTCCGAGGCGGGATTCGGGACCGGGGTCAGGACGCATCGCGTGCCGGTGTGCGTGCCGGCCGGGTCGGTGACTCCGCCGAGCAGAACGAGCGGGGCGCGCACCACCGCTCACCGGTCGGCGATTTCGCGAAGGTGATGCCCCAACCGGTCACGCTCGGCGTCCGACTGTTCGGCAAGCTCGCACCGAAGGTCTACCCGTATCGGGACCTGCATCTCCTGGAACAGGCTCCGCAGTTCCTGCCCCTCAGACGTCCCGCTGGGGCAGGATCTCGACGTACCCGTCGGTTCCGTTCACGCGGATCTGTTGCCCGTCGCGAATCAACCGGGTGGCGCCCTCCACACCCACGACGGCCGGCAATCCGTACTCCCGCGCGATCACCGCCCCATGGGTCATCACTCCGCCCACCTCCGTCACCAGGCCTTTGATCGCGACGAACACGGTAGTCCAGCTCGGATCGGTGTAGGCGGTGACCAGGATGTCGCCCGCCTCGAGATCGGCCTGCGCCATATCCGACACGACACGGGCTCGCCCCTCGATACTCCCGGCGGACACCGGCGTACCGGCCAGCGCTCCAGGCGGGACGCCTTCGCGCCGATACCTTCCGGCGACGACCTCGCCGTCCGATGTGAACACCCGGGGCGGCGTGAGCGCCTGGTACGAGCGGAATGCGGCCTTTCTCTCACGGATGAGCTGGTCACACGATCGGTGCGTGAGCACGACCTCGCGCAGCTCGTCGAACCTCAAGTAGAAGATGTCTTCCTTGCGGCGAAGCACACGCGCCTGCACGAGCCGCTCGGCCTCGCCCAACAAGGCTTGCTTGTATACAAAGTAGCGGCTGACCATGCCGTATTTCGGATACTCCCGATACCCGGAGAAGGCGCGGACACGGTCGATCATCCGCTTGGCCTCACAGGCTTTTCGCTCTCCGTCCGGCAAGGCGCGCAGACGCTCCAGCAACTGGTGTTCCTTCTTGCGAGCCTCCCGCCGCCCGTGCTCGAAGCGTCGCTTTCCAGCGCCCGGCCCGAAGTTTCTGAGGTTGCTCATGAGCATCGGCACCAAGGTGGTGGGGCGTTCGCTCCAGCGCGGTCTCGTGATGTCGATCTCGCCGACGCAGCGCATGCCGTGCTTGTCGAGGTAGGCCTCGATCGCCGCGCGCGCCTGCGGGCCGCCGGCGCGTTTCGCCAGCTCGTCCAGGAAGCTCCCCTCCTCGAAGCCCGCGTCCTCGACGTGCTGCAGAAAGGCCACCACGTCCGGGTGCGGCCGGATCGCGTCGGCCACGCCCACGAGCGCCAGGCCCATCTCCGACGTGACGTTGCGCGGGACCGATTGCGTGAGCGTGTCGGCTGCGTTCTTCTCGCCCAGCCAGGCCTGAAGCCGATCGTTGAGCCACCAGGCTGCTTCCATCGCCGCCGTGATCACCTGGTGGCTCCGCGGGTCGAACAGGATCCGCCTCAGCTCCTTGAGGTCGGCCGAGATGAAGTCGAGCAGCGCCGCTCCGGACTTGGCCCGGATCTCGCGCTTCAACATCGCGACAGAGGCCTGGCTCTGCGCCAGCAACTCGGCGACGATGCCCTCGTCGGCCTCGATCAGGGCAGGTGCATCGCCGGCCGGTACACCGTCGGCCCCGTCGTCCGGACACCACCTGATGAAGTCGACGCGTTCGACGATGGTCGCCAACGCATCCCCGAGAAGCGGATCGGACTTGCCGAGAGCGTCCAGCAGTCCCGTTCTCTTCACCGGCGAAGCCAGAGCCTGGGTGACATCGACGAACAGCCGACCTCCCGCCTCCCTCGTGGGTGCCGGACTCGTCAGTTGCCACAGGGAGATCCCCAGGGGCTTCATCGGGTCGGTCATCATCTGCTGGTGGCCGACAGAGACGTACACACGGTTCTCCCAGTCGTCGACCACGGGGACCGGGAACAGCGTGGTGATCGGGCGACTTTGCACGATTCGGAAACCGTCGTCGAGCAGGCACCATTCGATGTCCTGAGGACTGCCGAAGTGCGCTTCGATTCTTCTGCCCAGCCGCTCGAGTTGCACAACTTGCTCATCTGTCAGCACCGATCGGTTCTGCTGCTCCTGCTCGATTCCCTGCATGTGCGTGCCACCGGCTGGCGCTGCTTGGACGGCGCGTTGTTTGGTGGCGACGGTCCTGTCCGTGACTTTGCCGTCACGCACTTTGTAGACGTCCGGGTTCACCAAGCCGGAAACGAGGGACTCGCCGAGTCCGAAGCCTGCCTCCACCGACGCGACCTTCCGATTGGAGGTGATGGGATCGGCCGTGACCAGAATCCCGGCCGCCCACGGGAACACCATCCGCTGGACAACCACCGCCATGTGAACCTTCCGCTGGTCGAAACCGTTGCGCAGACGGTAGGTGACGGCTCGCTCGGTGAACAACGAAGCCCAGCACCGGCTCACGTGCCGGAGAATCGCCGCTGGGCCCGAGACGTTCAGGTACGTGTCCTGCTGACCGGCGAAGGATGCGGTCGGCAGATCCTCGGTCGTCGCGCTGGATCGGACCGCATATGCGGCTTGTTCACCGAGCCGGGCGAGAGAGCGGACGATCTCCGACACCACATCGTCAGGGATGACGCACTCTTCGACCGCACGGCGGATCTGCGCACTGAGCACGCGGATCGAATCTCGATCCGCCGCCTCGAGACGCGACAATCGATCGAGCCGATCGTCGAGGGACGGCACTTCTGCCACGACCCGCCGGAAGGCGTCAGTCGTCACGCAGAACCCCGCCGGCACACGTATGCCTTCGATTCGCGACAGCTCTCCGAGGTTCGCGCCCTTGCCGCCGGCGACCGCAACCTGCGTCCGATCGATCTCCCGGAAGTCCAGTACATATCCCATTCCCCTGCCCCTCACCTGTAGGTTCCGGCGTTCCGCAGGCGATTATCGGCCACAATTCCGGGCCTCATGAGAGCCTCGAATCGTGTATAACGTAGAAGGGGGGCAGGGACAGCACACCGTCGTGGCGGACCGATATGCCCCGGCATGGTTGATCAGGGCGGAACATCCCTTCGGCCTTCTCCTCCTTGATGATTCGATTGCACATGGCCACGGGACCGAGCCGGGCCGGACCGGGCCGGGCCGGGCCGGGCCGGTGCGAGCACATCGGGCATCTGGACGTTTCTCTCTTCCGCGACAAGGTACGAGTAGCGATGTCCGTCGCACGTCTCAGCGCATCAGCGCTTGACCGCCGTCGACGGGGAGCGAGTGACCGGTGATGTACCGTGCCGCCGGACTGCACAGGAAGACCACCGCCGGACCGATGTCGGTTTCGGGGTCGCCCAGCCGCCCGAGCGGCACGGTGTCGAGATACGCCCGCGCTTCGTCCGGACTCTCCTGCGCCCACACCTCGAGGGCGGATGAATTGGCCAACGGGAGAATCGCATTGACTCGAATCCCGTCGGCGGCCCACTCACACGCCGCCGTGCGGGTGAGGACGCGGATCGCCTCCTTGGCGGCCGCGTAGCCACCGTATCCGGACGGGTCCCAGCGCACCCCCGCCGCGGACCCGAGATTGACGATCGAGCCGCCGCCCTTCAGATGCGGGTGACACGCCCTCATCAGCCGCAGTGTCGCGGTCGGCCCGGAATCCATCCCCCGCTGATAGACCTGTTCGTCGAGGTCGAGCAATCGTCCGTGGACCGTCGACTGGGCGTTGTTCACCAGGATCGACAGGCCGCCGAATCGCGCGATCACCCGCTCCACCAGGAGATCGATCCCGGCCGCATCGGTGACATCGCACACGAAGGCGGCAGCGCGGCCGCCGCGCTCCTCGATCTCCGCCGCCACCTTCTCGATCTTGTCGGCCGTCCTCCCCACCACGGCCACCCGGGCTCCGGCCGCAGCCAACGCCAGGGCGATGCCGCGTCCCACCCCCTGACCCGCTCCCGTCACCAGCGCCGTCTCACCGTTCACAGAGTTCACGTCCGCCTTCCTTGCTCGGGACCGCACACCGCTGCGCGCGCTCATTGAGTAATCGATCAATCAATTACGATCGATGATGCCGGTTGCGACCGGACCCCGGTAGGTGTACCGGCGGGTAACTTCTGGCACCCGCGGACGTCCTTGCGTTGCGATGAGACCCTGACAGCTGTGGAAATGGTGATCGCGGTGAATCCGGAGCCGGCGTCCAAGCTGGGCTACCTGCTGCGGGTACCCCTCGACGGCGGGCTGGTGTTTCGCACCTCGGGAACCTGGCCGCGCACGAAGGCGCTGTACTGCCATCCGGTGCCGATCGACGAATGGCCCGACGACCCCGAGGTGGTCGAGCGGGTGGCCGTGCGGTCGTGTGCGCGGCGCGGCGCGGCAATCGATCTGGTACTCGATCGGGGCCGGGAGAACCGATCGCAGATCGTGTACACCACCGCGCGCGGGCGCGACGTGGTGTTCTGGCAGTCCCCGCGGACCCGCAAACAGGCCCGGCCGAACGTGCGCACACCCACCGCCCGGGCCGCCGGCATCGCCGAGCTGCCCATCGTCGTCGACTCGCACGAGCGTTACGCCTACCGGTTCGCCGACCAGCAGGTCGGGCTCACCAAACGCGCACTGCCGTGCGGGGACTACGGGGTCTTCCTCGAGGACCGCCTCGTGGCCTCGGTCGAACGCAAGTCGGTGCCGGACCTGGTCCCGAGCCTGACGAACGGCACGCTGCGCTACGCGCTGGCCGAATTGGCGGCCCTACCGCGGGCCGCGATCGTGGTCGAGGACCGGTACTCGGCGATCTTCGCGCTCGAGCGGGTGCGGCCGGCGACCGTCGCCGACGGTCTGGCCGAGTTGCAGGTGCGCTGGCCGAACGTGCCGATCGTGTTCTGCGACAACCGCGCCCTGGCGGAGCAGTGGACCTACCGCTATCTGGCGGCGGCCTACGTCTGGGCCGAGGCAGAGAACACGGCGATCGCCCGCATTGCGGCACCGCGCCCGGTCGACGCGCCCGCTGCCGAATCCGGGGACATCGCCGAATCCGCGAGCGGCGCCGGGGAGGGGGCACCGCCGGCGCCGTCCACCGCCGAGGTTCGGGCCTGGGCACGTGCCCAAGGCCTCCCGGTGCCGGATCGGGGCCGGCTCCGTCCCGATATCTGGCAGGCGTGGAGCTCGGCTCACCCCGAATAGCGACCCCGCTCCGAGCCGGACCGCATCGACGACGCCGGCACCGGGGCGGGCGGTCACAGCCGGCGCCCGCCCGGACGGCTCAGGACCCATGTACCAATCCGACTGCGGCCCGGATAATCTCGCTCCTCGCTTCCGCCGAACGACCGACGCCGACCGTCGAGTGGACAATGGCCGCACCTTCCACCAGGCTGACCACGGTCGCCGCGACCGCGAAGCTCCGCGACCGGTCGAGATCGGGGCGAACGCAGGCCACGAGGTCGGCCACGTGACCGACGTATCCGGTGTAGAAGTCGCGGACGACCGCGGCCGTGCTCTCGTCGCTCATGGCAATGGCCCAGACCTCCACGAACAACCGCACGCACGACGGATCGTCCTGCTCTGCGAGCAGGATCTCGAACAGACTCGTCGTTTCCGACCTGGTCAGGGCCGGCTGCTCACCCCGTTCCTCGACCGGCCCCAGTGCGGACGACAGCCGCTCGAGCGAACGCTGCAGCGCCCGCTCGAGCACAGCCCGGATCAGATCGGCGCGAGTCGGAAAATAGTGCTGGAGGTGCCCGATACGCACGCCCGCCGCAGCGGCAAAGTCACGCAGAGACGCATCGGCGTTGCCGCGGGTCGTGAGTACCCGTTCGGCGGCATCGAGCAGTTCGGCCTGCCGTTGGCCGCCCTTCGTCGAGATCATTCCCGCAATACTTCCACTCCGTGCTCGGGTAGCGATCGCAGGATCGAGGCCGGATCCGGATGCAGCTCGGGGTAGGTGACACCGGGCTCCGACCCCGTCGGATCGAGCACTCTTCGCAAACCGAGGAAGCCGCCGAGCGCAGTCAAGTGAGCTTGGCCTCGCGGATCGACGACCGTTGCCGATGTCCTTCCTCCCTCGCCGTCGACGTCGACCCGGATCTCGGCGTTCCCTCCCTCGCCGGGCGAGTACAACAACGACCGGCGTACGGATGTCCACCGGTCCCCCTTGCCCCACCTGAACAACCCGGCCTTCTTCGCTGCGAGCAACGCCGTGGTGGCCGCGCCCGAGCTGAAGCCGAGACGTGTGGACACGGTGCCGACATCGAGGGTGATCGGCAGCGTGAGCTGTTCAGGGGTGTCGATTCGGACCACCTTGGTGCGCGACCCGGCGATATTCACGATCCGCGGATCTGTCAACGGCGCCACCGTCACCGGTAGTCCGCCCCGACGAACCTCGTAGTCGTATCCGAGCCGATCCATGAAGTCGACCGAATCGATGCCGGCCATGTCGTTCATGTCCCAGCGAACTGCGATATCGACCGAGGCGGCAGCTCCGCCGCGCTCGGCTATCAGGGCAGCGGCTACCACACTCGTGATTCCGCCCATCCACGCCGACGAGAAGAGCACCGGCGCACGTGGCTTCATCACGGCTGCCACGGCGATGGCGCGGGTCATGCGGCTGGTCCATCGCGTGATGTCGACGTACGGAACGCCCGCGCCGACCGCAGCCGTCAAGACCCGGTCGATCGGATCGTTGACCGTTCCGATCACCGCTCGGACCGCCGCCCGAAATGGCGCCGGATCCGTTAGATCCCAGCGCCGCACCGTAGCCCCGTGCTTGTCGGCGAGCGCCGCGCCCTTCTCGGGATTGCGCCCGGTCAGCAGCAACGGCCAGTGCGGAGCGGCGAGTTCGGTCAGTGCGGAACCCACGGTTCCGTATCCACCGACGATCAGGACCGGACCTTCGTGGTCTCGTGTGAGCGTGTCAGCCATGGCCAAAATATAGGTCATTTGACCTATACTGTTCACTGTGCCGGCCCTCACACCCCGGCAACTCGGGATGGCCGCAGCGTGCGCGCACCTCCCGCCGAGTCGATATCCGCGCCAGGACACCGCGGGCAACGAAGACGAGGGGCCACCGGTGTCGTGCTGACCTGGTGTTCGGTCGAACGCGCGATCGCCACCCGGCGTCTGCTGCCCGCCGCCGCGATCCTCATCGGCGCGATCACCGTCACCGCCGGCCCGTCGGGCATCATCTGCTTCGCCGCATCGATCGCCGGCGCCCGCCCGATCGCCCGCATCCTCCATCACCGGCTCGCAACATGGGATGGTTGCCGCTGCTCGCTCCGATGGTCGCGGCCGGGCTGGTGGTGCTGGTGCCGGTCTTCTCGGCCCAGACCCCCTGCGGCTGTGCTGAAGATGCAGCACGCACACGAGGTCGGCCCGAATGTGCCGTGGTTCCAGGGGTATCTGCGCTATCAGTACCTGCTGCAGATCACCGTGGACGGGTCCTGGCGCGCCGGTTCGCGGTCTTCACCCTGGTGCTGTGCCTGCTGGTGGCGATCGTGGCGATGCTCGCTGCCGTGGCGACCGGCCCCGCGGTGTTGCGTTCGCGGCGCAATCGGGCGCTGTTCGCGGCAGCGGTGTCGTTCGTGGTGACCATGTCGTTCATCGGGCCGAACGGCTGGTGGTATGTGTCGAGCTGCGGGGTGCCGTGGTGGGACAAGCCGCCGTCGATCGCCGAATTCGGGTTCTCCACCGTGGTCTTTGCCGCGACCGTCGTCGCATTGCTTTGACTGATGCGACCTCGGACCATGCGTCGTAGTAGGCCTTGCGCAATCCGCTCCGGTCTCTCCGAGTCCGACAGTGCGCGCTCCTAGGATCGAGATATTGTCAAGACCTGTGGATGGGCGAGTTTCAGGCGACCTCCAGGGTGGTGGGTGGGTCGATCGGTCGTTCTGCGAGTTTCCCGGGCAGCAGTCCGTCGAACTGCTGGTGGATGTCGAACAGGCTGCCGTGCAGCAGCAGTACTTCCGTGCCGCTCGAGTCGTGTATCTCGTAGTGCATCCGCAGCTCGCCTGGCTGTGTATGTCCGATCAGTCGTGTTTCGCCTCGTAGCGCAGCAGGACCGTGCCACCCGGGAAGGTGCGGTTCTCCAACAGTCGCAGCGAGATCCATGACGGCAGGGTCGGGAAGAACGGGGTGCCGCCGCCCACGGCGATGGGCGCGACCACGATCCGGTATTCGTCCACCAGTCCGGCCTGCACGATCGGTGCTGCCAGCGTCGCGCCGGCCACCTCCAGCCTGCCGTCGGTTTCGGCTTTCAGCCTCGTCACCACCTCGACCGGGTCGCCGCGTTCCAGGCGGGAGTTCCAGTCGACGGACTCCAGGGTGTGCGAGAACACGACCTTGGGCATGTCGCGCCAGATGCGGGCGAAGTCGACGATCAGAGGGGTGGCGTCCGGGGCCTTGTCGGCAGTCGGCCAGTACGCGGACATCAGTTCGTAGAGCCGCCGCCCGTAGAACGACAGAGCGGTCTCCCGCTCGAAGTCGTTCCAGTACTGGTGCAGTTCTTCGCTCGGATCGGTCCAGTCGATGTTGCCTTGCGCATCGGCGATGTACCCGTCCACCGACACGTTGAAGCCATAGATGAGTTTGCCCATGCAGATCAGACTGCACCGGAGGGCAAAACTCATCGCGACGCCACACGAGTTATTGTCAAATCGTTGTGGATGGGCGAGCGTCGGGCGACCTCCTTCGTAGTTGACGCATCAACCGGTCGTTCTATGAGTCTTCCCTTCTCGAACACGGCTCCGGCCCGAACGAGGGCGACCAGGTGCGGCGCGTTCACGGCGCGTCAGCGTGCCTCAGCGGCCTCGATCACCGTGAACGCCAGCGCGAGCCCGGCCGTCCGCGAGCCCGGCCCCTTGGTGACCTTGCTCCTCAAACGCACTGGCGCGAAAATAGATTCGATGGGGCAACACAATCAGCCAGATACCGCCGAACTGGCTCGACCACCTCGCCCACATCGTCGTAAACGAGCCAGGGCACAATGCGGCTCTTCCTAATCCAGGGTGTAGCAGCGGCCTGAAGCCACCGGTCTCGAGTAGCGATCCGGCGATGTAGGTGGTGAGGTTGCCGAACCCGAGGGCGGAGCCGCAGAGGTGTTCGAGTCGTCCGCTGATCGCCTCGGTTGGGCCGTTGCTGGTGCCGGGTCGGTCGAAGTAGGCCAGCACGTCGACGGCGCGCTTCTTCAGCGTTCGGCCCAGCGTGATCACCTCGCTCAGCGCAGCGGGAACGCCGGCGCTGACCGACCCGATCAGGTTCCGCATCGGCTCGCGCCCCTTCGTTCGATCCGGGTGACGGTAGGCGGCGATCATCCGCTGGTAGATCCCCCAAGTCGCCTCGACTTCGACATGCTCTTCGGCGGCGAACAGGGCGGTGAGTCGGTCCTGCTGCTTGTCGGTGAGTAGGTCGGCGCCGGTGTGCAGGGTCCTCCTGGCGGCGTAGAGCGGGTCGTC
>NZ_JAALEG010000061.1 GCF_011058165.1 Rhodococcus aetherivorans
CCCCCCGGCAGCCACCGGGCCCGGCCGGGTGAGCGCGCCGACCGGGCGTGAGCTAGCGGACCGGCTCGGCCGGATGGGCATCAGCGTGCTCGTGGTCGCCTGGGTCCTGCACGTGGGGTCGATGGTGCTGCGCGGGCTGGCCACCGCCCGCTTCCCCTGGGGCAACATGTACGAGTTCGTCACCGTCACCTGCGCGATCGGGGTGCTGGCCGGTCTGATCGTGCTGCGCCGCCCGGCGCTGCGGGTGGTGTGGATGTTCGCGCTGCTCCCGGTGCTGGTGCTGCTGTTCGTCGCCGGCACCGTGCTCTACGCCGACGCCGCCCCGGTGGTGCCGGCGTTGCAGTCGTTCTGGCTCCCGATCCATGTGTCGGTGGTCTCCGTCTCGAGCGGGGTGTTTCTCGTCGCCGGGGTGGCCAGCGCCTTGTTCCTGGTGGCGGTGCGGGCCGAGCAGCACCCGACACCCCGGCTCACCCGGGTGATGCGGCGCCTGCCCGACGCCCGCGCCCTCGATCGCCTCGCGTACCGCACGACGATCTTCGCCTTCCCGTTGTTCGGCGCTGGCGTCGTTCTGGGGGCGATCTGGGCCGAAGCCGCCTGGGGCCGGTTCTGGGGCTGGGACCCGAAAGAGACCGTCTCGTTCATCGCCTGGGTGATCTACGCCGCGTACCTGCACGCCCGCGCCACCGCCGGCTGGCGCGAGACCCGCGCCGCGTGGATCAACATCGCCGGTTTCGTGGCGATGCTGTTCAACCTGTTCATCATCAACATGGTGGTCTCGGGACTGCACTCCTACGCCGGCCTGAACTGATCCGCAGGACCCCGCGGGCCGGGCACGCTGTGCCGACCCTGCGGGCCTGTCGGAGAACAGCTGTCGAGGAGCGCCGGATGGACGTGGATGCGCCGTCCGTCCCTGCGCGGTGGCGCCGCGGGCCCGGGCCTGGCGGCGCTGGGGGCGCGCCGCGTCCAGTGGGGTGGGCGTTGTGTGCCGGCTTTCCACCAGACACCGGTGGTGGCTGGCGCCGGGCGCGATCGCGCTGCTCACCGCTGCGGTGACGGTGGGTCGGCTTCGGCTACGGCTATCGCGTCGGCCTGGGTTTTTCCTGCCGTTGCTGCCCGTCGGTCACTGTCTACGTCGAGGCGGTTGCCGTCGGTGTCTTCGGGACGCTCGCCGCGATGCTCAGCCGCCGCTGGCGGGCCCGGATGCCGTTCGGCCCCTTCCCGTAGGCCGACTCGACTCGGGCCGGTGGACGGTCCACACGAGCCAGAGTCGACGACACCGGCGGTGACCGTGGCCGCGGTGCCGGGCAACGTGCCCACCCACAACGCCGCCTTCGGGCGCATCGAGATGACCGGCAGTTGCCGTGGCCCCGGGTTCGTGCCCTCGAACACGGGCCGCGCCGCGGTGGTTGCGGCCGGCAGCGGCGTCAGTGCTGTGAGCGCCGCCGACGGCACCGTCACCGACCGCAGTGCGATGTTCCCTGTCCCCACCCTCGTCGCGGACCTGCCGCTGAATACGGAACCGACTTGGACGACCCGGCTCGGCGCCGGTCCCGAGGCGCTCGCCGCCGCGGCCACGGTGGCACCGTTTCGGCCACCACGGCATGGTCACGGCGACCTCTAAATACTAAGCAGGGTAGTTTTTATTCGCCCGTTCGTATATCGTTTCGTTATCTTCACTGATCCGGGTGGCCCGGGTCAACCGCGAAACAGCATGTCAGGAGCAAGGACGTGGCACGACACCGCAGCGCATCTTCCCGAAGGGATCGGCAGGACCGTGATGCCGGCGTGATCTTTCGGGTGGCACCGACGGGCCGCGGCGGCGCTCGGCATCGGGCGGAGCCGACAGGGACCGGCCGTCCCGCGATGTGGGCGTCGGCGGTAGCCACCGGCGCCCTGATGACCGCCGGAGCGCAGATCGCGGCCCCCGGGGTGGCGGCGGCCCAGCCTGCCGTCGCTCCCGTGCCCGTAGCCCTGCCACCGGAGATCGCCGCGCTGGCGGACCTGCCCGAGGTCGGCGCGGCGCTCGACCAGCTCGCTGCGGTACCGGGTCTGCCCGAGGGGCTGCCCTCCGCTCTTGCCGCCCCGCCGGCGGCTCCGCCGACCGTCGGCGTACCGACCGAAACTGCTATCTCGGCCGTACCGGCGACGCCGGCCGTTCCCGCCTCGGTCGCGACGTCGTCCCCGCTGGCGGTCGCCCCGGTCTCGGGCACCTTGACCTCGTCCTTCGGTCCCCGTTGGGGCGCCACCCACGCCGGCCTGGACATCGCCAACAGCATCGGCACCCCGGTCTATGCCGCCTCGACCGGCACGGTGATCGATTCCGGCCCGGCCTCCGGGTTCGGCCTGTGGGTGCAGATCCGGCACGACGACGGGTCCACCAGCACCTACGGGCACATCAACGAAACGCTGGTCACCGTCGGGCAGCGGGTCCAGGCCGGTGAGCAGATCGCCACCGTCGGCAACCGGGGCCAATCCACCGGCCCCCACCTGCACTTCGAAACCACGAACCCCTCCGGAGCTAAGGTGGACCCGAGCGAGTGGCTCGCCCAGCGCGGCGTCCCGCAGACCGCCCTCGCGAAGGCCTGATCGGAACCGGACGCACCCCCGCCGCCATCCCCCATCCGCGTCCTTCACGGGCGAGGTGGGAGCACGTTCTCATCAAAAACTAAGATTCGTAGTATTTACTGGGGCGGGAAGTGACCGCGGCGCATCGCGGCGACAGCGTCACAGAACCGGTGTCGGTGAGGAAGGCGGGTCCGTGGTGGGCGGTACAGGTAGGGCACCCCGAAGCAAGCAGTCGCGGGGAAAGCCCCGACCGGTCACCCTGTCCGGTGCGCGGCACATGCCGTGGCCGATGATCGGCGCCGGCGTGGTGGTCGTGGCCTTGATCGGGTTGATCGCCTACAACCTGGCACCGAGAATCGCCGAACGGGCCGAGACACAGAAGTACGTCCCGAACGCGGAAAACCCCGACCCGTCCACCGCGATCGCTGGGATGGAGAAGGCCGACTACCCGGCCGGCACGCACGTGCAGGCCCCGCAGCGGGTGGCCTACGACCGGACTCCGCCGATGGGAGGCCCGCACGACCAGTACTGGGCCACCTGCACCGGCACGGTCTATCCCGCGCCGATCCGCACCGAAAACGCGGTGCACTCGCTCGAACACGGCGCGGTGTGGATCACCTACGATCCCGACAGGGTGGCCGGAGACGAGGTGGCCACGCTGACCGCGCGGGTCGACGGCCAGCCCTACATGCTGCTCTCGCCGTATCCGGGTCTGTCCTCGCCGCTCTCGGTGCAGTCGTGGGGCCACCGGCTTGCCCTCGACGACGTCGAGGACGACCGGCTCGGTCAGTTCGTCGCCGCGCTGCGCCGCAATCCCAACACCCATCCGGAAGCGGGGGCGACGTGTTCGACCGTGCCGGGCGGGTTCGATCCGAGCGCCCCGCCGCCGTTCGACCCCTCGCCGCCGGGGCCGGATGCGGTGCCGATGACCGCCGATCCGCAGTCCGCGCCCGCCGCGCCGATGCCCACCGCACCCCGGTGATGGTTGAGCGCGATCTCGGTGCCGAGCCGGCCGTCGAGCCGGCTTCCGACGGACGCCGCCCCCGGCGGGTCCCGACGGTGGTGGCGGTGCTGGCACTGCTCGGGGGGCTGGTGCTGGGCATCGGCGGCACCCTGCTGGTCGCGGGCCCACCGGCCCCGCCCGGCGAGGGCTCGATCGACGTGGGCTTCGCCCAGGACATGTCGATCCATCACAGCCAGGCCGTGGAGATGTCGGCGATGGCGTTGACCAACTCCACCGATCCGGCGGTGCGCACCCTGGCCTACGACGTGATCACCACCCAGCAGAGTCAGCTCGGCACCATGCAGGGTTGGCTGACACTGTGGAACCGGTCGCAGCTGCCCACCGGGGAGCCGATGCGCTGGATGCGCGGCGCCACCGGCGCACCCGAGTCGATGCCGGGGATGGACGGGCACGCCACGATGTCCGTGGCACCGACGCCGACCGGGTCCCGGATGCCCGGCATGGCCACCACCGCCGAACTCGGCACCCTGCGCCGCACCACCGGTCCGACCTTCGACACGCTGTACCTGCAGTTGCTGCTGCGCCATCACCAGGGCGGTCTGCCGATGGCCCGTTACGCCGGGGCCGCCGCCGCCGAGGCGGCGGTGGCCGCGCTGGCGCAGCAGATCACCGAGACCCAGGAAGCCGAGGCGGCAACCATGACGCAACTGCTGACCGCCCGGGGCGCTGCGCCCCTGCCGATGAACTGACCCTGCCCCTGCGGTGCGAGCGGTGACGCACCGACGGTACCGGACGAGGCGGGCCCGTGAGCTGGACGGAGCCGTCGATGATGCAACTGACCCGACTGGTCGTGGTCTATACCCTCGCCCGCCTGGCCGTCGTCGCCGCGTGTGCCGGCGCCGCCGTTCTGGGTGTGCGCCTGTTCGGCCTCACGGTCTCACAGACCGGGGCGTGGATCGTGGGTCTGCTCGCCGGAATGGCGGTGGCGATGGTGGCGCTGCGCGGGCTGCGTCGCCGGGTCCACGACGAGATCGTCGCGGTCGACACCCGGCGCGGGCATCGGCCCCACCGACGGTGACGCGGGTGGGCGTCCGTGCGTCAGGCCCGCACCGTCAGATAGATCAGCACCAAGTTCAGGGCGGTGATGGTTGCGGCGATCGCCCAGGCCAGCGCGGTGGTGACGCGATGGTTGGCGTCGGCGCCCATCAGCGCCCGATCGCTGGTCAGCCGCACCAGCGGGATCAACGCGAACGGAATCCCGAACGAGAGCACCACCTGCGAGAGCACCAGCGCCCGGCTCGGATCGGTGCCGAGCGCGACCCACCGCCAGCGCCGGCACCAGGGTGATCAGCCGCCGCGCCAGCAGCGGGATCCGGCGCCGCAACAGACCGTCCATGATCAGCGCCCCGGCGTAGGCGCCGACCGAGGTGGAGGCGAACCCGGAGGCCAACAACCCCCAGCGCGAACAGCAACGCCACCGTCGGGCCCAGTTCCTGGCCCACTGCCGTATGCGCCCCGTCGATCGAATCGACTCCGTCCCGACCCTGCAGGGTGGTCGCCGCCATGAGCAACATGGCCAGATTCACCGTACCCGCCACCACCATGGCCAGCCCGACATCCCAGCGGGTGACCTTGAGCAACAGCGTGCGCCGGGGGCCGGGTTGAGGATGGCCGTGCCGATCCCGGGCCAATCCCGAGTGCAGATACACCGCATGCGGCATCACCGTCGCGCCGAGCATCGCCGCGGCCAGCAGGATCGACTCGGCCCCGTCGAAACGCGGCACCAGCCCGTCGGCCACCGCCTGGCCCGGTGGGGGGGCGACGACGACGCTGGTGACGAAACCGAACGCGATCACCAGCAGCAGGCCGGTGATCACTCGCTCGAAACTGCGCTGGCCGCGGGTGTCCTGCACCAGCAGCAGGACCAGCGACACCGCACCGGTGAGCACCGCCCCGGTCAGCAGCGGCAGACCGAACAACAGGTTGAGCGCGATTGCGCCGCCGATCACCTCGGCCAGGTCGGTGGCCATCGCCACCAGCTCCGCCTGTCCCCAGTACGCCAACCGCCCCGCGCGGGGCATCCGCTCGCGCAGGGCCTCGGGCAGCGACATGCCGGTGACCAGCCCGAGCTTGGCCGACAGGTACTGCACCAGGGCAGCCATGGCGTTGGCCGCGACGACCACCCACACCAGCAGATACCCGAACTGGGCGCCGGCACTGACGTTGGAGGCCACGTTGCCCGGATCGACGTAGGCGATCGAGGCGACGAACGCCGGTCCCAACAGCGTCCAGCGGCGCCACCGGGCCGTGCGCTCCCCCGCGTACTGGATCAGCACCCTCGGCCTCCTCGATCGGATGTCCTGAATTAAAATTCAGGTGAGCCGAAAACTCAAGTGGCGTGCCTCCGGCCGGGTCGACCGGAGCGGGCTCAGCGCGGCAGGGAACGCAGATAGGTGTTGTAGTCGGCCAGGTCCTGCTCCGCCTGCACCGCGCCGTGGCGCTCGCGCACCGCCGCGGTGCGCCGCTCGTGCCGGTACCAGCGGCTCGCGAAGAGCACCACCACCGCCAGCGCGATCGGCTCGCCGTAGGACCAAGCCAGCGCCCCGGCCCACTGCTGATCGGCGAGCGGATCGATCCCCCAGCCCGGCGGCGGGGCGGCGAAGGTGGCCACCATCGGCACCGAGGCCATCATCAAGATCACTCCGAAGAACACGTGCAGCGGCATCTCGACGAACAGGTCGAAGAACCGCCCGAGGTAGCCGGGCCGGCCCGGCAGCGGACCGACCGAGAGGATCGGCACGATGAACAGCAGCCCGGTGAGTAGAAAGAACACCTCGAGGCCGGTGTGGCCGAGCCAGGTGCCGGCGACGGCGTCGAACACCGGGGACAGATAGATCCCGTAGTAGCTCGCCAGGAACAGCGGGATCGTCACCGCCGGACTGAGCAACCACCGGGCGCCGCGGCTGCGCAGTGCCGCCAACGCCGCGGCCGAGATCATCCGGGCGGGTCCGTGGTGGGAGGTGGTGCGCAGCAGCAGCAGGCCCGGGGCGCCGAGCACCAACAACGGCGGCACCGCCATCGACAGGGTCAGATGCTGGAACATCCACACGCTGAACAGTACGAACCCGTACCGTTCCAGCCCCAGGCCGGTGGTGGCGCCCAGAAGGGCACACCCGGTCAGGAACGCGACCGTGCGCACCGCCGGCCAGCTGCGCCCGCACCGGTGCAGCCGCCACCGCGCCCAGCAGTACCAGGCGGCCAGCACCGCCGCGGTGAGCGGCAGCACCGGCAGCGGTGGCGGATCCCACGCCAACAGCGCCCCCAGCGACGGCGGCGCCGTCGGCAGCGGCATCCAGTCACCCATCACCGACCGCCCGGTACGCGGCGCGCGCCCGCTCAGCCCTTGCGGAAGGCACGCAGCGCCACCCAGGTCAGGCCCGCGACGGCCAGCACACCCAGCACGCCGCCGAGCAGGGGCCACAGGATCGACGAGCCTGGCTGCGCGTCGCCGACCGCGGCCGCCGGCGTCTCGCCGGCTGCGGCCTCGGACGGTGTCGGCGACGTCGCCACCGACGGGGCCGAGGCGGCCGCCGCCCCCGCCGCGGCGGTGACGGTGAACGTGTACGAGCCGGTGATGGGATGGCCGTCGGCGGAGACGACCCGGTAGCCCACGGTGTACTCACCGGGGGGCAGTGGTTCCGGGACCGCCAGCTGCACCCGGTCCCCGGCGACGTCGACCTGGGAGCCGCCGCGCTGCGTGCCGTCCCCGTCGGTGACGGTCACCGTGGCGAACGAGGCGTTGATCGGCTGATTGAACTGCAACTCGATCCGGTCCGGGGGGGCCGCGAGGGCCGCCTCGGCCGCCGGGGTCGAACCGATCAGGGCGCTGTGGGCCTGGGCGGGGCCGGCCCCGAACAACAGCACCGACACGACGGCGGCCACGACCGCGACGAGATTCTTCACAAGCACATTCCTCCTCGGCGCCCTGCCTGGCCGGCTGCGGGGTGGGGGTGTGGGTTGTCGGCGGGCGCGCCGGTGGGCGCTGCCCGGCGCCCACCCTACCCCATCTACTATGTGACGTAGTTTTACGGTTGGTCGGTGCTGGTGCCGGCCCGCCCAGGATGACTCGGGACGGACGAAGGCATGAAACTGACAACCAATGTGAAGGTCGGCGTCGCCTTGGTAGCGCTGTTCGTGGTGCTGCTGACGGTGCTGCTCTACACCAACCGCAGCCCCGCCGCCGAACAGGGCGGCGCCGGGGCCTCCGCGACGCCGGTGTGGACCGAGGAGATCCGTACCTTGACCACCGCCGCCGACGACAAGGTCCAACTGGTCGAATTCCTGGACTTCGAATGCGAGTCCTGCCGGGCGCTGTACCCGGTGATCGAACGCGTCCGCGCCGAGTACGCCGGGCGGATCGACCTCGGCCTGCGCTACTTCCCCATTCCCAGCCACACCAACAGCCATCTCGCCGCCCGCGTGGTCGAGGCCGCGGCCCGCCAAGGCCGGCTCGAACCGATGTACCGGCGCATGTACGACACCCAGGCCCAGTGGGGCGAATCGAGCCGGTCCCAGGAAGCGGTGTTCCGGCAGTTCGCCCAGGAGCTGGAGCTGGACATGGCTCGGTTCGATCGCGATGTCAACGATCCGGCCGTGGCCGCCCGCGTCGACCGGGATTTCGACGCCGGTCTGGCCCTGGGTGTGCAGGGCACCCCGACGCTGTTCCTCAACGGCGTCGAGCTGCCGGCGATGCCCAGCTACGAGGAGCTGCGCGCCCGTATCGACGCAGCACTCGCGCAGTGAGCCCGACGCCCGCACCGAGCCCGTCGTGGCACGGGGTCGACCCGGCGCCGGACGGCCCGGCGGCAGGGCGCAATCGCCTCGCCTGGCTTCTGACCGTCTGCGGTGGGCTCGGGTTGGCGGCGTCGCTGGTGCTGACGGTGGAAAAGGTGGCCCTGCTCGCCGACCCGTCCTACCGGCCCTCGTGCAGCATCAACCCGGTCATCAGCTGCGGGTCGATCATGGCGTCCTGGCAGGCGGAGCTGTTCGGCTTCCCCAATCCGCTGCTCGGGATCGCCGGGTTCTCGGTGGTAGTGACCACCGGCGTGGTGCTGCTGGCCGGGGCCGTGCCGACGGGATGGTACTGGAGCGCACTGTTCACCGGACTGACCGCCGCGGTGACGTTCGTGCACTGGCTGATCTTCCAGAGCCTGTACCGGATCGGGGCGCTGTGCCCCTACTGCATGCTGGTGTGGCTGGTGACCGTGCTCGCCTGGTGGTACTGCCTGCTGCAGCGGGAAACGGCGGATCCGACCCGACCGGGACGATGGCGGCCGCTGCTGCGCCGTCACCACGCGGTGGTTCCCACCGTGTGGGTGCTCACCGTGCTTGCCTTGATCACCGAGGCGTTCTGGCCCTACTGGCGGACCCTGCCCTGACCCTGGGGGCCGCTGGGGCCGGCTCGTGTCCGCGCCCCTCGTCCGCGCGCACGAGCCGGCCGAGTGCCGCCTAGCGGTCTGCGGGCGGATCTGGTTCCTGCGCGTCGCGGCGAGGCGGGTCGAGCCGGTAGTGGAACTGCTCGGGCAAATGTGTCTCGGCGTCGCGGCGGGCGGCCTCGGCCTCGAGCATCGTCGACGTGCGGGCCCAGACCACCTTGAGCCAGTGGAAGGCGAGCATCAGGACCGCCGCCCAGCCCAGGAACAGTCCGGCGCCCGGCCCGGCGCCCCCGGCGGCCGGATCGAGGGTCTGCCGTGACCACACCGCCAGCACCGCGAACACCACCGCCAGGGTGCATCCCGCGGACGCCGCCAACGCCAGCACCCACCGTCGGGTCACCAGCGCCAGCATCGACACCCCGATTCCGAACACCGCGGCCAGGGTCAGGAAGATCCGCGAGGGCAGGGTGATCGTCTCGGCCACCGCCTGCTCGGAGCCGGCCAGCATCTGCCAGCCGTTGGCGCCGCCGCTGTGCGGCAGGGCGAACGAGACGGTCAGCACCACCACGGCTGCGGCGACCACCACCGCCCGCATCCCCGGATCGATCTCGGCGGCCGCCTGCCGTTCGGCGGCCGCCAGCTCCTGCCGCCGCTCGGCCGGGTCGGGCTCGGCGGTGGGCTCGTGCGGTGACTCGGTCATCGCGCCTCCTTCATCCGGTTCGGGGCCCGACAGCCCCGGGCAGGGGGCGTCATCGGGGGTCGACGAGCAGCCGGGCCTGCGGTTCGTCCTGCCACACCTGCGAGACGACGGTGCAGTACGACCACGCCGTGGTCGACCAGCTGTCGAATGCCTCGGCCGTGCCCGCTCCGGCCGCGATCACCCCGGCCGCGGTGAGCACCGTGCGGTTGGCCAGAGCCGCGGCCGGGCTGCCGAGCTCGGCAACAGCCCCGGCGAGCAGCCCGGTCACCTCGAGCACCTCACCCGGTACGGCCGGCGCCGAGCTGGTCGTCAGGGGCGTCGGTGGCCGGCGGTGCAGACCCGCCCGCAGATGCACCTCGATCTGCACGAGGACCTGCTCGAGCGCGCGTACGTGGCGGCGGAGTTTGCCCGGACGGGCGATGTGCGCGCCGGTGACCGGCGCCAGCCGAGACAGCCGCTGCGGATCCGGCAGCCCGGCATGGGTGAGCACGAGCGGGGTCAGATCCCGGATCAGCCAGTCGGTCAGCAGCGCGGTGGCGCGGGGTGTGGCCGGCACGGCGACCGCCGGGGTGTGGGGGTGCATCCTCGTCTTCCTTCGACCGTGGTGACGATCACCGAGTGGACGGATCGGTGCGGGGATCGGGCCCGGACGCGTGCTGCGGCGACGCAGGCAGTTCCTCGACCCGGTGCTGGCCCGGCCCGACATGGGCCTCGGCGCGCAGCCGCGCCACCATGTGCGGGTAGTGCAGCTCGAACGCCGGGCGCTCGGACCGGATCTTCGGTAGCTCGGTGAAGTTGTGCCGCGGCGGCGGGCAGGTCGTCGCCCACTCGAGGGAGTTGCCGTAGCCCCACGGATCGTCCACGGTGACGACCTGCCCGTACCGGTAGCTCTTGAAGATATTCCACACGAACGGCAACACCGAGGCGCCGAGCACGAACGACCCGAGCGTGGAGACGATGTTGAGCGTGGTGAATCCGTCGTCGGGCAGGTAGTCGGCGTAGCGCCGCGGCATGCCCTCGTTACCGAGCCAGTGCTGCACCAGGAACGTGGCGTGGAAGCCGACGAACGTCAGCCAGAAGTGCCACTTGCCGAGACGTTCGTCGAGCATGCGCCCGGTCATCTTCGGGAACCAGAAGTAGATGCCCGCGTAGGTGGCGAACACCACGGTGCCGAAGACCACATAGTGGAAGTGCGCGACCACGAAGTACGAGTCGGTGAGCTGGAAGTCCAGCGGCGGGGACGCCAGGATGACACCGGACAGCCCGCCGAACAGGAAGGTGACCAGAAAGCCGATGGAGAACAGCATCGGCGATTCGAACGTCAGCTGCCCCTTCCACAGGGTGCCGATCCAGTTGAAGATCTTCACGCCGGTGGGCACCGCGATCAGGAACGTCATGAACGAGAAGAACGGCAGCAGCACCGCGCCGGTGGCGTACATGTGGTGCGCCCACACCGCGATCGACAGCGCCGCGATCCCGAGCGTGGCGTAGACCAGTCCGGTGTAGCCGAAGATCGGCTTGCGGGCGAACACCGGCAGGATCTCGGAGATGATGCCGAAGAACGGCAGCGCGATGATGTACACCTCGGGATGGCCGAAGAACCAGAACATGTGCTGCCAGAGCATGGCCCCGCCGCTGCCGGGATCGAAGATGTAGCCGCCGAGCAACCGGTCGTAGAGCAGCCCCAGTAGCGCCGCGGTCAGCAGCGGGAAGGCCAGCAGGACCAGGATCGAGGTGATCAGGATGTTCCAGGTGAAGATCGACATCCGGAACATGGTCATGCCGGGGGCGCGCAGGCACACGATGGTGGTCACGAAGTTGACCGCGCCCAAGATGGTGCCCAGGCCGGAGACGGCCAGGCCCACGATCCACAGGTTCGCGCCCATGCCGGGCGAGTGCAGCTCCGAGTTCAGCGGCGCGTAGGCGGTCCAGCCGAAGTCCGCGGCGCCGCCGGGGGTGAGGAAGCCGCTGACGGCGATGAGCGAGCCGAACAGGTACAGCCAGTAGCTGAAGGCGTTGAGCCGGGGGAAGGCCACGTCCGGGGCGCCGATCTGCAGCGGCAGGATGTAGTTGGCGAAGCCGAAGACCACCGGGGTGGCGTACATCAGCAGCATGATCGTGCCGTGCATGGTGAACAGCTGGTTGTACTGCTCGTTGGACAGGAACTGCATTCCCGGCACCGCGAGCTCGCTGCGCATGATCAGCGCCATCACCCCACCGATCGCGAAGAACGCGAACGAGGTCACCAGGTACAGCAGCCCCAGGACCTTCGGGTCGGTGGTGGTGACCATCTTGTAGACGAAGGCACCCTTGCGGCCCCGCCGCGGTGGCATCGGGCGGGTGGCGACGGGGACGGGTGGGGGAGCGAGAGCGGTCATGTGCTGTCCGATCCGGGTTTCTGCGCGAGCGCACAACGATGAGGCACTCGACAGCCTACCCAAATACTATGAAGAATAGTATTTGGGGGCGGTGCGGGGCCCGCCGCCCCTCAGAGCACGGCCAGGACCAGGCACAACCCGGCCGAGGCGGTGGCGAGGCCGGCCAGCGCGGCCGCCGCGGGCACGGCCATCGACAACGCCGCCGCCGCCGCGTACGACAGTCGCGGACACCGCATCCGCCAGCTGGTGCGCAGCTTGACCAGCCGCAGCGACGTCTCGTTGCTCAGCCCCAACGTCCCGGCCGGTTGCGGCAGCGGGGAGGCCGAGACGGCCACCAGCGCCGCGCACACCGTGGCGGCGCTGGTGGCGCGGGCGGCATGCTGGTCGGCGGTGAGCTCGACCAGGGTCTTGACCGCCGAGGGGGCCGCGGCGAACAGCGGCACGGCCGGGAACACCGCCGCGAGAATGTCGCAGGCGCTGACGAGGCGGTGATGGCTGCCGCGCAGGTGGGCCCGCTCGTGGGCGAGCACGGCATCGCGCTCACCGCTGCTCAGGCACTGCGACAGCCCGTCGGTGGCGACCACGAAGCCGGGCCGGCCGGCGACACTGTAGGCCATCGGCATCGGGTGCGCGAGCCACATCACATCGTCCCCCCGGGAGTGGGCGACGATGGAGATCACCTCGCGGTGGTAGTCGAGCAGCCGGGCCTGCGCCCGGGCGTGTCGCCGGCCCAGGATCACCGCCCGGGCCACCAGGGCGCTCAACGCCAACGCCCCGGCCCCGGCGAGGACTTCGGTGATCCACGGTTGGATGGCGTGCGAGACCGCGGACAGGCACCGCACCAGGGCCTCGACCGCGGACTCGGCCGGGGCATGATCGGGCCAGATCAAGATGATCACCGCCGAGACCCCGAAGAACAGCGCCCCGGCCAGGCTGCCCAGCCACGCCGCCAGCACCATCCCCGGCGGCAGCGAGGTCGCAGCCACGCGGCGCAGCATCGGCGGCGCGGCCACCGCGATCAGGGCGGCGCCGAGGAGCAGGACCAGAGCCAAGGTCATTGCTCGGGGGCCCGGCTGGTCCAGCCCCGGCGCAGGGCGTCGTACTCGCGGTCGGTCACCGTCTTGGCGAAGTGCAGCAGCACGGCACTGGGATCGGCACTGCTGTCCAGCAGCGCCCGCAGGGCCTGGGAGGTGGCTTCCTCCCGGCTGCGCGAGGGCGAATAGAAGTAGGCGCGGCTGCGCTTCTCCCGCTGCACCCAGCCCTTCTCGTACAAGTGGGTGACCACGGTCAAGATGGTGGTGTAGGCGAATTCCTTGCGAGCACGCAACCGCTCGACCAGATCGTGCACCGACTGCGGCTCGTCGGTCGACCACAGCTCGGTCATCACCTCGGCCTCGAGACCCCCCAATCCGTACATGACTCCCCTCGCGGACACTCGCCGATCATCGATGAACCTACGCACGCGCATCCGGGACGACCGGAACTCCGCGTGCGTTCAACCATGCCATGGGATCGGCCTTGCGACCGTCCGACGCCCACACCTCGTAGTGCAGATGCGGCCCGGTCGACTGGCCCCGATTGCCGACGGTGGCGATCTGCTCCCCGGCGCGCACCCGCTGACCCGCCGACACCAGCGCCTGGTCGATATGGCCGAACACCCCGATGGTGCCGTCGTCCTGCAGGATACGCACCCACAAGCCGAACCCCGAGGCCGGACCGGCCTCGAGTACCGTGCCGTCGGTGACCGAGACGATGGGGGTGCCGATCGTGTTGGCGATGTCGAGACCGTAGTGGGTCGTGCCCCACCGCGGCCCGAAGTTCGACGTCAACGTGCCGCTGACGGGCATCAGCGTCTTCGGGCGCCGTGCCTCGGCCTCGCGCGCCGCCCGGCGCTCCTCCCGCACCCGGGCCCGTTCGAGCTGGTCGGCGAAATCCGCCAGCGTCGGCACCTGCGAAACCTGCAACACCTGCGGGGCCTGCGACGGCGCGGCCGCCGTCGACTCGTCGGGATCGGCCTGTCGCCGGTCGAGGGTGTGCTCGTCGGTGGCGGCGTGAGCGCTCGAGGTCGCCGCGGTCAACAACGCTCCGGCCGCCACCGACACCGCCAGCACTCGTCCGCCGGCCCCGCCCCCGGGCCGGCGGTGGGCCCCCCGCACCGGTCGCCGGGTCGCTGCGAGCGGCCCCCGCGGTGGCGTCTGGCCGACCTGCGCCGTGTGTGCGGGACGGTCGGTCAGCGGCGCCGGCACCGCCGCGGCCTCGTGGTCCGCATCCGGGCCCCGGCCCGGCGCGTCGACGGGAAGCGGCCCCGAGGAGGCCTGATCCACGGCACGCGGTACGGCCGGGAAGGCGAGGTCGGGCTCGGGTCTGCGGTGTCGGGCCAAGATCGCATCCTTGTGAAGGAACCCGCTCGCTGATAACGAAACGGTGACGGACACCGACACATTACTACTATTCCGCATAGTTTCAACAACGAGGCAGTGGAGCCCCGCGGCGGCGTGGTCGGGGCGCCGTGCGGTCAGCGGCGCCGGTCGGGTCCGTCCGCCTCGCCCCGAACTCCGTCCAGTCCGCGCAGCATCGCGTTGTAGGCGGCCAGGTCCTCGTCACCGTCGCGGTCGATCTGCTCGTCGCGGCGCCGGGCGCGGCGTTCGTCGGCCGAGGCCCAGCGCACCGTCGCCAGCACCGCCGCCAGCAGCAGCGGCAGCTCCCCCACCGCCCATGCCAGGTTGCCGCCGAGGCGCTGGTCGGCGGCCAGGTCGTCGAAGAACCCCCGCCGCAACGAGGTGTAGTACTCGGCGGCGACGACGGTCTGGGCGTTGATCACCGACACCAGGAAGAAGGCGTACGCCGCCAGCGCCACCGCCGCCGCGCCCACCCGGGCCGTGGGCGCCGGGGGGCGCGGCAGCGGGTCCAGGCCCACGGTCACCCAGAAGAACAGCGATCCCACCGCCAGCAGCCACACGTTGGTCAGTACGTGGGCGACGTGCGATCCGGCGAGCGCGTCGTACAGTCCGGCGAGGTAGAGCAGATAGAAGGTGCCCACGAACGCCGCCACGGCCACCGCGGGGTGGGTCAGCGCCCGGACGGGCGTGCTCGCATACATCGCGCGCAGCCAGTCGCGCGCCCCGGGGGCGGCCCCGTCCGGCCGAGGGCGGACCGTGCGGGCCGCCAGGGTGAGCGGGGCGCCGAGCACCAGACACAACGGGGCCACGACAGCGATCGCGGCGGTGGCCGCAAGATGCACGCTGAACACCGCCGGGGCGTAGCGCCCCACCCCCGAGGACGTGGCGAGCAGCAGCACCAGACATCCGAGCAGCCACCCGACGGTGCGCCGGAGCGGCCACCGCCCCCCGGCCGCCCGTACCCGGCGCACCCCGAGCAGGTAGAGCGCCGCGAGCACCACCGCAGCGGTGCCCAGCAACAGATCGAAGCGCCACTCGGTCAGCATGCGCACCGGTGTCGGTGCCCCGTCCAAGCCGTAGCCCAGCACCTCCTCGACCAGGCTCGGGTCCCGCTGCTCCCCCACCGGCGGCGGGGTGCGTCCCAACGCCACCCCGAGCCCGACGGTCACCGCGAGCACCGCCGACTCCACCACCGCCAACCGGGTGAACGCCCGCCGGTCCGCCGGGTCGGCGGCCAGCGCGGTCACCGCGACGGTGCGTTGGCGCCACCCCAGCCAGCCCACCACCACCAGCGCCATCCCCTTGGCCAGCACCACGAACCCGTAGGCGCCGTCGAAGACCTGTCCCAGCGGCACCCGCACCGCGGCATTGACCACCCCGGACGCGGCCATCACCACGAACGCCGCCGCCGCGAGCGCGGAGAACCGGCGCGTGGCCAGATCCAGATGCCCCCCGCCGCGGACGGTGTGCAGCACCAGTGCCGCCAACCCGCCGGCCCACAGGCCGACCGCCACCAGGTGCAGCACCAGACTATTGGTGGCCAGATCATGCGAGCCCCCTGCCGACGAATGCCCCGTCACCGCCCGCGGCATCAGGCTTGCCACCGCCAACACCAGCAGCAGCGGCGTCCACCGGTGTCGCAGAACGAGCCGGCATCCCAGACCCACCACCGCTGCCAGCCCCGCCGTCCACAACCACGCGGTGGCCACCTCGATCTCCCCGACCGCCCGCAGAAACGGCAGCGGATCGGCGAAGACCACCCCCACGGGCTGGCCGGAGGTGTCCGACAACGACAGCGGCACCAGCGCCAGGGCACACCCGGCCCACACCGCCGCCGCCGCCCCGGCCGTGCGCACCGCCCGGTACCCGTCGACATCGAGCACCCCCGAGCGCTGCGGCGGCACCAGCACCGCCGCGAGCAGCAACGACCCCACCATGACCGCTGCGGACACCTCTCCCACCGCGGTGGCCGCCGGTAGGCCGTATCTCGTCAGCGCCCCCGGATCCGGCAGCCCCAGCAACCGCAACACCTCGGTGCTCGACACCGCCGCCAGCATCGTGGCCACGACAGCCGCGCCCGCCGTCCAGCCGAGCATCGCCCCGACCACCGCTCTACCGTCCCCGGCGCTCGCCACGGCACAACCTCACCCTCGTTTGTCGTTCGCCCGTTCCCGCCGGCCGAACCCGCAGACCTGCACCTCGCCGCCGAAATACTAAGAAGAATAGTTGTCCGGCGTGGTCCGCCTCCGCCACCCCACGATTGCACATATGCATATATGACAATATGATCGCTTGTGCGTCGACGAAAGGAAGACCGATGAGCCACGGACACGGACACGGCGTCTCCCCCGCCCAGGCCGCCAGCGCCTCCGGCCGGTACGTCCGCCGGCTCTGGATCGCCGTCGCCCTCGGCCTGACCACCTTCGTGACCCAGCTCGCCGTCGGCCTGTCCACCTCCTCGCTGGCCCTGATCTCCGACTCCGCACACGTGTTCACCGACGTGTTCGGCATCTTGATGGCGGTCACCGCCATCACCGTCGCCCAACGTGCCCGCACCCGGCCGGACCGCACCTTCGGCCTGTACCGCACCGAAGTCTTTGCCGCACTGGTGAACGCCGCACTGCTGTTCGGCGTCGCCGGCTGGGTGCTCTACGAAGCCGTCCAGCGTCTGTCCGACCCCCCGGAGGTTCCCGGCCTACCCGTCACCCTCGTCGCCGTGGTCGGCCTGGTCATGAACGTCATCGCCTTCCTGCTGCTGCGCAAGGGTGCGCAAGAGAGCATCAACGTCCGCGGCGCTTACCTCGAAGTCCTCGCCGACATGCTCGGCTCGGTCGGCGTGCTGGTCAGCGGCCTGGTGACCCTGGTCTTCGGGTGGCGCTACGCGGACCCGCTCATCGGTGTCGCCATCGGCGTGTTCGTCCTGCCGCGGGCCTACAATCTCGGCCGCCACGCACTCGGCATCCTGCTCCAGCAGGCACCGGCCCGCATCGACGTCACCGAGGTCAACGCCGCACTCGACGCTGTGCCCGGGGTGCGAGAAACCCATGACCTGCACATCTGGACGCTGACCTCCGGCATGGAGGTCGCGTCCGCCCACCTGACCACCGAACCCGACGCTGATCCCACTACCGTGCTCGCAGCAGCGCAAACCCTGCTGGCCGAACGGTTCCACCTCGAACACGCCACCGTGCAGGTCGAGCCCCCTGAGAGTGAAGGTCGCTGCCGCGAACTGCAATGGTGACCGACCGCAAGGATCGGTGGGCCGGCCTCGGGCATACCGGCAACGGTGCATCGCACAACCCGGCGAAGGTTCGCTGTCGTGGGGCGCAGGCCAAGGCCGGCCACGTCGCCCGCGCCGCAGGCGTCCGCGCCCTCGAGCGCAGCATCGCCGCCGCCGAAGAACAACTCCCGCACCCTGCGCCGGGCCGCAGGGCCGGCTCGCCGCGTGGAACACCCTCGGGGACCGCACCCACACACGGTGGGGCTTCGCCGGCGGCCCGGTGGCCGACAACGACACCGCAGCCCTGGTCGCGGCGATCCGTGAGGTCTGGTCGATCTGATCGCCGACCGCGCTGGCACGACCGGCAATGGAACCGGCAAGGCTGGGACGGGCACGGCACCGTCGACAGCGGCGCAGTCGACCGGTGACATGTGCGCCACCAAGGACGACTGCGTCGAGTCTGAGTGGTGGGCACACTACCGGCGCGTCCGCGACCGAGGTGGTTCACGCGGCTTCATTCTCCCGAGCGGACGAAATCCCGCCGATCGCGGTCAGTGATTTGTTCGGATCGGTTGACGGTGAGAACACCTCCGGTGCGGGTGACGGTGCGAGCGGGTAGCGGCTCGGGGGCGGGGCTGCGGATGACCGAACCGTCCACGATCGAGAAGCGGCTGCCGTGACACCGGCAGCCGATGAACCCGTCGGTTACCTCCGAGACCGTGCAGCCCTGGTGGGTGCACACCGCGGAGAAGGCCCGGAACACCCCGGCTTCGGGTTGGGTGATGACGAGTTGGGTATCGGCAAGGACGATTCCGCCGCCGACGGGCACCTCGGATGCTGTGATCTCGGCGGGTGCACTCTCGTCCTGGCGCGGTTGCGTCGACGAGCATCCGGCGGCGGTGAGACAGCCGGCGGTGCAGGCCGCGGCGAGAACGGTGCGCCGGGACAGGGGCGTGGACACCAACGTTCCTCCAGGTGTGCGGGCGGAGCGGGTCCTCGGGGCGCGGTCAGGCGGGGACGGCCAGACCGGTCAGGTACATCAGGGTCAGACCTGCTCCGATGCCGGCGAGCACGACCGGCGCTGCGGCGGCGCGCCCGGCCCGCAGTGTCGGTGCGATCTGCACGATGACCTGGATGATCGCCCCGGCCCCGACCCCGAGGAGCAGCGCGGAGACGTCGGTGTTGACGACGGTGGCGCCGAGCACCGCCCCGAGGACCGCGGGGGCACCGGCGAGAAGCCCGAGCCCGAGCAGGGCCGGCACCGAGGTGCGCTCGCGGGTCAATGGTGCGACGATCGCCAGTCCCTCGGTGGTGTTGTGCAGGGTGAAGCCGATGACCAGGAAGGCGCCCAGGGCGAGCTCGCCGACCGCGTAGGCGGATCCGATCGCCAGGCCCTCCCCCAGGTTGTGCAGGCCGATGCCGAGCGCGATCATCGCGGCCAGGCGGAGCGCGGAGGCATCGGCGGTGCCGGCGCGCTTGCGTCGGGCGCGCAGGTAGCGGTCCACCCCGGTGAGGGTCAGGAACGACAGCGTCGCCCCCACCCCGACCAGTGCGGGACCGCCGAACGCGCCGCCGGTGGCGGTGGACAGTTCGATGCCCTCGGCGGTGGCGTCGAAGGCGAGGAACGCGAGCAGGCCGACGGTCACGGCGAGGGCGAACTGGACGAGCGCGGGGCGGGCGCGGCGCAGCACGGGCAGCAGCAGCATGCCGAGCAGCACCGGGATGATGCCGACATAGGTGCCCAGCAGCGCCATGAGGCCGAAGAACCGTGGCCCGGGTGTCGGCGTCGGTGCTGCGGCGGGGATTTCGTGCTCGATCGCCAGGCCGGTGGAGGTCAGCAACGACACCAGGTAGGGCTGCCCGGCGATCCACGGGTAGTCGAGGACGATCCGCTCGGAGTCGAAGCGGCCGAGGGCGTCGTCGGCCCCGGTGGCGGCGACGAAGACGTCGTTGACGACCACCTGCGCGACGGTCACCGGGTCGGGTCCGACGTTGCGCAGTGTCAGGATGATGCGTCCCGGCTCGAGGACGGTGCGTTCGACGGCGATGTTCTCGAGGGGTGGGCCGCTGCGTTCGGGCAGGGTCTGCCCGGCGACGAGCGCGAGCAGGGTCAGGGCGGCCAGGATGATCGCGACGACACCGGCGCCGGGAATCCAGCGGCCCCGCCCGCCGGCGGGTGCGGCCGGTTCCGGGGCGGTGCCGGTGTCCCCCGAGTCGGGGCTCTCGATGCGGTCGCCGGTGGCGGCCGGTGTGGGGTGGGGGTTCGGGGTCATTCGGACACCTCGAAGAATCCCATCCAGCCGAGGTCGGCGAACTCGGTCTTGTGTGCGTGGAACATGTATCTGCCCGGGTACGGGAATCGGAGTTCGCAGATGCCGCGCTGGCCCTGCGCCTGGACCACGGTGTCGGTGAATTCGGACGGTTCGAGCCGGGTGCCGGTGGGGTAGTAGTCGAAGAAGTTGCCGTGCAGATGAAAGCTGTTGACCGGGTCGTATTCGAGGACGTTGACCAGATAGATCCGGACCAGCTCGTTGCGCCGGACCTGGACCGGTTCGTGCATGTAGTGGAACGGGATGCCGTTGACGGCGTAGAGCTGGTTGCCTTCGCCGTCGAAGGTGGTGTTGTACCCGTGCATCACCATCACCATCTCGTCCGCCGGCGGCCGGTCCTGGGGTGGGTCGACGATGAAGGTGCCGTACATGCCGCGGGCGATGTGCTCGGCGAGCGGGCTCACATGGCAGTGATACAGGTGCACCCCGAACGGGATCGCGTCGAATTCGTAGGTGAACGACTCGCCCGGTTCGATCACACCGCGCCCCACCCCGGGCACCCCGTCCATGTCGGCGGGGTGGATCCCGTGGAAATGCATGGTGTGCGGATGCTCGGATCCGTTGGTGAACCGTACCCGCAGCAGGTCCCCTTCGCGGCAGCGCAGCGACGGCCCGGGGATGCGCGAGTTGAACGTCCACGCCGGGAACGTGATTCCCGGCGCGATCTCGATGTCCTCGTCGCTCGAGAAGATCTCCCATTCCCGCAGGGTGCGACCGTCCGGCAGGACCGAGACGGTGCCGTAATCGAAGTCGCGCAGGATGGCGTTGGGGTGGAACCCGTTGGCGGAGTGGTCCACCTGCCGACCGAGCCGGAAGGTGGGCCCGTTGACTCCGCCGCCGTGTGCGGCCGGGTTCGAGCTGTGCCCGCCGTGTCCGGCCGCGGGGCCGCCTTCCTGGGCTACCCGGTCCGCGGATCGGGCGATCCCCCCGGCACCGAGCACCAGGCCCGCGGACCCCGCCAATGCTCCCCCGAAGAGCACCTGACGGCGGGTCGGGGCGTTCACGCGATTGCCGTCGGCGACATTGTCCGGGCACACGAAACCATGCGAGTAAGACGAAGCACATCAAAAAGTTTGGCACACCGAAATCAATACTTCAATAATGCAAAACCCAGGGGTGGGACAGGGGTGAGCGGGATGTCTGAGGCGTTCCCGCGCCGCGGGTCACCGGGCCCGCTGGTGCGTTCCTGCCGGGTGCGGATCGCCACGGCGGCCAGCAGCGCGATCCGGCCTGGCGGCGACGGCAGCGCCGAGGTGCTGGTCGCACCTCGGGAAGATCGCCGTCGCGTGGATTGGAATCCTCGAGGTCGAATGCTAGGCGGTGACCGAGGGGGACTCGCGGGGTCAGCGGGCTTCGATGACGCCCATCATGCCGTTGTCCTCGTGGTCGAGGATGTGGCAGTGGTAGACGGTGCGGCCGGGAAAGTCGTCGAATGCGACGCGCACGGTGAGGCGACTGCGAGCCGGGATGTCGATCACGTCCTGCTGGTGGGGCTCTGCGATCGTGGCGCCGGAGGTGAGCTGCATCGGCCACACGTGCAGGTGCATGGAGTGATCCATGGGCGAGTCGTTGACCAGGGTCCACTCCTCGATCGTGCCGAGTCGCACGGTGTGGTCGGTGCGGTCGGGGTCGTACGTGCGGCCGTCGATCGTGAAGCTCATCCCGCCGCTGTGGGTTCCCATGCCCATTCCCATGCCGGTGCCGAAGACGAATGTACGGGTGGCGGCAATCGGTTCGCCGCGCAGATCCCGCGGCGGGGTCTGTGGCGGGATCGCCGCCGGTGACATCGTCGGCGGCCCGGTGACCTCGAGGTGGGCCAGAACGGTGCCGTTCGGATCCGGCTGGGGTTGGGACTCTGGACCGGGCATGTCCGCACCGCCACGTCGCATCATGCCCATCATGCCCAGGGTGCCGCGGTCGACGGGCAGGGCACGTAGCTGCGCCGATCCGGGTGTGGTGTCGATCAGCACGTCGGCACGGTTGCCGGCGGCGAGGTCGATCTGCTGCACGGGCCGGGGTTCGCGGAAACGACCCGAGTCCAGGCCGATCAGCCGCAGGGATTGCCCGTCGAGTCGGAGTCGCAGATGCCGGCTGACACAGGCGTTGACGATGCGCCACCGTTCCCGGGCGCCGGGGCGGGTGGTCACGGTGGGCCGCACTTGTCCGTTGGCCAGGATCAGGGCCCCTTCTCGCCCCAGCATGCGGTCCATCATGGTCGGCGCCGGGATGGTCCCGGCGCCGTCGATGCTCAGATCGGAGAGCACCAGGACCCGCTCGACGGTGGTCGGGATCGGGTCGGGGTCCTCCACGATCAGTGCCCCGTACAGGCCCGCGAAGATCTGATCGGCGACCAGGTGATGGTGGTGCGGGTGATACCAGTACACCCCGGGGGGATGGTGGTCCGGCAACCGGTAGTCGTAGTCGAAGTCGGTGCCCGGCTCGACCCGCAGGAACGGGTTGTCGGAGTTGCCGGAGGGGGAGACGAGCACACCGTGCAGGTGCAGATTGGTCGGTTGCGGCAGCCGGTTGCGCAGCCGGACCTGCAGCCGATCCCCGGGACTCACCCGCAGGGTCGGGCCGGGCACGCCGTGGTTGAACCCGAATCCGGCAACCTGGGTTCCGGCGAGTGGGAAACGTCCCGGTGCCGCCTCCAGGTCGAGGGACAGCGCGCCGCCGTTGCCGGCCAGCACCGGTGCCTCAACCCATGCGGCGGCGGAGACGGTCTCCGGTCGGGGCGTTCGGGTGGACTGCCACGCCAGTCCGAGCCCGCCGGCGGCGGTGGCGGTGACACCCAACGCGCCCAACTGCAGGGCCCGCCGTCTGCTGATCGGTTCCATGAGCGCGCCTTCGAGCTAGTCGTGGCCGTCGAGCACGCGCCGTCGCTCACGGTATTCCTCGGAGTCGATCTCGCCTCTGGCGTACCGCTCTTCGAGGATCTGCCGGGCCCGGCCCTCACCCGGCGGAGGGGGGTAGGTGCTGCTGGGGGCGGCGAAGTGGCCGCCGGAACCGGACGGTCGGGAGAGCAACCGGATCGCCAGCACCACCAGGACCGCCAGGCCGAGCAGCAGCAGCGCGGCGAACAGCCACATCCCCCAGCCGCCGTTCATTCCCCAGCCGCAGTTTCCGTAGGGCATCACCGCAGATTCCTTTCCGGGAGGGCCATATCGACCGGCCACCGTGTGCCCGGCCTGCCCTCACGATACGCCCGGGGGCATACGGGCAGTGAGAATGCGCGGTCCGGTGCTGCCGGATGTGGCGCCGAGTGCGGTGTGCCGGCCACCCGAGGGTTCTACCGTGAGGGGCGGGGTGCGGCGGCGCCCGGTCGGCGGCACGGAGAGGAGTGCGATGAGGAAGCAGTCGCTGATCGCGGTGGCACGCCATCTCATGGCCCATGCCGCCACCGCCGCCAGCGGTCGGAGCGCTGAGACCGTCTACGGCGGCCACGAGCAGACGTTGCGGCAGACGGTCATTGCGCTGATGGGTGGGCAGTCGATGGGCGAGCACGGCAGCCCGGGCGAGGCGACCGTCTACGTCCTGCGGGGTCGGCTCCGCGTGAGCAGCGGCGACGCCTCGTGGGACGCGATGACCGGTGACCTTCTCGTCCTTCCCCGGACCCGGCACCGGCTCGACGCGCTGGAGGACTGCGCGATGTTGCTCACCGTGGCCAAGACCTGACCGGGGCCGAGCCGGGGCCGCGGGCGCGCCGCGGCGGCGAGGTCCTCGGGAATCGGCATCGGGGCGGTCGGCCCGGCGCCGGCGCGGCCGGGTGTTGCCCTCGGGATAGCGGCCCGCCGCGGAGCCGGGGCGGCGACGATGATCCGCACCACCTGCCCGAGGGCCTCGCGGGCGTCGCGGCGGCGCAGCGCCGGAACGAACATCGCGACGTGGTTGCCGGTGTGGGGCCAGGGCTACGGTCGGGACAGGACGGGGGCCCGCTCGAGGCGCCGCCCTCGAACCTCGTGTTCGTCGACCCGGACGGGCGGCAGCCATCTGCACCTCGTGCAGCCTCACGCACAACAATCCCGGGTCCGAGAGGTGAGCGCGTCACCGACTCGTCCCCTCTGCCACGACGCCCCCAGAAATCATCGATACAGACCGGCTATCATCGTTGCATGACGATCAATAGTGGGCTTGGGTGCAGGTTGTCCACCAGCGCCGGAGCGGGCCTCGATGCCGCGGTGGCGTTGTTCCACAGTCTCTCGGACGGAACCCGGTTGGCGATCGTGCGTCGTCTCGCCGGTGGAGAGGCGCGGGTGGCGGATCTGGTCGGTGAGCTCGGGTTGGCGCAGTCGACGGTGTCGGCGCACGTGGCCTGCCTGCGGGACTGCGGGCTGGTGCAGGGCCGCCCGCAGGGCCGGCAGGTGTTCTACTCGCTGACCCGGCCGGAGTTGCTGGATCTGCTGTCCTCGGCGGAAACCCTGCTGGCAGCCACCGGGAACGCGGTCGCGTTGTGCCCGAACTACGGCACCGACAGCGCACCGGGGGTGACGGAGTGAGCGAGGCGTGCGGCTGCGGCCACGACGAACCCCGCCCCGAGGGCGAGCAGGAGCACGAGCCGGAGAAGCTGTGGCAGGTCACCGAGATCCGGGCCGCGGCCGCCGCCGGGGTGCTGCTGGGGGCCGGGCTGGTTGTCGGCTGGAGTGGCGGACCCGACGTGGCGGAGCTGGCACTGTATGCGCTGGCGTTGCTGATCGCCGGCTACACCTTCGTCCCCGCCACCGTGAAACGGTTGGCGCACGGGAAGATCGGGGTGGGCACCCTGATGACGATCGCCGCGGTCGGTGCGGTGCTGCTCGGCGAGGTCGAGGAAGCCGCGATGCTGGCGTTCCTGTTCGCGATCAGCGAGGGCCTCGAAGAGTACTCGGTGGCCCGCACCCGCCGCGGCCTGCGCGCGCTGCTGTCCCTGGTCCCGGACACCGCCACCGTGGTCCGCGACGGCCGCGAACAGACGGTGCCGCCGGTGGAGCTGCGACTGGGCGAGATCATGGTCGTCAAACCCGGGGAGCGGATCGCCACCGACGGCACCATCATCGCCGGCCGCACCGCACTGGACGTCTCCGCGATCACCGGTGAATCGGTCCCGGTCGAGGCCGGCCCCGGCGACGCGGTGTTCGCCGGCGCCATCAACGGCACCGGCGTCCTCGAGGTCACCGTCACCGCCGACGCCGAGGACAACTCGCTGGCCAAGATCGTGAAGATCGTCGAGGCCGAACAGTCCCGCAAGGGCGCCGCCCAACGGTTGGCGGACACCGTTGCCCGGCCCCTGGTCCCGGCGATCCTGGTGGTCGCCGCGGTCATCGCCGCCGTCGGCAGCCTGCTCGGGGATCCCCGGGTGTGGATCGAACGCGCCCTGGTCGTGCTGGTCGCGGCCTCGCCGTGCGCGCTGGCGATCGCGGTCCCGGTGACCGTGTTCGCCGCGGTCGGGGCCGCCAGCAAACTCGGTGTCCTGGTCAAGGGCGGCGCCGCCCTCGAGACCCTCGGCCGCATCCGCGGGATCGCCCTCGACAAGACCGGCACCCTGACCCGCAACCGGCCCACCGTCGTCGACGTCGCCACCACGAACGGCGCCACCCGCGGCGAGGTGCTCGCGGTGGCCGCGGCGCTCGAGGCCCGCAGCGAACACCCCCTCGCCGCGGCGATCCTCGCCGCCGCCGATTCCGTGACTCCCGCCGAGCAGGTCGACGCCGTCACCGGCGCCGGGCTGAGCGGGCGGATCGGCGGAGCCTGCGTGCGGCTGGGGCGGCCCGGGTGGATCGAGGCGCGCGAGCTGGCCGCCGACATCGAACGCATGCAGCACGCCGGCACGACCGCGGTGCTGATCGAACGCGACGACCACCTGCTCGGGGCGATCGCGGTCCGCGACGAACTGCGCCCGGAGGCGGCCGAGGTGGTCGCCGGTCTGCGCCGGGGCGGCTACCGGGTCGCGATGCTCACCGGCGACAACGAACGCACCGCCCGCGCCCTGGCCGTCGACGCCGGGATCGACGAGGTGCACGCGGACCTGCGCCCGGAGGACAAGGCCCGCATCGTCTCCGACCTGCGCACCCGGCGGCCGACCGCGATGGTCGGCGACGGCGTCAACGACGCCCCGGCCCTGGCCACCGCCGATCTCGGCATCGCGATGGGCGCGATGGGCACCGACGTGGCCATCGAAACCGCCGACGTCGCCCTGATGGGCGAGGACCTGCGGCACCTGCCGCAGGCCCTGGCGCACGCCCGCCGGTCCCGGACGATCATGCTGCAGAACGTCGGCCTGTCCCTGGCCCTCATCACCGTCCTGATACCGCTGGCCCTGTCCGGGATCCTCGGCCTGGCCGCCGTGGTGCTCGTGCACGAGGTCGCCGAGATCGTGGTCATCGCCAACGGTGTCCGTGCCGGCCGCGTCCGCGCCCTCACCACCGCGGCACCGGCCACCCCGGCACCGGCGGACAGGGCCCACGCGTGAGTGGCGATCCGGTCACCACACCGGTCCCCGGGCGGCGGCGGGCTCGGACGGTGTTCGTGGCCGCCGCCGCCGTGCTGGCGGCGGCCGCCCTGATCGTCGAGCCGCTCATCCGGGCCGTGTTGGCCGGGGGCCGGGTGATCAACCTCGGGATGCTGCAGCTGCGCCTGACCTACAACACCGGGGTCGCGTTCAGCCTGGGAAACCAGCTGCCCACCCCGGTGCTGGTCGCGGTGACCGTGACCGTCACCGCCGGCATCGCGGTCTACGCCTGGCGTACCGCACCGACCAGTTCCGCGGCGGCGGTGATCGGGTTCGCGGCGATCTTCGCCGGGGCCGCCGCCAACGTGATCGACCGCCTCGTCGACGGCAAGGTCACCGACTACCTCCACACCGGCTGGTGGCCGACGTTCAACCTCGCCGACACCTTCATCACCTGCGGTGTCGCTCTGCTCCTCGTCTCACTGTTCGTCGACAGCAGATCCGCTGGCACCCGGGAGGAGGCCACCTCATGAGTTCGATGCCCGTGCACATCCAGGCCGCGTACACCGACGAGATGACCGCAGCCCGCACCGCCGCGGACGACACGACCCGGTGGGCACACCTCGAACGCGCCCACATCCTGTCCCAGCCCTACCCGTGGCCGCACACCCGCAACCATCTCGCCATGCTCGTCCTCGCGCTGCGCCGACGCGACCGCCGCGAGACCCTCGGGCAGGTGGTGCGGATCATCGTCGCCGCCCCCGGCTCCGCGTCGGGCCGCTACCCCGAGGGCAACACCGGCCGCTCCGGTGCCGGGCTGATGACCCCGATGCCGATGCCGGACGATCTGGCCCGCATCCTCGCCGGAACGCCCTGAACCGCATGGGATCGGGCGCACGCGCGTGCGGGCGCAGGTGGTGCCGGTGATCGGCACCCTCGCCGCCGCGGCCGGCGTGCTCGCCGGCACCGACATCGACGACATCGACGACATCGCGCTGACCGTGTCGTTCGTCGCCTCGGCGAGCGGGGCCGGCCGCGGCCTTGACAGATCGTCGCCGGCTGGTACCTCTGCTTCCTCGCCCTCGTGGTGATCAGCGTGGTCGCCGCCCTCGGCCTGGTCATCGTGCCCGACGACTGGGTCGGGCTCCCCGGCCTGCTGCCTGGCGCTCGGGGGCCGGGGATTGATCACCCCCGCGCTGCCGCCCGGGATCCGGTCCGGCACCCGTCCGTGTCCGGGTCTTGACATCGAATCCGCCGGAACCGAACCCACGGGCGGGGCTCGCCGACGGTCCGGGCCGGGCGGACAATGAGCCGTACCCGGTTCGCGATGACACAGACCCGCGGGGGGCAGCCATGACGGACCAGCAGCCGGTCGACCGCGCGGCGATCGCCGCCGACCTCGAACGCGCCCGGCGGACGCTGCACGAACTCCTCGACACCGCTTGCGCGACAGATCTCGATCGGCGCTCGCACGGCACCCGCTGGACCAACGAACAGCTGCTGTTCCACATGGTGTTCGGCTACATGGTGGTGCGGCGACTGCGGGTGCTGGTTCGGGTGTTCTCCCGGCTACCCGACCGTGTCGGACAGCTGCTCGCACGGGTCCTGGACGCGGCGGCCCCGGTGTTTCACGAGATCAACTACCGCGGGTCGTGCCTGGCGGCCACCGTGTTCGACCGTCACCGGATGGGCCGGCACTGCGACCGTGTCATCGCCGCACTGCAGCGCTCCCTCGCGAAGGAAACGGACGCGAATCTGCGGCGCAGCATGGCCTTCCCGGGGCGCTGGGACCCGTTCTTCACCAACGTGATGACCCTCGAACAGGTGTACCGGTACCCGGGCAAGCACTTCGACTTCCACCGCGAGCAACTCACCCTCGAATGACGCGCACCATCACCCGAGATCAACGGGTGAGCGCCCGCCGAAGATCGTCACCCCGAGACGGGTGGCGTCGGCCAGGTCGACGACGATGCCACCGACCTGCGAGTGACCGTCGGCCCACCCTCGGGCGGTGGCGCGGTCGGCGAAGAAGTTCCGGTGCGTGCAGCAGCTGGGCGCGGAGGGCCGTGGCCGGCCGCGGCGCCGACGAACACCACCGCGGTGGCCGGGGACGCGGCGGCGGCCTCGCCGTGCACGGTCACGGTGGTGGACTCGGTGACAGGGATCGGTGGCGCTCGCCGGCTCGGCCCTCGGAGTCTCTATGTCCGCACGTACGCCTCGGTATCGTCCGCCCATTCCCACACGTGACCGTCGTAGGACACGGGTCCGAATTCGTCGTCCGGATCGACCGGCTCGGCTTCACCGGAATCGATCAGCTCGACCATGCTCGCCGCGTCGATGATCGAGGGCTTACCTGATCCGGCACCGGCGACAGCCGCCGCGATGTGCGCCGCGATCCACTCGCGCACCCCGTCGAACAGCCTCGGCTCGCCGTTCGGCGATCCGCAGCGCCCGTCAACATTCGGCTTTTTCTACATTTCCGTCTGGTTCGTATTCAGTGAGGTACATCCACTTCCCTGCCGTGAGTCAACGGCGGTTGCGCAAGTACTCGACCCAGCCGGTGAGAAAACCGCGTTCGTATTCGGCGGCGGCGGCGTCGAGGTGCTCCCCGGCAGGGGTAGTGAACCAGGTCGCACTCTGGCCGCGACAAATAGAGAAGCATCGGCAGCGGTGTCCCACCTCCGGGGCGCACCGCCACCCTGCACCGTCATTCCCGGCGTAGCCCGTGACATGCCCGGGATGCGATGATCCCTGCACGCAGGCCGAAAGAACTGCTCGGATCTCGGCCGGAGCCGACCGCCGGAATCGCCCGATCTCCCCGGCCACCGCCGAGAGAAGACATCTCTCCCCGGGCCGTGCACGAAGCAGCAGAACCTGCCCACCGTGGGCGCCACACCGGTCAACCGGCGAACAAAATTTGGGTGATCTCCGCGTCGCGGCCGTAGAGGCGGGCGGCCTGTGCCGTGGCCGCCGCCCGCACCTGGGTCTCGGACACCCGGGCCGCGGTGGTCACCGTCACCCAGCCCAACGTCGTGACCGGATCCCGGAGCGAGCACACCCGCACCGACCAGTCCACCGTGCCCGCCTCACGCCGGCGCGCCGACCCGGTCGACGCCGCCTCGCGTTCGGTGCCCGGCACGGCCGGAGCCCAGCGCCCCGCGAGTGCCTGGACCAGGTTTTCCAGTGCGACGGTGATCCACCGATTCGCGTGTGTCCGACGCTGTCGCGCGGTCATGACCCGGCCCGTCCTTCCCGGCCGGGTCATGACCGCGCGAGAATGTGCCCAGCGCGACGAGAACATAGTCTTTCCCGCCGCCGCGGACCGTCGCGCCCGACTTGCCGGCATCTGCAGCACCTTCACTCTATGCCCCGAGGTCATGACTTTCGCCCGTCCGCGTCCCGGTCCGGGCGTCTTCGCGCCGGTACGGACCCGCCCGGGTGGGCGCCGCCCTCGGCGCCACCGCGCACCGCGACCAGATCCTCCATCGCACGGACGGACCGACACCGCTGCCGGAATAGACGGTGTCACCGAGGTGTCGACGCGGGTGGATCGGGGCGTCACCGTGTCCCCCGGGCTCACCCTCACGCCTCGCAGAATCCCGCTCGGCTGGAGCTGCGGTGCGCCGTTCACCGTGAGGCGACCGGAACGTCCCGATCCCCTCGCAGCCCGAAACGGTCGAGGGCTTTCCTCGTCGCCGCACGCGGCCACACCGCAGACGCCCCGCCGCCCTCCCCGATCGGGGAGCGGTCCACCGCAGGTGTGAGACCGGCGACAGCCGGGCACTCTCGGATATGGAGCACGACCCAGGAGATGTCTGCCACGAAGCCGGCCTCGGCGGCCGACTGCTCACCTTCGCCGGCGAGGGCGAGTTGTCGATGCTGTCCGACGCGGTGGTTTCCCTGGTGTGCGCTCCCGACACCGACCACCCCCACTACGGTGACGTGCTCGAATGGATCGTCACCACCACCGCCGAGGTGATAGCCCTCAAGCTGGGTCCCCTCGTCCGGGGTGGTATCGCCGCCTACGCCATCAAGATCAGAACCTCCGACGGGCAGATCCTCGAGATCGGCGAGCTACCCGCACCCGAATGCCACCTGTGGACAGCGATCGTCGACGCCCTGACTGGAGACATCCGCCAAGCGCACCACCACCTGGCCCCCATCATCCATGCCGCCGACCGGGAGGAGCGGATCCGGGCACTGATCGAGGCGGTCGCCTGGCTCGATCGAGTGCTCGACATACCGGCATTTCCCGAACCCGATACCGCAACCGGATAGACCGGACGAGCGGCGCCACATCGTCGCGGCCGACCAGGGCTGCGGCGGACACCGGATCGGTCGGCGCGAGGGATCACTCCAAGCAGCATGAGGTGGTCCGGTTCCTGGACGTGCACAAGTCCGCGAGTACGTGTGATTATTCGGAATTTCCGAATGCTCCCTGGGCGGCGGTATTTGTCCAGGTGGCGGTGGCGTGCCGTGCCGTACGCCCGTTCCTTCCACGCCGGTCGCCCGGCGGTCGAGGTGGGGTTCGGTACCAGCGCAGACGGTACGGCGGCCGGTGCGACGTGGCCTCCGCTCTCTCGACTGCCGGACGGCAGACACAGGGATCATCCCGGATGGGGGGCTATCGCGGCTCGATCGGGTCCGATGCCGTAGCGAAAGCACGCAGTTCCCGCAGCTCGGTGCGTAATTCGTCGGCGCGTTCGCGGGCGGCGTCGACCTGGGCGCGGGCCGCGGCGGTCTCGGCGCGGGCGGCCGCGAGGTCGGCGCGCACGGCCTCGGTGCGATCCCGCTCGGCGGCGGTCTCGGCGCGGGCGGCGACCAGGTCGGCTTCGAGCCGGCCCACGGTGGCGGTGGCCTGATCGGCGGTGGCGCGGAGCCGGGCCAGCTGGTCGCGCTGCTGTTCGACGAGGGCCTCGAGGTCGGCGGTTCGCCGACGGTGCGCCGCCTCCGAGTCCTCGACCCGGGTCGTCCACGCGTCCAGCGCTGCGGTGTGGTCGGCGCGCAGGCGCTCGAGTTCACTCTGGTGGTCGCGGCGGGCCGCGGCGAGCGCGGTCGCGGCGTCGTCGGCCTGCGCGAGCGCGGCGGCCGCGGCCGCGTCGGCGTCGGCGCGCTCGTCCAGGGCGGTGTCGAGTTGTTCGCGCAGCCGGGCGATCTCGGCGCCGGCGTCGGCGCGGACCTTGTCGGCGTCGGCCTGGACCCGGCGCAGGTGCGCCTCGAGCGCGGCCGGGTCGGCCAGCAGCGCGGTGGCCGCGGTGATCGACGCGGCCACCTCGGTCAGGCGTGCGAGGGCGGCCTGGGTTTCCTGCCGCAGCAGCGGGACCGCCTGCGCGAGGGTGGTCACGGCCGCCGCCGGATCGGTGGGGGTGGCCGCCTCGAGCCGCTCGGCGCGGGCCGCCTCCTTCTGCCGTTGCCGCCAGGCCCGGACCCGGTCCGCGTCCGAGGCGTACTCGCGGCGCCGTCCTCCCCTGCCCTGGGTCATCGCCTCGCCCTCCGCTCTGTCCTGAGCCGTCCGCATGATGCTACCCCAAACGTACCGTTTCGTACGTAACATGATACGTACGAAACGATCGGGCCGAACAGTCCGATTCGCGGCCGGTGGGCGACACCGCCCGTTCCTTCTCGCCGTGCCTCGTCGGTGGTCGCCACCCTCGGCGGCCTCGCGGGGACGGGTCAGCACGCCGGGTCGAGGCCGTCCAGGTCGGGGAGGCAGTCGTCGACGGCGGCCGCGATGGTGGCCTGGTGTTCGTAGTCGTCGATCCACTCGAGGACTCCGTCCGGGCTGTCGGGGCCGGCGCTGAGGCCGATCCGGAAGCGGGTGTCGATGCGCAGACACACGTACGGGGACGGGTGGCCGGTCCGGTGGGTGGCTGATGCGAGGCGGCGCAACGCGGCGGCGCCGGCGATGACGGCGTCGACTTCGGTGGCGGCGGTGCCGGATTCCTGCGCGACGGCCGGATCGCAGGTGACGGTCCAGGTGTGCACGAGCGGGTCCTCCTTCGGGTCGGTTCTGTCTTCGGTGGACGCCAGTGTGTCCGGCCGCCCCGGCCACGACCGGGGCGGAGACGGGCAGCGGGCCCGGTCCTGTGGAGAACCGGGCCCGCTGTGGACAACTCACCGGGGAGTCAGCGGCCACCTTCGAGGGCGAGTGCCTTGTCGTCGGCCGGGAGCAGCACCGACCGGGCCACCTGCACGGCGCGGGCGAGCTCGGCGGTGAAGGCGCGGTGACCGGCCCGGTCGAAGAACCGGAAGACCAGCGGTCCGGCCTCGACGTCGACCCAGTGGATGTGACGGCGACGCTGCGGATCGAACGCCCCACCGGGGGTGATCTTGGACGGCGGCACCGTCGACCAGTTCACCGTCACCACATGCTCTCCGGCGGCGAAGCGCTCCGGGCGCAGCAGGAACTGCTCGGGCAGCACCGTCGTCACCCCGTCGGCGACCGGGCGACGCAGCACCGCGACCAGGCCACGGACCACGGCGGGGTCGGTGAAGACCATCCGCACCGCGCCGATGGTGGCGAACACCGCCGCGCTCGCGGTCAGCGCGCTGGTCACATCCAGCCGCACCTCCTGCGACGCTCCGGCGATCAGGACGGTGGTGCGGGTGGTCAAGGTCGGAAAGCTCGGGGTCTGCGACGCGGTCATGGCGACCTTCCTGCTGGAGGTGAGAACCGGCGCGGGTCCGCCTGTTCTTTTGCCCTTCTGGCAGGGAGCATTTGGACCGGCATGAGGGCCGTGGAGTGCAACCTCTGGGACGGAAAAATCTCGCCGGAGCGCAGCGGAGGAGAGAATTTTCCGGGCCGTCAGGCCGCGCAGCGCCCAGGGGTTGCGCGCAGCGGACCGCCGGTCAAAATCGGAGGCCAGAAGGGCAAATCAGGCTCTTGTGCAGGGCGGAGCGCAGCGGAGCTCGATTCGGTGTGCGCCGCAGGCGCACCACGGACCACGCCCGAGGTCGACAACGCTCCTGTCCGCGGCGATCGCCGGTGCGCGCCAGGAGGTCACGGCCTCAAAGGCTCCTGCACACCCACCAGGCCGGGCCCCACTTCCTCTGAGCGAGGCGGCGGACGTCGTGCCGGCGGTGCAGCGTGCTCGTCCCTCTCCCCTGCGCCGTGCCGGTGTCGCTGGGGCATGTTGACCGGGTGACGGCCCGACGGCAGATCCTCTCACGGGGCGGGAAGGCTGTAGCCGACCGAGGCCGGTCTGCAAGGCCGTTGCCGTCCGGAAAGGCCCCAGCGAGAGGGTGTTTCCGGCCGGGCCGCGGCGCACGGAGCCTGGGAGGCACCCGCTCCGCGAGTTATAGCGCTACAACGCCTGAATTGGTGCCGAGAGACGTCCCCGTTTCCGCCGGGCGCCACCATTGCAAAGGTAGTTCCTGGGAGGACACCGCCACCGCCCCCGCAGCGGGTGAGGTTCGCCGTGGGCGCGGCAGATGGCGGTACGCGTGCGTTCTCCTGATCGACGTGAATCCGACCTTCGGGTGCGCGCCCCGGCAGTGCGCGTACTGACGTCGTCGGCGGCACTGGAGGCTGTGCCGGGGGTGTTGCTCCGGTCGGGGGTTACAGGTCGAACAGAGAGAACTGAGCGGCCTGAGCCTGGGTTTCGGTGTCGCGGCGGTGCCGGTCGGCCATGGCGCGGGCGAGGTCTTCGGTGCAGCCGAGTTCGTTGGCGACCTCACTCCAGTCGTGGCCGTCGTGGCGCAGCTGCCACGCCCACTGGTGCAGCTGTTTGTCCATCTCCATGCCGGGCGCCCCCTCGATGACCCGGGGCGCTCTCGCCCCTTGACTCGTGAGCTGCCGCGACGGTAGCCGAGCAGACGCGGATTCTCCGGCAGGCGCGCCGAGGAGGCTCCGGCCAGATAGGAGCCGTGCGCGGGCCGTGCCGACAGAACCGCCACGGCGCAGCGGGCCTCGGCGGAAAGCCGGTCCGGACCGGGCAGGTCGCGGACCCCCGGCGGATGCGGGGGCAGGAGGGGCCGCGGTGATCGGCGACGGTGATCGGCGACAATGCCGTGGGCCGGATACCGGAGGAAGAAGGTGTGATGCCAACCGTGGAGATCTTCGTCGACGAGGCGAAGACGAAGGACTACTTGATCTGCGCGGTGGTGGTGCCTTCCGAGGATCTGGCTGTGGCCCGCAAGACGATGCGCGCACTCAAGCCGAACAACCGGGATCGGCTGCACATGCACGACGAGCGCCCGGAGAATCGGCGGCGGATCGTGGCCGCCTTCGCCCGCACACCGCCGATTCGGCAGGCTCACCTGTTCACCGCGCCGATCGTCGGTCGCCCGCACCGGCAGGTCCGTGACCAGTTGCTGGCGGCGTTGGCGGTGCACAGCGCCGAGCTGGGAGCGCGCCGCATCCTGGTCGAATCGTGTGCCCAGGACAAGCAGGATCTCGCGGCGCTCACCGGGGCTCTCGCCCGGGTCGGGGCGGCCACGACGGTCCGGGCGAGGGTGGACCGTCGGCACGCGCACGAGTTGCGGTGGGCTGCGGACCTGATCGCCTACGCCTATACCGCCGGCGGGCAGCTGCGGCGCGCGATCGACTCGCTGGTCACCGCGGCGCGGGTGCGGTAGACAAGCGCAAAGGCCGGGCGACCACGCAAAGCGTGCGGGCTCCCGGCCTTACTTTCCTGACTCTTCGCCAGGACACCCTCAACGATAGCGGGCCACTCCCCCACCGTCGAGCACCACACCTTCGGTACGGACCAACAAGAACCGGACCGGACCGTCACAGTGACATCGGCAGCCGCCCTACGCGGACCCTGGGGATGTCGCCGCATCCCCCGGGTAGGCCAGTGCCCCGGCGTCGGGGGGTGAACCGCCGGGGCACACGGCCCGCACGTCCGAGGGGACCGTGCGCGACCAAGGACGACACTACACAGAACCACCACCGCCGTCTCACGTCCCGCGGCAAGGTGTCGGACCGGCGTCGTACGCTGCCCGGTGAGCGCCCCGGCACCCAACGCACCGGGGCGTTCGCCTTCTTTCAGGACCACCGCACTCCCGGCCGCGGCGGGCCGACATGGGGCGGTGAGCCGATGGTGACCTCGCAGGTGCGGCACGTCCAGGTGCGGTGGCCGCCGGCGCCGGGGGTGCAGTCGCACGGGATCCAGCCGACGAGGACCTGGTTCGGGGCGAGGCGATGTCCGGCGGGGCAGATCGTCGGTGCTCGCTCGTACCGGGCCACATCCATAATGGTCGCACCACTCCCCCACTCAGGGGAACATATGTTCGAACACGCCTGCTATGATGGGACTCGACGCCGGGACTGTGGGGGAAGCACAGTCCCGGCGTCACCGTTTTCTGCACCCCCGTGCTGCGGCCACCGGTTCGTTCGGCAGCAGGTGCCTACCCGCACGGCACAGCATGTGGCCCGCGGCAGGTCACACCGACACCAGTCGCTCCTCGCGGTGGGTGACCGCGTCGAGCGGGAGCAGCACCACCGGCGGGATCTCGAAGCCTTCGGCGTAGGCCGCGTTCTTGAAGCGCTGCCAGCGCCGGCACACCGTGGACGGGGACGGGGTGTCCTCCAGCTCGGTGGCCACCTGCGCATAGGTCAGCTGCGGGCGGTCCAGCAGGATCGCCGCGACCTCCTTCTCCTCACTGCGCAGTGTGCACCCGGCCAGGAACTCGCGCAGGCCGTCGACCGTCTGCGGATAGCCACCGGACGTCGGCGCGAGAGTCTGCTCGGGCGATGCCTCGAGCGGGGCCGGGGCCTGCACGACCCCCTCCCCCGGTGCCTCCTCACCGTGGCGCCCGATGTGCTGCGGCTGCACCGTTGCAGGCTCGGCGGCACCGGCGGAGGCATCGGTGTGCACGCGTGCACCGGGGTACTGCACGTCGTGCACGACGGGTGCATCCTCCGCAGGGTCGTGCACCTCCGCAGGGTCGTGCACCTCCGATGCCTCGGGTGTGCTCGCGGGCTGCTCCCGGGGGGTCATCGGGTGCGCGTCGTGCACCGCCTCGTTGTAGCGGCCACGTTCGACGGCCAGCGCCCGCACGATCGTGGTGAACAGATGCAACAGCGCCAGGAACAGCAGCGGCACGATCATCGCAATGCAGGCGGCAATGGCAGCCGGTTGCGGCTGGTACCCGACATCGACACCGGCCGCGGCCTGCGCGTGCCGCTGCCCGGCCAGGCGGAAGGCGTGGTAGCCGTTGCCGGCCACGCTGAGCAGGACCGTGCCCGTGGCCAGGGCCTTGCAGTACCGGCGGGCACCGCGGAACTCGTCGTCGGTCCCCAGTGCAACGAGAGCGAGGGCCGCGGCGGCCTGTGCAACATCGAGTGCCACCGGCGCCATCCAGGCCAGTTCCGGGCGCACACCGATTTCCAGGGTGAGCTGACGCAACGCATCGAACGACAGGGTGAACGCCAGCGCTGCAAGCACGAGCGTCATCGCTGCAACAGCACCGAGGGCCATGGTCTTCGAGTGCAATCGTCGGCGTGCACTTGCGGACGGTAGCTGACGTTGCGCAGCGCGAACGTTAAGGTCATACATGATCGGAATTTCCTTTGCTGAGGTAGCCGGTCACGGAGTCCCGTTGGATTGCAGGTCGAGCGGGGCTCCCCCTCTTTATGGCGCTAGAACGTTGAAACGCTATGCAGCTAGAGGCGAGGTCTTCCTTGGTTGCCAGTTTCAGGCGCACCTGCCCGGATCGCGGCAATCACCTGCTCGGTGGACATGCGAGAGGCCAACTCACGAAGTGCAAAACGAACGATCGCACTACGGGAATCAATGCGTGGTTTTTGCTTCCGCCCGAGATAGATCGCCTCCTCGAGGAACTGGTCGGTCTCGGCGTCCAGATAGATCGTCGACTTTGTTAGCTCGTCCACTTCTGTGGAAGGCACTGGAGGCGCCGCCTTCGGCAACTCGGAGGCAGGCAACGCGAGTGCCGGTTCCCGGTCGTTGACGGTCTGCGCGGCCGCTTGCTCCAAGTGGGCCGCAGCGTCCGATGTAGACGGTCGAATCTCTTGCACGGGGGGCGCAATGGGATTGGTCGGGTTCTCGGAATCGGTGGGAATCTCCACCGGAACCGACCGGGGCTTGTGCCGCGGTGGCGGCATGGTGCGCCCACTGGCACGCTTATTCTTTTGCCGCAAGGCATCGAGTCCGTTAGTCATTGACGTACTCCTGGAGGAACTTCGCGGTGTCGGTGATTGCAGCCGCGAAAGCCCGCAACGGCTTGGCCGGTGGTTCCTCGGCGGTGATTGCAATGCGCTTCGTTCGAGTGCCAACCCGGGCGGCATGGGGAACCGGAGGCGCAACTTGCACCGGCGTGCCGTCAACCATCCGCGCAAGACGGTCGATCATCGTTCCCGGAGGTGCTGCCGGCACCATTGTCGGCGAAATGACCAGGGGGTAGTCGGCGAGTTCGTCGACGAGCTGCTCAGTTGCATCGAGATCCAGCTTCCGCAACGGAGTCGGGGCAAGAACGACATTTGCAACGGACAGTGCACCATGGGCCTGGGTTGTTGCACCTGGATGCGTGTCCACGACGACCCATTCCGTGTCCCACTCCCCCGCCCACTGCACCAGCGCATCCGCCATTGCATCTTCGCTGGGCGCCTGGTCGTACAGATCAGGATGCCCAGGTACCAGACGCGGCTTCTTGAAGCCGTTCAACGGCTTGGGGGTCTTTCCGGTGCGGATTGCATCGAGGATCGGAATGCGGGCCCGGTCGAGAGGCCGATCCCCCCACTTACCGGTGGCGCCGCCCCCGTCGTACTCCAAGTCCACCAGGACTGCGTCCAGCTCGTAAGCCAACTCGTACGCCATCGTGGTTTTTCCCACCCCTCCCTTCCGGGAGTGGCAAACGATGATTTTGGCCATTGCATGGAGCCTTTCGTCGGTTGCACTGGGTGCAATGAGTCGGTGCATTGAGGCGCTGCAGCGTGCAGCGCTACTACGCTCTGAACGCTAAGCGTCGGAACGCTGCAACGTCGTAGCGCCACGCCGTTGCAGCGTTGCACCGTTGTAGCGGAGCAACGTTCCAACGCTGCAACGTTCCGTCGCCAGAGCGTTGTAGCTCTGCAACGCTTCAAGATCGTAGCGCTCTAACGCTCAGCCATGGTAACGGCATGACGTGACAACGTTCTAACGTTTAGACGTTATGGCGCTACAACTGGGATGTCCGCCCATCGGGCGCATTGCCCGGCGTTACGCTCCGACGTTCAAGCGCTATAGCGGCTCTGCCCAATCAGCGCGTTGCGCAACGACGTTGTAGCGCTATAACTCATGCTTGCTGAACACATTGGGTGACCAGCAGTTTCCCCAAGGCTCGGCCGAGAACTCCGTAGTAGTCCACTGCCCGCTCCCTGCACCGTTGTAGCGGAGCAACGTTCCAACGCTGCAACGTTCCGTCGCCAGAGCGTTGTAGCTCTGCAACGCTTCAAGATCGTAGCGCTCTAACGCTCAGCCATGGTAACGGCATGACGTGACAACG
>NZ_JAALEG010000062.1 GCF_011058165.1 Rhodococcus aetherivorans
TGCTCTTTCGTCGAGTCGAGTTGGTAGCTCTCTCGAAGAATCACGCGGTGACCGTCTTTCGTTCGGTTACGACACGCCGGTCATCGGGATCCGATCCGGCTCGTACACCATCCTGATGGACGCAACCACTCGAATGACGAAACTCCTGCACCCGCGTACCGGTTCGTCTCACAGCAGAGCAGGCCCGGAGACGTCACCTCACAAGTCTCGACAGACGTCAGATAACGCCGCGAGAGCGCGCAAAGCTGCGGGCAGTCGTCCGAGAGCGCGCTGTTCGTCCTCATCAAGCGTCTCGAGGAGCTCAGGAGAAGCCACGACCGTCTCCAGAAGCGAGACGGCGAGATCGACAGCGATGGAAGCGTCCATCGCGAATGCCGGCACTGGCTCGTCGCCCGAAGATGTGTGCAGTTCGAGTTGGACTTGGTGTGCATCTTCGGTCAGGTCGAGATCGGGAGTGTTCCACGCAATGGAAGCGAGTCCGTACCGTTCAACGTGCTGCTCGGGCAGGACATCAGACAGATAGCGTGCTGGCCGTCGACGGTAGGTGCGTAGCCGCTTGTTAGACATCGAAACTCCTTCAGAGTGAGGATCGCGTTCTGTACGTGCGCCGACTCCCACTGCTATGGGTTCGGAACTGAAGTTCGGGACAGTCAGTCGCGTAAGGAACCGCTACGTTGATCCGATCTCGTGCAAGCTCGCTTCTCACACCAAGACTCGATGTCGGACCAGCGGTAGCGAATCTGTCGTCCGGTCACTCGGATGAACTGGGGACCTGCACCGAGATATCGAAGCTGAGCGCTCTGCTGCTTCGAGATGCCAGCAAACGCGCAGAAGTCGGCGTCGGTCGCGAGGGGGCGCATGTCCTCCATGCCATACTCCATCATTTTGACGTCTTTCAGCTCATAATCGAGCGACACGCTCCATAATTGACCACAAAAGCTAAGACGTCAATATGATTGCTTGAAGACTCTATTTTGATATGTCAGACTCAAGCCATGCCCCCCAAGCAACGGATCGTTCCCGGTCCGGTCGGCACCACGGTTGCCTCGAACATCGAACGCTTTCGTAAAGCTCAAGGTCTCTCCTACGTCGAGGTCAGTCGACGGATGAAGCAACTGGGTCGCCCGATCGCAGCTCTAGGACTTACCCGCATACGCGACCTGCAACGGCGTGTCGACGTCGACGACCTGGTCGCCCTCGCCCAGGCCTTGGGAGTGAGTCCCGCCGATCTCTTACGTCCAGCGTCGGAAAGCTCCCATGAGCACCCCAAACTGGTTTCTTTAGCCGATGACGTTCAGCAGACGCTTAAGTGGCTCAATGCTCCCGAATCCGACAGGGGCGAACCGCCGCCGTTTCCCCCCAACGCACACATCGGCCCGTTACGACTGTCGCTTCGCGTCCGAGAAGGCGGTCCACCCGTCGAAATCGACCTCGTCCCCCTGCTCAAGGCCTACGACGACATGCACCCTGAGGAAGGTGACATCAATGGCGACAGTTGAGCCGTATACGACGAAGTCCGGGAAGCGATACCGCGTCCGTTACCGAACGCCGGATCATCGACAGACCGACAGACGGGGTTTCCGCACGAAGCGCGACGCGATGGCCTTCGCTTCCTCGGTCGAAGTGTCGAAGATGAAAGGCGAATACGTCGCACCCGCTGATGCTAGGACGACCATCGGCGAACTCGGGGACGCCTGGCTTTCTCGCCAAACCCATCTCAAACCGTCCTCTTACCGGCCGGTCGAGGCGGCATGGCGTCTGCGAGTAGGTCCTCGATGGGGCGGGGTTCGCTTGGGGGACGTGCGCACCACCGCCGTGCAGACGTGGGTTTCCGAGCTCGGCACCGGCTGCGACGGAAAGCCCGTGGGAGCAACTGTCGTGATCCGGACGTATCAGGTGTTGGCAGCAATACTTGACGACGCTGTCCGCGACCGTCTGATCGCTTCGAATCCGGCGCGAGGAATCAAACTTCCGCGCAAGCCGAAAAAGCGACCTGTGTATCTCACCCATGATCAGGTGGGCCGTCTGGCGCAGGCCGCGGGACCCTACGAGCCGCTGGTACTTATGCTCGCCTACACCGGTCTCCGGTGGGGAGAAGCAACCGGTATGCGGGTGCGCGATCTCAATCTCTTGAAGCGCCGTGCGACCGTCGATGAGAATGCCGTGGAAGTGGGCAGCGACATCATCGTGGGCACCCCGAAGGGACACAAACGCCGCACCGTGCCCCTACCTGCCTTCCTGGTACACGACCTCGCCCGTCAGTGCGAGAACAAGGGACCGAGTGATCTGGTGTTTTCGGACGAGAGCGGCAATCACCTTCGCCGCCCCCACACGAAGTCCGGCTGGTTCGACAAGGCCGTCGCCGCCGCCGACGTTCCTCGCGTCACGCCCCACGACCTCCGGCATACAGCGGCAAGTCTGGCCGTGTCGGCCGGCGTGAACGTCAAGGCTCTTCAGCGGATGCTCGGACACGCGAGCGCGGCGATGACGCTCGACGTCTACGCCGATCTCTTCGACGAAGACTTGGAATCGGTGGCTAACGCTCTGTCGGACGCCCGAGCAGAAGCGAGTGTGGGCAAAATGTGGGCAGCGAGTGCACCAACTGACGAGCAGGAAAGCCTCGAACAGGGCTTTCTCCGCCGGTTACATGGTGGGCGCGGAGGGTTTCGAACCCCCGACCGCTGGTGTGTAAAACCAGCTCACGACCTCTGTTGCGATTTTGCGAGCCGCTGACCTGCACGAAATCGCAACAGAAGTCGTTGCGTTCGCGAAGTGTCACGCGACATGTGACAAGTGTGTGACAAGGCAGGGGGTATCCCCCATGCCCCGCGACACCGGCTACAAGCGGACGATGTTCGCGGGGCGGCGGCGGTTCGACCCCGACCTGGTGCGGATCGAGTGGCGGGCGTAATCCTCACGTCGGTCCTGGATCGCCGAACATGCGGTTGGGGCTGAGGAAGGTTTCCATACTTTGCTTCGTACGCTCGGCCGTGAGTATTGCTACCTCACGCTTCAATCTCTCTACGTCATTCTTCAGTGACTCCACCTCTGAATCATCGCCGTATAGAGATGCGCGCTTCAATTCCACATCGGGGATTTTGAATGCGTGGTCCTCATTGTTTGCTTCCTCTGCAAACTGCGCGACAGTTTCGTACCCCCAGTACTTTATAAACAGAGCTTCGACCACCAGGTCAACGACAATGTTTGCCTCCACATCTTCAAATGCGGTATCCATTTCGGCATCACTAGCTCCAATCGGCAGCCCATCAATGATGGATCGCAGCCGTTCTTCAGGAATAGCGGCAGCAATCGACGCGCTAAACACTTTCTCGATATTACTTGTAGAAAACATGTCGCCTCCGTCTACCCGAAGTACGCGCCCTAATATCCTAGTTAGTACGGATACTCTCCTGGCCACGGCAATAGCAATCACTTCGATCGCGTCCAGTCGCTTCTTCAATTCATCAACGTCATCGAACTTTCGCACGACTCCGTCTATCCGGCCAATCAAGTCCACCATGTCCACGCCGGCAGATAGGTCGGGTCGTAGCTGGCGGGTGATGTCGATCTGCCGCGCAAGCATCTCCGCGCCTTCATCCTCATGGCGCATTAGCATCCGCAACTTGACGTCCGACCGTTCCAGCAGGTCGTAGCGCCGCTCCGTCAGCTTGCCCTCGACTACGTTGCCGATACCGAGGGCGTTTCTAATGGCAACTGCGTATTGGTTGTCCAGCATCGACGTGGCCGCGATACGGATGAGGTCGAGCGCCTCCTCTGGTGTGTCCACTCCAAACACGCGTACCTCGTCACCAAGAGCTTGAAGCTTCTCCAGCGTCAGCCCTTCACCTTGTCGCAGCTCTCTAAAGTGTGCAGCCCGACGTTCGATGACGTCGTCTTCTACCGGCTGATCAGGCATTTCCATGATCCTCTCCACTTGTAACGCACGTAGGGGTTGCAGTTGACATCCTGCTACATGTACTGTCATGTCAGGTCACGGACGGGACTGGAGTACAAGTCCGATCGTACGCCACCACCCCACCCGGATACGGCACCACGGACATTCGGCTCACCTGAGTCGGGTGGATGGACATTGACAAACGAAAACGTCCCACCTCGGTCTTCACAGATGACCTATCGAAGGGCGGTCGCGCGCCACGCATGGCAGCCGACCAAATTCGGGAGCGAACTCACAGCGTAGAGCCACCCACAGCTACCAGCCAGATAGCTGTCCAACCACTAAGGAGTACAAAGTGAGCTCAAGCAACGATCGGTCAATCTCACGGTGGTCAGACTCGAGCTTCGAGTCATCGAGCAGTGGCGGACTCTCACGGTGGTCATCTGCCAGCCGCGAGATCGCGCAGCACGAACGCCGCAACATAGTGGCTGTCAATAAGGCAATCAGCGACGCTCAGCGGCGGCACTTGCTGCTGAAACTGCGCGAAGCAGAAGCCATGGGGATCATCAGCAGCGCAGCCAGAGTGATGCGCGAGATTGACTATCAGGCCGGCAATGACGACGGCATGCACGAGGTGCTTCGAAGGTTCGGCCTGTTGTTCATGAGCATCGAAGGTGAGAACTACGACCGCGCGCACAACCCGATGTGGAGGTGACTGTAATGGTACCGATACTAGCCAGTTTCACCGCCGGTTGGGTGGTCAGTCTGATCCTTGCCTACTTCATCGCGCACGGAGAGTACGACAGACTCAATTCCGAGGTCATGCAGCTGAAAAGCGATGTAGCCCAAGAGCGTAGGTGGAAAGAACATGACCGCGCGTTGGCCGAGGACTACAAGCTGAAGTTCGAGAGCTGCCAGCGTCGGGTCAACACGCTTGAGCATGAGATCGAGACCATCGAGCACATACGCAATGTGGCCGATCAGATGCGGTGGAGAGCGCTGTGACCGAGAAGCGCGAACTGACACCACGCGAACGCATGGCGTACCAGCTCGGCTTCGACAACCGACTGGCATATCCGGTCCGGCACCGCCAAGGTGTCCGGCGCACCGTACGGGTGACGGAGGACGAAGTCACCGTCATCGAGGAAATCGTCATCGAAGAGCAGTGGTAGGAGGGGTCATGGAGGGTCTGGTCATCTTCACGATCGTCGTGTTGGCGATCGGGTGGTCGGTGTACAAGATCGACCGTTGGCTTAAGCCGCGGCAGCAGAAGTGGGCGCGAGAACGGGAGATTCGCGAGGCAGAGTTCCTGATACGACAGGGCGAAAGGGACGCCGACATCATGCGCGAAGCATGGAAGCGGCGGCACGGCGACGGAGGCGCCCGTGAATAAGACGATCCGCTTCGGCTGGATGCTCATCGGACTCGCGATCGGCCTGACGGTAGTGCTCCCCTTCCTGATCGAAGCGTTCCTCAAGATCGCTGCCCTGATCGTCCTGGTGTTCATCGGGATGGTGGTCTACCGGATCATCAAGCACCACTTCCCGTAAACACTTAGGACAAGTGGCAAATTCGTCACAGTGACGAAACCGGGTCAGTATGCAAAGCTGGTGGCAGATGGTTACGACGTTCATTTGCCACCAGCTTTCTTACTCTCACATCCAGGCAGAGGTGGCTTCATGAGTCTGCGAAACCTGTTCAAGAGCAACCAGAATGAGTACGACGATTCGCGAGCGGTCTTGAAGGTGGTCTATCCAAGCCCGTTCGACGAGAAGCACGCAGCAGCATTCGCCCGGTCAATCGACATCGCCATCACGCCAGGTACGTCACGCGCACGAGGCGTCCCGACGATCGTCTTCGAGGTCGTATCGACCCCAGAAGGGATCACTCACCTACTACGGCTACCGAAGGATAAAGCGGCCTACCTCACCAAGCAGTTGCGCACCGCGATACCGGGCGTCGAGTTCGAGGCCGTCGACGATGTCGAGCACTATCAATTCGATTGCGGCGCCGAACTTCCGATGGAACGACGGGCCCGCAGCCTCAATATCGCTGATACCAAGGACTTCGCCAACCGTGTGCTCGGCAGCATGCAGGACGCCGCCGAACCGGGCGACTGCGTGGTGTTGCAGTGGGTCATCAGCCACGCCAAGGCCAAGCGGGTTCCGGATGGGTCGGTCATGAGCACCGAAGCCAGTTGGCTCGACGTGATCATGGGCAACACCGAGGCCAAGCCCGACGAGGTCGCTGAACGCAAGGCGAAGCAGGCCGACCAACTCTTCTATGCCACCGGACGGGTTGCCGCAAATGCATCAGATCCACAGCGGGCGCGTGCTTTGGCGCAAGATGTCATCGACGCTCTGCGCAGCGAGGGTGGGGCCGCCTACTTCAAGCCGAAGTGGGTCGACCCGGCAACCATCTCAGACCGTATCGAGTTCGCCCGCACCCCCCTGCATATGACTGCAGAGTTGTCGACCGACGAACTGCTGGCGGTAACGGCCTTGCCCCTGGGTACACCGACTGTACGCGGACTGCCGACGCACGCGTTCCGTCACATGCCCGTTCCGGCCAGCGTCCCGAGCCAGGGCATCGTCATCGGTAAGTCCACCCTGCCGGGGCCAGAGCGCCTGATCGCACTCGACAACGACGCCCTTGTTCGTCACGTTTACGTCGGTGGCGCGAATGGAACCGGCAAGACCACGATCTTCGTCAATGCCTTCCGGCAGCTTGCCGAAGCTGGCAGTGGCGCGATCATCATCGAATACGACGGCAACCTCATCCAGCGGACGCTCGCACAGGTGCCCGCCCATCGGCTCGACGACGTCATCGTGATCGACTTCGCCAACCAGCGTGCCAATCCCGTTGGCCTTAACATCATCAAACTATCCAGCGGCACGGCAATAGCAGGGCAATTGACCGCCTTGTTCGAGTCTATCTATCCGAGCAACCAGAGTATCTACTCACGGAAGCTACTCGCCCACATCCTGCCCGCATTGGAAGTCGTGCCGAACGCCACCCTCGCCGACGTGATGGTGGTGGCGAACCCAAAGAAGGGCCCTGAGACCCAGTGGGTCAACTGGATCATCAGCCAGCAACGTGATGCGAGGATCAAGGAGTTCTTAGCCGACTGGATGAAGCTGCCGGAGCCCAAGCGCGCCGAACACGCCAACGTGCTCGACAACCGAATCTGGGAAGTGTTGACTCCACGGGAATCCCGCTACATGGTCAATCAGGAAACATCATCGTTCCAACCGCGCGACGTCATCAGCGGCAACCGACTGCTGTTCGTCAACTTCGCCGGTGTTCCAGAAGGTGTGGCTAGCATCATCGGCAGCTTCATCGTCTCGTCCCTCTGGGAGGCCGCACGAGCGGTCACACCGACGAGGCCCAACATCATGTTCCTCGACGAGTTCCAACTGTTCAGTCGTCTTAACAATGACTTCGAGGACATGCTGGCGACCGCGCGTAAGCGCAAGCTCGGGCTGTTCATGGCAACCCAGTACATCGAACGGCTTGACTCGAAGACTAAGGACGCTATCTCGGCGAACGCCAGGACGAAAGTGATTTTCGAGAGCAGTCCCGCCAGCGCTCGATTCCACTCCACCGAATTTGCCGACCGCTCGATCACTCCGGAGCAGCTGCAGAACATGCCCGCCTATACGACCTTGGCGCGAATCAACACGCGGGCAGGCGCAAGCTCTCCGATCACGATGACGACGTTTGACGATCCGCCCAGCACCGGACTCATCGAGAAGGCGATCGAGCTGTCGGACCAAAGGTATGGCCGTTCCATCGAGTCCATCGAAACGGCTGAACGTGCCCGACGCCGTGCGCCATCGTCGCCACCCGATCCACCACACAAGGCTCCTGGAGACGCCGGCACGTTTTAACCCGACGAATAGGAAGACGGGATGCAACTCATGCTGACGGCCGAACGGCTGGACACGCTCGAGAAGCTGCTTGACGACACGCACAGTTTCGCAGACGTGCTTGGCGAGGTCAGGCAGGACAATCCGGCGCTGGCGCTCATGCTGCTCGCCACGTTGAACGCCTATCTGGAATACGTACAGGAACAGATTGCAGTCACGATAGGAGCGACCCGATGAGTATCGACGCAGAGTATGCCTGGTCCGAGGAAGTCAACAACAGCGAACGCGAAGCCGAAAGCCTGGAGTCGGAGGTGGACGCGCTGACACACGACCTGAGCGACCTCATCCACACAATCCGGGACCTTCGCACGGTCAGCTTCAATGATGATGTCGAGGACTACGACATCCGCCATAAGGCGCAGCAACTATGGGATGCGGTGTCGAGCGGCGTGAGTCAGATTCGGCGGGACATCAATGACGCTCGCGATTCGATCCAGGACACGCGCCGAGTCGTGGACTTCTATCGATAAGTGAGGTGAAAACACTAACACCCCACACCATACGAACAGGTGTGGGGCGTTAGTGTTTTGTATATTGGGACGTCTAGTAGGCTCCCCTCCCCCACTACACACATCTCTACCTACTACTCCACCGACCCCTGTTAGTGGGGTCGCTCGGAGCGGGGTAGGGGAGTCGGTGTTCTAGTTTTGTTCTACTTCTTATGCGCCTCGTCATAGGCGTCCTGGACGCTTTGGGAGATCCGGCCGCGTTCACTCACTTTGTGGCCGTGCTTAGCAGCCCACTCGCGGATGTTTGCCAACTCTTCCTTCGACCGACCCGATGCCGTGCTCCTCCTGGTCGTTGTGCCACTGCCAGACGGCCGTCCCCGCCTGGGCGCTCCCACCTTGCGGGCTGCTTCAATGTATGGAGCGAGCAGGTCGTTGAGTTTGTCGATGTTCTCGTTGGTCAGGTCAATCTCGTAATCTGTACCGTTAAGGCCGAACTTCAGAGTCTCCCCCTGACCCTCTTCAAAGGACTCATTAGTCAGGTCGTCGGTGTACTCGACGATTACGCGCTTGCGAACGGCCACGGCTGGCCCCTTCCGGTTTGGACAACTTTTGTGTTCACGTTAGCATAAGAGACTTGCAGGCCGTCTGTGCAATCTATTTGTTCAGGTCGAGACTTCGGCCACACAAAAAGCCCGCCGTTGCCAGCGGGCTTGCAAAGCGCTTTCTATGGCGACTATGCGCGTGACGTCTTAACTCTCGGACTTCTTCATGTAGCCTGCAGCGAACGCGATGATAGCCGTGAGTGCTGCCGCGACTTCTGCTGGCATGTCGACGCCGAACTGGCCGGCTACCCAAATCAGCACGATAGCGACCGATCCGGCGATGCCGGTTGCGGCGACCTTCGCAGTTGGTTTGGCGGTTGGTTGTGAATACGTGTGGCTCATATGATCCCCCTCTACTTTACTTCGTATAGTCCTGGCTTCAGCTCGATGACAGCTGTGGCGGGTGCGGTCTTACTCGCCAGTTCAGCCCGTAGGCGCTCGACCTCGGCATCCGAACGCTTCAGTGCTTCAGCCACGTTGTTGAACTCCGAGTACTGAGTGCGCTGTGGCAGGTTGTACTTGAGTATATGCTGCAACAGCTCCTTCACTGTCTTGTTCTCAAACTCTTTGATGTCTGGTGGCGTGGCCTGTCGATTAAAACCAATCTGCCAAGCCAGGTCGATTACTTCTGGACTCATTTCTTCATCTCCTGCGGACGCGGCCGCGTTAATATTCCAATTGCTTGCGTCGTCATAGTTGCCATGGACAGACACGTGCAAGTGGCTAGTGTGCGGGTTGCTACCGGAGTAGGCCACCCACCGCCAGCCGTAATCCGCCGGCACCATGATCTGGCGGTTACGGATCAGGTACTTGATGCGCGGATCTCGACTGCTTGCTAGCGCTTCAGCCAAGGCCACGATGTCCAATCCATTCGCCGGGTCGTGGGTGATGTCGAACGCGCAGACGACGCCATGGCGGTTCGGGTTGTGGTCGGAGCCACTGCCCTCCGCCTGGTGTGCCGGATCGCCGATAGTCCCATCACTAGCTTTACTCCGATGCGGATAGGCCGCATTGACCTGATCTCTTAGTCGAACCAGACTATTTGCTACTCGCCATGCCATAACTCACCTCCTTTACTTCAGTACGTCTGCGATGTCTGCGTTCCTCACAATCACCGCCAGGACCACGATGATCAGTGCGATGCCGACCATCTGCACCAGCTTGTCTGTCAGAAAATCCCACAGTTTCACCAAGCCAGCCAGCTCCGACCTTTGCAGATACTTTTCGTCAGCCTTCTCGACACACTCTTCGTGCTTGCTGGCCATCTCCTGCTTGTACGTGACGAACTCTTCGCGTGTCACGACAGACAGGTCCTCGATGCGCTTCAGGATGCGCTCGTCGTTCTTTGCGGCCGTGGCGAGGTTGGAGTTGATATGAACCAGCTCGCTCTTGATGACGGCAACGTCCGTGACCAGTTGATTTGTTTTTTCTTGGTCGGCCATCCTGACACGCTCCGTAGGTTTGATGGTTTCTTCCATTAGTTGTGCCCTAGATCATCTCCACTAGGATAAATGCCGGATAAGTCGCTCCAGCGGCAATTTTCGTAGTGCCGCCCGTCCCCGATGAGCTTGTACTTACTTTGTAAGTATGACTTCCAGCAGAAGGCGTGTGGACTGCTATCGTCGTACGTGAATTACGCAGGTTCGCCCCGGCGAAGTTACCGTGCGTGCCGCTTATTCCGGCAGCGCCGTCAAGAATCGATATAACCATATTGGCGTTCGCCGCCGTGTGTTCGATCCACGGGATAAAGGATGTGACTTTTACGCGGCGGCCACCAGGCGGGACGGTGACGGTTACGGATAGACCGGTGATGTCCACCGTGCCGGTGCTTGTCGTATTGAAGTCGGTGGTGATTTGTGCATAGCCAAGCGTGATCGCGCTTGTAGACAGGGCGGCGGCACCGATAGAATTTTCGGGAAGGCTGGCGGCCAACGCGGTCGCCAGACTAACCATCGCCAACGTCCGTCGGTCGGTAATCTTATTCGCCGCGATAGTCGTAACGCCGGCATCGACCCGCACATCGTGCGCCACGAAGTAGGGCTTGCCCGCACCGATTGCTGCTTGAATCGCCGTGCTGTTCGGCGCGACTGGGCTTGCATTTGGCGTGCCGTTGACTTTGACAGCTTTCCAGACACCGGGTCCATCGAGGTTCGCCGAGGTGGGGGTACCACTTGGTAGTGAAACCGTGGTGTCGACGTAACAGACGATGGAGTCGATGCGTGGATTGCTCGCGTCTGCGGTCGATAAGGTGATATCGAAATCCGCGACTAGGCTGACCATGCGCGCGGACGCCGTAGCTCCTGACCCGTAGGAGATAAGCGCGTTGCCCGATTGCAGTGTGACCGTAAGGCCAGTCTTCGGCACCAGAGTCAGGCCATCAATCACATTCCCGGCGATTAACCGTGAAAAGTGCCGCGCGTATAATTCAGGCGAAACCAGAGAGTTGCTATAGTTGGCGATTTTGAAGTTGTCAAACATATTTGGGTTTTCTAGTCCTTTGCTTTCATCATATTAGACTTGCCGTGAATGTGCCAGAGCCGACGCAAAAGAACGCGTATTTAGCGTGGATGTCCGTGCCGCCATACTGATTGAAATAGCGCACGCGCCATTTCTGCACACCGTCCGAACCGACACGCAATCGTTCTGACGGGCTGATTTCAAAGAATGACGCCCCGCCATCAGTGCTTTGAAAGACGCGGTAGCACAGGCCACCACCGAAGCTCAGGTCAGACGGGGTGAACTGCAGCAGTACGTCCCTCGCGTCACCTGCCGGGATCGTGATGTCAGAAGTCGCCCCGCTGGCAATGCGATTCATGATGACGGCCTTGCTGCCAACGGTCTGGGGCGCCTTCATCTCCCGCTGCACCGCGTCAAGCTCGCGTAGGACGCGCGCTGACTCCCACTCGGGTAGTTGATCCAGCACTGACATCAGAGCACCCTCGTCAGGCTGATCGATACGGGGTCGGTCGTCAGGGCTTGCAGTTTGAATCGTCGGTAGCTGTTCAGAGTGCCGCCGTGGAACATGCGGTACGTCGCTTTGTACGGCTCGGCCTCGATAGCGTCGGCCTCATTGAGCGTCCAGTCCGGCGCGCCGAATGGGGCCGCGAGCCATGGGATCGGTGCCCAGTTCACGCCATCGGTGCTCGACTCCACCTCAGCTGATATCGATGACAAGAAGGCCGGCGAGGTCGTGGAGGTCAGGGTGACGACGAAGACGGCATAGCCGATGGTGGTCGGCGACTGCGCCGACGGAGTGTCGAGTCGGCCGCTCCACGCGTAGGTTCCGGTGTTGTCCGTTCGGTAGTACCGGATGCTCGACCCGCCGATGCGCTGGCGTGCTTTGCGCTCTCGGGCTGTTTGAACAGCATTGCGCAGGTTGGCCGTCAGTTGATTCTCTGGCAGTGCGTCGTAGTTCGTGACTCCCATCAGGCGGTCCTCACTACGCTGATCGTCCCGCCACACGATGCCCGGGCGGTCGCCTTGAGGTAGTACGTGAAGGCGCCCTGGTAGTAGAGATTGACGATCCACTTGTGCTGGTTGCCGGTCATCGTCCTGGTCTGCGAGCCGGTCGTCATGAGGTCGCCACCAGATGACCACCCGAGTTTGGCCGCGAACAGATAGCCCGCGTATGAGCCGTTCAAATAGCTGAACTTGTTGGACGGTCCCGTTCCGCCCGCGCGCACGTCCAAGTAGAGCCGTACTTCCGGCCATTGCTGGGTGCCGTCCGTGGTCACGGTGATCTCGAAGGTCAGGAGCGTCTGGCTGGTCGTGTTCGGCAGTGCCTGGCTGAGGTCCCAGGTGTTCGTCGTTGCAATCTCGTAGCTGAGCTGTCCGCTGGCGCCGCTCATTCGCTGCGCCGCCTTGAGCTCGCGGTTCAGATTGCCCGCCTTACGGACTCGGCGGACCAGGGCCTGCTCTGGCAGCGCGGTGGTCACGCCGTCCATCAGGCGCTGTACTCCCCGGTTTTCTCGAAGTAGAGCGTCACCTTCTCGAGGAAGTGGTTGTCGTCAACGTGGCACTCTTTGCGCTCGATGCGGTAGAGGCCAGTGATGTCCTCGAGGAGCTTCCGACCCTTCATCTGAATCGGGATGATGTCTCCGACTTCGATGCGCACGGCAGGTAGGTCAGCTGCCGATAGCGTGATCTGCGGCATGCGGAGAAGCCTCTTGCGACGGTCCAGCTCCGCTTGGGCGTTCTCATCCAGCGTCGTTGACTCTTTGACTTCATTGAACTGCACGGGCAGCTGGCGCAAACCAAACTCATTCTGAGACGGCTCATCCTCTTTGATCGAGGTGATCATGTCGTCGCCGAGGCCGCTCCCCTGGCCTATGACCTGGTTGTACAGATTGTTGGCGCCACGGTTCAAACGGCCGCTGTCGATACTTGAGCGGTCGTGCTCACGGTCGAACGTCAACTTGAAGTCGGTGCGCGGCGAGCCGACGGCCGCATAGGTCATGAGGGTCTTGTCGGGCAGGAAGCGGAAGTCGAATTTGCCGTCGACGAGATTGGTCAGACGCTGCATATTCAGCTTCGTCGAGCTGGTGTAGTTCTCATACGTCCGATCGCGCAGCTTGCCCGTGACGTAGTAGCCGCTGGCCGGAATGATGATGCCGTAGTCGCCGTAGGGCACTGCCTGAGCCTGTTGAACCAGTCCGAAGAAGATGTCCACGGATTCCTCGTTGCTGTAGGCGATAGCCGGGTCGGGGTAGCGGTCCTTGAAGAAGTTGAGGTAGCCGGTCGCCGTGACGCTGATGGTGATGTCGTCAGCACCGATGTCGATCGGGGCGTAGTACAGCTGAGTGCCGAACAGGTAGTCACCGTTCTCGCGGATCTTGATCTCCGTCTGGCCCTCGCGGAAGTTCGATACCGGATCGGCGCCTACCTTGTTGATCAGGTAGTCCTCGAAGGCGTCCAGGTTCAGACTGAACGTCAGCCTCTCGGCTTCGTTGCGCTCTTCCTCCCAGTACAGTTTCTTCGCCAAGTGGGTGATGTCGCAGATGCGCTGGCCGGCGCGCGTCCATAGCTCCACGTTGTAGCTGGTCTGCAGCGCCATCAGATTCCCATCACTCCTGGACGCCACTTCAATTCCGCGGTGCTGACATCGTTGTCCTGCGAGCTGAGCAGCTCGATTTCATTGACTCCGGGCTCCAGTCCCCACCAGTCATCGTCGGTATCGGACACGTACGAGAAGACGCTGCCACCAACGCCGTCTGGCAATACGCCGTCGACCAGGTCGGTCACTGTGCCAAGGCGGACGGTGCGTTCATACATATCGACCTGCGTCACCGCGTCAGAGGCCACCGAATAGCCGCTGAGCGCCCATACGTGGCCGGTCGTCTTGTTGGTGAGGACGGGATCGTTGGTTTTGCCGCTGATGACGATGACGGGGAAGACCGTCACTGGGCTGGTGTTGGTGATGCTGGTGAGGGGCTGGCCAGCCGAGAAGTAGAACGTCGAATCGAACTGCGGTGAGGTCGTCGTGAACTGCATGCCGCCGGATACTGGTTTGGTAATCGTGGCGCTCAGGGCGGCGCCGTTCGTGTCGTCGTAAAGCGTCGCGTCGCCGGCTTCCAGCTCGATCTTGAACAGCGACTTCATGCGCCGTCGGCGGATCGGCATGTCGAACTTGATCAGCTGGCAGTAGGACAGGTAGGCGTGACCGTCGTCATCGATGATGCGCATGGTGATGCGCTCCGGGAACAGTGGCAGGGCCGCCTGGATCTCCCGCCGTTTCTCCAACGCCTCGGACACCGACTGGCTAAAAATGCTTCCCTGGATGGATATCTGGCGCGACTCCCACAGCTGCTTACCGAAGTAGCTGCCGGACTGCCCGGCGCGAGCCCCCTTGCTGGTGCGGATATCCGGCAGGCTCAAACCCAGCAGTTCCTCGTTCACGTAGACGCGGTTGGCGGGGTTGTTCAGTTCGAAGTCGTTGAGAAAGATCCTCATGAGGCAAGTTCCAGTGCGAACCCGATGTCGCTTAGCATGCGGCGATAGTCGCCGCCGTTGTTGATGTTCATGTTCTGAATGACGACGGTGTGCCCGCCCTGAGCGGGTGTCTCACCGGCGCGAGCGCGGTAGTTCGGCACCACCTGAGCTCCTCGCGGCAGAATGACCGGCTCAGGTCCGTGTTCGCCGACCATCTTCATGCCGCCGTGCGCGTAGTTGGTGCCGCTTGCATGCCCGCCGAAGCCACTGCCCTTGTACTTTTCCTGCGCACCAGACATCCGGACGAACAGGTCGTCAAACGACCTCTGCATCGGGCCAAAGAAGCCGCTGTACATGTCAGCCTTCGCTTTGTTGGCCGCGTCCTGCGTGTTCTTCAGGTAGGTGTAGAGCTTATCGGTTGAGATCTTGCCCTCGTCATGCAGCTTACGAATCGCCTTGTCGGTTTCTTCGCCAGACCTGCGGTTCTTCTCGATCGCGTCGCCCACGCCCTTCACGACATTGATCGTTTCGTAGGCCTTGTCAATGACTTCTTTGAGCGCCCCGATTGCGAAGCCGACTGCAATAGCAGGCATGAGGATAGGTGACCCTATCAGGCCTGCGGCGCCTTTGAAGGTTCCGGTCAGCATTGCGAGGCCGCTTGCGCCCGTCATCGCCGCGATCCCGGTCTGGAACGCTGCAACCCCTGCCTGTATCGCCAGTGCGGTCTTGAACGCAGCAAAGGCGCCGACAACACCCCAGATGATCCCTTCGTTGTTGGCCAAGAAGTCGATAAGCGGCGAAATGACCTGCAGCGCAATAGTGAATGCGTCAACTGCCAACCCGAGCGCTCCAACCAGTGCGCCACCAATTACCGGAATGAGTGGTTCAATGACGTTGCGCCACAAATTACTCAAGGCGGGCATCAGGTCCTCCTGAACAGTGCTCCACAACGCTCCGAACTTCGGCCCTAGGTAGTCGCCCACTTGGCTTCCGACTTCCTGCACCTTCGGTACGAAATCATCGAACGCCGTAATCGCACCCGATACAATGCCGGCCATCTGATTGCCCAGGGCCGTGTAGTCGAATTTGCCTAAGGTGTCGAGTTCTTTGGAGACGCGGTCAAATATCGGCTTTGAGGCGGCGCCTGCCATCATGGTCAGCTTGTCTTTGACCTGGTCAAAGCGAGCCGACACGGTCTGCCCCTGTTTGGCTACCAAGTCGTAGTTGATGCCCATTTCGCCGAGGGTGCGGGTGATGATCTCCATCGCCGGCACGCCCTGCTCTTTGAGCTCATTGATGCGCTTGCGGGGCAGGTTGAAGCGCTCGATGATCGAGGTCCAGTCTCCGCTCATAGCCTCGCGCAGCGCGAACGTAGCGCCAGTGAGTCCTTCAGCCGGATTGGTCGCTGCCAGGATTTCAGCCTGTTTGATTAAGTCCTCAAGGCTCTGGCCAGATTGTTTGGCAACCGGTGTCAGGTTGGCGGCTGCGTCGGCCATGTCGGTGAAGCTGAACTGTGTCTTGGCGGCCTCGTCTTTGACCCACTTCATCGTCTCGGCAACGCGCTCGTTGTTCTGCATGAACGCCATAAGCTTGGTCTCGGCCTGCTCGACGGCGCTGTTGAAGCCGAACCCGATGGTCACCCCTGCCGTTCCAGCTGCCAACCCAGCCGCGCCAATGGCTGCGGTCGTGCGCGCCAGCGTGCCGCCAAGAGACGCCATAACACTGCCGAATTTGCCGGCTTTCTGGGAACCCTGGTCGAATTCAGCATTCGCGGCCTTGAGCTTCTGTTCTGTCTGATCGATCGACGCCTGCAGTGCCATCAGTGTCGACTGCTTAGCCTTGCCGCTCGACTGCGCTTCCTGCAGTCGCTGCTTCTGAATCTCGAGCGTCTTGTTGAGGCTGCTGATCTTATTTTGTAGCGTTTCGTTAGCACCAACAATGCCCCTAATTGGCTTAGAGGCGTTGTCTTGGGCTTCGATCTTGATATTTATTTTGTTTGCCATGCGGGATATGTCTTACGTCAAAAGACGTCTTGGGCGCCTTGACCCTCTGCTATTAAATTAGCACGCTGGGCCTGAAGCGACCAGACATGGCGAGCAAGCCACTTCGCTTCCCAGGGCTCACGCTCTGATTGTTCAACGCTAAGACTAAAGCGTTGCCGATATTCGAGCTCGAATAGGTCGTCCTGGATGCCTTCCGGCAAACTCTCCAACGAGATGCCATGAACGAAGTGTTCCGTCAGCAGATCGACGTACTCTTCTAGGTCATTGCTCAGATCATCGCTTTTAAACGGTCGGCCCCCGTCGCGACGCTGACCGCTTCATTGCGCCAGTAGAACTCCAGCGCTTCGACGACACCCGGCACGTCCGCGGTCGTCACCTCAACAGCCCGCTGGCTACCATCTTCGTCGGTAGTGATTACAACTCCCCCGACGATGACGTCAAGCGCCATCTTCTTTGTCAGCTCTTCAGCTAGTTGATCATTCTGGCGCGCGTCATCAGTCTGACGCGCCTGTGCCTCTTCGGACCACTGCTTGCGTTCCTTTTCGCTCAGCGACCGGACAATCAGGTAGCAGTCATCCCAGCCATCGGCAAAGCCTTTCAAACTGACTTTGCGTTTCGCAACGATGTTTAATCCTAGTGCCATAGATTCTCCTAAATTAACTAATGACCCCATTATCACAGGGGCCATTAGTTCGGTCAATCGTTAGGCTAAGCGGCGTATGAACTCACGCCGTTCACTACAGTTGCAACGATATCCTTGCCGCCATTGTTTTCGTCGGCCTCGAAGTAGTAGCTGATCGTCTGCGTGACCGTGTCGTCGCGACCTTCGGAGTCGGTCACTTCCCGGAAGCGCACCTTGGTACCCAGGTACTCAATCTTGGATGGACCGTTCTCGACCACGATCTTCATGGCGTGGATGGCGTTGGCGAAGTAGTCGTCTTCGAAGTCGGTCTTGCGGTACTTCACGACCATCGTGCCCTTGGCCTCGGCTGGTGCGCTGTCGAACTCAGGATCGTCGTTCGATTCGCCGACTGAGTGGTCAACGGTGACAGACTCTTCCAGCGTCAAGGTGACGCTTCGTGCCTTGACCAGTGCGGTCGCCGTATTCGCCAGGCCAGCGACGTCATCAGCCAGGTACACCTTCACGTGCCGGCTGGTGAACTCACGCTCGCCAGCGACGTAGGCCGGGGTGATCGCTGCGACGTCTGTGTGTTTCCAGCCCTTCATCGCGGTCGACGCTTCCAGCCAGGCACCTTGGTCCCCGACCTCTACCTTCAGCTCCAGGTTGTCCATGTACATCGACTTGAACAGGCGAGTGCCAGCCGGACGTACGTCCCAGACGGACAGGGTGCGGCGAGCGACGGTCTTGTCGCGCTCGAACACGTGCGTATACGGCGCACTTGCCCCGGTCGTCGTGACCTTGTTGAACATGCCAGTGTGCAGGTAGCCGATGCCGTCTTCGGTCACCTTGCCGCCTAGTGGGCCTTCCGAGTGCCAGACATCGATAGCGCTGTCGTTGACACGCGTGTCCTCTCCCATGGCGCTCTCGTTCTCCAAGATGCCTGGAACGCTCTTGATTCCTTTGTCCAGCCACCTGAAGGCGTATTTCTTGGTCGCGACTGTGCCCGGTGCCGATTCAGGACCGATCACGATCATCTCGCGGCGTTTTTTGTATGCGTTATGCGTCGACATCACCTACCTCTTCGTCTTTCTTTTTTGCTTTCTTGACAGCCTCGGCTTCATCCGCGGCCTCGACGGTCACTCCCTTGGTGGGCAGGAAGTACTTGCGAGTCGGCGTGATGACGCGTTTGGCGATCTCTTTTTTTGATTGTTCTTCGATGGATTTTGCCATGGTTCTAATATAACCTAATTATCTTTGCTATAGGATACTGCGACCGCGATATCGCACGCTAATATCGGCCCAGCTGGACCATCGGTGTCAAACCAATCGCCACGCGAGGCGTTCAGCTCTTCGGCCTGCAGGGTGTCTACGAAGTTGCCGTCGTAGTCTTCAGAGTCCAATGCATCCAGTACCAGGTCGGTCAGGATATACATTTTGTCGAACTCGCTGGCGTCTTTATCTGACTCGACGTGAAGCCGGACAAGCAGATTGACGGTGCGGTCGTTCTGGCCTTGAGCACCCTTCTGCGTGCTCTGGTCGTCTGGGAGTACCCGCGCAGCTGGATAGCTGTTGAACTCACCGCGTGGGTGGCCTTTGACTTGAGCGAAGGCGGGCTCGCCGTCCAACTGCAGTCCAGTCAGTAGCGTGACCAGTGCGTCTTTGATGTCTTTTGATTTCGATGTCGCCATATACCTCCTAGATATTTCCTTGATTGACCCGCTCGACGAATCGACTGAAGCCGCTGATGATGTCGCGCTCAACCCGCGGCTTCATGGTGTCGAAGGTCGGCTTAACGAACGGGTTGGCCTTGGTACCTTTCGAGGCGATCGACAGCTGCAGGTTGCGCATGCCGGCCTCGTCGAAGCCCTTGTGCTTCGCCCACTTCCGCAGCGACGTCCCTTCCTTGATGCTCGTCCAGTGCGGGCGCGTGCCGCTTTCCACGTACGGCGCATAGCTGATGTCCGGCCAAATCTCGGCGCCCAGGTTCGAACGGTCCATGCGGTACTTGATGGACCGACGTAGATCGCCAGTCGCGCCGACCGGAGCTTCTTCGCGCATCTTGCGCTGCACGTCGATGGCGCTAGATTCGATCAGTCGATGCAATACCCGTATGGACTGCACAGGATAGGCGCTGAACGTCCGACGGACTTGCTCCGAGTCGATAGTCACCTTCATGGCTAGAACGCCTCACGCGTGGCCAGAACGTGCTTGTGCGCGATTCTTGGCACCTTGTAGCTACGAACAGCCTTCACGTTGAATATGTCCCCGTCCCACACCAGCTGGTCCCCGGTCTTGATGTCTGCCGTAGCGGGGAAGTACACGTCGTAGGCGGTTCCAGGGCTGAACTGGTTCTCCATCTCCGCCCGCGTCGGCATAGGGATGAACAGACTCTTCACGCTGGCGTAGAGCTGCTGTTTCTCCTTGCGCCCGTTGGTACCGAGCGGGACCGCCCGCTTGACGGCGCACGTATGCCGCAGCAGCACCGCTACACCCTCCGCTTGGCGTAGGCGTTCACCACCTGCCAATCACGGTTTCCGGTGCGTTGGTTTCCACCCGTGCCACGGTAGGACACGCGGTAAGAGCCGATGCTTTCCTCACCGACCTCTTTGCCACCGTTCTCGACGGAGTGCGAGTAGTAGTCGCTGGCGAGGTTGAGTGCGGCCAGGATCAAATCAGCTGGAATCCCATCCGCCGGCACTCCATGAGTGAAGGTCACCTCGACGTAGTCACTGGTCAGTGGCGGTAGCGCACGCATGGGCGCATAGGACAGCACCACGCGGCCATACTTGTTGAAGCTGTAGCTCCCGGCCTCAAGCTCCGTGCGCGGAAGCTGATTCGGCAGGCCAACCTTGACCGATGCAACAGCGGTGATATCCATCTTGTCCAGCCAGAGCACGTTGGCGGCGTCGTAGACCTCAGTGACCGTCTTGGACTCACCCCAGCAGCGACCGGTCGTAGTCTCGATCAATTGATTGATGGCGCTCGCGACAAGGGCGGCATCTGTATTGCTGGCTCCGGTACGTTCGGCTACTTGGTCGGGGGTGATAATCTGGCTCATATTCTGTTTAGACTATAAAACAAAATCGGCGCTAAATGAATAGCGCCGATTTAGCGTTCAGCGTCTTGGCGTTACGGTTCCAGGACGACGACCTTGAAGACGTTGTCCGCGGTAGCTGCTGCTGCCAGCGTTACGGTCAGGGTAGTGTCGGCGATTGCCACGCTGTCGACCAGCTGGTCCTGGTTGGAAACTGGGTAGATACCCAGGATCTTCGAACCGGCTACGACAGTCGCAGTTCCGGATGTGCCGGCCGCAGTGACGGTCACGTCTTTGTGGACCACGTTGGCTGCAAGGACGATGTCCTCGGCTGCCGTTACCTCGCCCTTATCTGCCAGCGCGTCATAAGCGTCGCGCAGGGTCGCGCCGGTCGTGCCGGCCAATACGTTGACTGATTGTCGGATAGTTCGGGCCATTACTTCTTGGCTCCCTTCTTTGATTTAGACTTAGTCTCAACCTGTGGCTCTTCGACCACTTCCTCGACCACTGGCTCTTCCGTAGGTGCCTCAACAGCTTCTACAGCAGGTTCAGTGTCGGTTTCTTCCTGGGCTGGCTCAGCGGCTTCTTCAACCACTTCCTCGACCACTGGCTCTTCCGTAGGTGCCTCAACAGCTTCTACAGCAGGTTCAGTGTCGGTTTCTTCCTGGGCTGGCTCAGCGGCTTCTTCAACCACTTCCTCGACCACCTCATACGGGTGCTCGATGCCTAGGAACTTTGCTTCTTTGTCCACTGCCTCAACCTCGGCCGCTGACAGGAGAACTTCGTCTCCTGTGCAGCGGAGGGTCAGATCGGCAGTGAAACGTACTAGTACGTCTGCCATATCAGACCTCGACTAGCTCGACTTAACGCCGGTTAACTTCGCGAATGCCTCACCGAAGGTTGGGCGGCCACCGATGCGGTCGATCAGGCGCAACTTGATTTGGTCGCGGCTGAAGTCGTCATCGTTGGTACCCCAGTCGATGCGCATAGCCTCGCCAGTACCTAGGTAGTAGAAGCTTGGGTCTAGGAACCAGATCTCGGTCTTGTCAGTACCAGCGCCCAAGTTGCTTGGGATCTCGTCCATTTCGATGATTGGGCGAGTCAAGACGGTAGTTGGATTACCACCGGCTAGGCCTTCGCGCCAGATTGGGCGGTCCTGCAAGTCGCGGACGTTCTCTAGGGCCTCAGCACCAGCGCTCGAAGTCACGAAGACACCGAATGGGCGGTACGCGGAAGCTAGAGTACGGCGTAGCTTGGTGATGTCGGTGTACTCAAGACCAGCACCAACTTGAGCGACGCTTGCTGGAGTGATGTCGCTTGAGCGGAAGCCGAATGGCTGAGTCGTACCGTTACCGTTGACGATGGCAGAGTTCTCTTCAGCGGTGATGACGAAGGCTAGCTGATCCTCGACAAGCTTTTGTAGCGATGGGTTAGTAGCGGTGTCCTGCAACGATTCGTAGGTGAAGTTCACCATGCCGGCAATCTTGTGCAGCACCAATTGCTTCTGACCGAAGGTCGACTTGCTATCGGTGATCGCAGCACCCTCGGCAACCCAGTAAGCGGTTGGCTTAGTAGCTTCGGTAGGTAGGTCGTACTTGCCCTTTAGGTTTTCGATCGTGGTAGCCAAGCGGCGGAAGCCACTCAGTTCGCGGCGCTTCTGCAAGACACTATCGGCGACCGTAGTAGGCACAAGGTAGCCACCGTCAGCAGAAGTCGTGATGTTCTGTCCCTTTTTGGCGTAGTCTTCAGCGATCTCCTTGTTGATATTGTTCATCGTGTGGCGGTCTTTGTCGGCCAATGCCTTGTACCACGCACCTACTTGCTCTTGGCTCTTGGCATCCTTGCTCTTAGTCACGCTAGGCGCGCCAGCTGGCATAGCTGCTTTGGACTTTTTATCTGCCTCTGCCTTAGCTTCGGCTTTCAGTTCTTTCGCCTTTTGTGCAGCGAGTTCTTTGATGGTCAAACCCATGTCTGTTTATTCCTCGGAATCACCTTCCGTTAGTTGTTCTGCGAGCTCGGCTTCGAACTCGGCTTGCTGTTCTGGAGTCAGTTCGGCGTCTTCGTCGATCTCTACCTCCGCACCGGCACCGGGCTGGTCGTCATCGCCGCCCTTAGCTGGTGGAGTTGGAGTCTCCTCTTGTTTCGCCTTGACCTCGCCGACAGTTGACTTGATCGTCTCCAGTTCGGTTGATACGGACTCGAACTTCGTGTCGAGTTCGGCCAGCTTAGTGCTGGTTTCCTCGATCGCTTCGAGTGCCTTGTCTAGCTTTGAAATCACCTCTTCCACTTGTTTCTCCTGCCCTTCGGGGGCGTCTTCACTTTTCAACTGCTGGTCAATGAACTCCAGCTCCTTACGCATGGACTCCTGGATGTAGCCAGCGTCTTTGCGCGTCAGCAGGCCGCTCTTGATACCGAGGGCGACGGCGCGAGGGTTCGCCGGAACCAGCACCAGGCTGGTCTCCAGAAGCTTGTTGTTCTTCAGTATCGGAGTGCCGTCATCGGTCCACTCGATATCGTCGGGAATGAAGCCGACCGATACGGTGCGCAGGATGCCGGCTTTGATGAGCTTCCATGCGAGGGCCGCCTTTTCACTGACCTCAGTCATGACCTTGAAACGGCCGTAGGTGGCGTCGTCATCGGCGTCATACCACAGCTCTTCGGCTTGGCCTACGCCGTTTGAGATGTCCGAGCTGTCGTGGTTGAGGATCAGCAGCGGATTCTGCATATAGTCGGTGAAGTCCCAGCTTTTCTGGTCGACAATTTCACCGTGACGGTCGGGCTTGCCATCGCTAATTCGAAACACGACAGTCTTGTTTTTGTCGTCTATCGAGGTGCTTTTGATGTTGTGTAGTTTGGTTTTCAATTCTGGCATATGTGAGTATCTCTGGCTTTAAGATACGACACATAGACCGAAATAATCAATAGCTACCAGTTGGCGCCTAGCACTAACATGAAGACGATTCCCGCACCGAGCGCTGCGATGAATAACGCCACTAAAGCCCACTCACCGAGCGTGACATCCACGAACGGCAGTGCCCACCACTTCGTCACGAACGGCAGTGCATGTCGGTTCGCCGCTACGACTCCCCCAGCGGCGTCGATGACGAAGAGCGCCACGCCGACGCTGTCTGCATAGGCTTTCGCTTCGTTGGTGTAGCCGGACTTGGAGAAGAAGAACAGCTGGTGGTTGCCGGCCGCCCTGGCGCCGTAGAGCTGCTGGACTTCGGGACGTCCTGTCTTGCCGCTGCGCCATTTCACCTGTGCCAGAGCGCGACTAGAACGGACATCCAGGCCACCATCCGCACCGCCTGTAGTCGCGACCGCATCAACGAAACCCCATGCGCGCATTGCTTTTGCGGCGTTTAGTTCGGCTTGATGGAAGTCGGTGATGTACTGCATCTGACACGAGTATCGCACAGTTGTTCGACTCGTGATATGGTCCAAGCGGATCACCGGCATGTGGGGGAAACGCTTGCCGTTGATCCTTTGTTCTGGGTTGATACTGTCGCGACGTGATCATGATTCTTGCGCAGGCGACGACTCAGACCGCACCAACAGCGCCCCTATGGGTAGTGCCAGCCGTAGCCGCCGCCGGGGTGATCGGTGGAAGCCTCTTATCGCTGTTGTCCACGTTTCTAAGCGATCGCCGGAAGCGGAATTACGAGGACCACCGCCGATGGGATAACGACATCCGAGTGCTTTGCTCTGAGCTGCTAGTTGAGGCGCGCTCAATGAGAGACACGCTACAAAAGGCTAGGGAGCTCGACGCTATTATCAAACACACCGCTAGTAAGCCAATCGGAAGCATGACGCAAATAGAACGTGATGAGCTTGATCGCAACCTCACGCGATATGAGGTTTCCATAGAAGGCCTTACCGAGCGGGCCGAACGGGTCGATCTGAAGCACTATGAGCTTGTCCTTATTGCGCCAAAAGCCGTGGCTGATGCCGCCAACCTTCTTAGTTCTGCGGCTATCGCTTTCACACCCGACCTTGAGGAAGATGACTGGGAACAGGCACTCGAAGATTTCAATCACTATCACTCCCTGCTAGTCGTGGTAACTCAATACGCGCTATCTGACAAAGGATTCCTACCTCGACGCCTAGTCAGCGGGGATCTGACTGGGAAGCTTGCACGCGCGAAGTCCGACGGTAACCAGAAAGAAGAGAGCGCCGGTTAGGGCGCTCTTACTCAAATTTCCTTCCTGACTGGCAACAACGTGCAGCGACACCGCCCATGGAGCGGGCAACCGGGCACATCATCGTAATCGTGATTCATCGTGCGCTGGACTTCCTCGCCCTTGCGATTGGTTGTGGTGACGACTTGAACATCGCCATTGTCGAAGTAGTTTTCGTCCAGTCCGATGACTTTGCCGTGCATGTCCTTGCACCACGGACATACTCGTTCATCCTTGGCCGTGTACCACTCCTTGGCCTCGACCACTCCGCTCTGCTCCCATGCGAAGATGTCGGCCGCGCTCTGCGCCCTGGCAACTTCCGTCACAGTGATCAAATCGGCGCGGGTGGTTGCCGCGATTCCCATGACTGCCTCAACTCGCGCACGTAGTTCCATGCCGCTCTCGCCGGCATTGATGCCTTCCGTCAAGGTAGCGCGAATCTGTCGCTCGGTCGTGTCGTTGATGTCGGTGGCGATCTTCGTGGCGCGCGCATCCATGTACAGCTGGATTGCTTCGGCATATGGCTCGTACAGTCCAGGATCGAGTCCCAGGTCGCGCATGGCTTGCTGGCCCGTCTCGATGATGACCTGCAGGATGTGCGGCGTCACGGCTGCCTTCATGTCTTCGTCGGCCGCATCCCAGTCGAGCAGGACGCTGACGTAATCCTTGGCGCGAATTTGCTCGCCATTGGCCTTCAGCACGCGTTCTACGGGCTTCGCGGTGAGATTCGAGAGGATGATGTCGGCTTGGCGGTTGAACTGCACCTGAAGGGCCTGTAGTAGTTGCTCTTCATAGAAGAACGCCTTCTGGGTATAGGCCAGCGCTTTCTGCTCCCCCACGTCTTCGCGGCTCAGCGCCTTGGTTTTGGGTAGCTCTTCTTACCCTCATCACCGTCATCGGGAAGGTCGCCGTAGTTGATGCCCTTGGCTTTGATTGTCGTGCCGTTGTACACAGCACCGAGTGCATCTACCCACTTGTCCACGTCTGCGTCTTTCGACACGTACGCAAGCGTCAGGTGCGGCTTGTACTCACTGAACGTCTGGATGTGCGGTAGGAGCGTCAGCCGTTCGCGACCGTCGATCAGCTCGGGAGTCTTCTCAATGTGAGCGATAACCGCGTAGCTGTCCGGTGTCTCAAAGTAGCCGACCTCGTCGATCTTGACCTTCTCGATCTTCCAGTCGCTCAGGACGGTGTCAACCTTGTCCTTCCACACGTTGCCATTCTCAAGCAGTCCGTACAGCAGCGTGACGTGCGCTTCGGTTTCTGCGACGGCTCCCATGGCGTGATCGTGGCGAGTAGTTGCGTGCACAAGTTCGTCTGCAAAGTCCTCAGGTAGGTGCTTCATGACGTCCAGAGTCTCAGTGTCGAGCATGATGCAACCCAAGTCACTCGGATCAATGTCGAGGTCGTCGTAGAGGTCTGGAAAGTCGTTGACGCTGATCTGCTTCTGCCGTTGAATACGCTTCGGCAAGGCCTTGCCTGCTGAACTGCCCTCCTTGGGCGGTTCCTTGTCCTCCGGCTTTTCCTCGGGCTCATCATCTTCCGGATCGTCGACAGGATCGGTGGCCGGCTTCTTTGGCGGGTTACTGATGACGCTCAGCGGCGTCATGATGCCTTGGGCGTATAGCTGGCTTCCGATGCCATTAGGTAGCGGATCGAGACCATATTCAGCGCGAACCTCGTCGATGGTCATCCAGTTGTTGACGCCCGCGCTTGATTCGGCCAACTTGGCGGCCTGGTCTTCGCCGACCGGACTCTCAAAGCCGTACTCGTACTTGCGGTCGTAGGGGGTGACTAGCACGGCGTTCAGCAGCTCTACTTTGCGTGTGAGCTTCGGGATGGTGTGGATAACGTCATGAATCTGAAGCGCGGCTTCATTGTTCGCCTTGTTGACGTTTTCGACCATGCCGAGCATGGCCGGACTGACGCGCATCATGGCCAGAATCTCGTCACGAGAGAAGGCGCGGCTGGACAGGAAGTCGAGATCGCGCTGGTTGAGCATGTACGGCTGGACTGACCCGTTCTCGAGCAGCAGCGGCTTGTAGGCGTTGGCCGCCCCTGAATGCTGATCCTTGATCTGCTGGTTCAGGCGCTCGTAGGCCTCGTCGCTCAGCTCTTCATGGGTCGTGAACACCATCCCCGGCCGCGCGTCGTTAGCGAAGACATTGCGGTTCCAGGACTTCATCTGCTGGTCGGTGTCGATAGTCGTCGCGCCCTGACTGATTACCGAACGACCGCGGTATGGGTCAAGCGGGTCAGGGAGGAAGTCACGGATGACGGTGTTGATCGGGTACTCATTGCCGTTGCACCTGACGATGCTCTGGTAGTAGTTCGTCTTGTCGAGCTTCAAGTCGGTCATATGGGCGGGCAGGATGTGCAGCGACGCTGGCAGACGGCCCTTGCTCGGTTCCATCGGCTGGCCATTGCGGTCGAGCATCAGGATGTAGCCCTCGCCAGTCAGGTTGACGTAGGTGTGGTGGAGGTCGGCGAACTGGCCGTATCGGTGGACGGCACTGGGTGACTTGATCAGGTCGAGCAGGTCATGGTCGAAGACTTCTTCGCGTGTCCCGTCCGGGTGCTTGAGGTACAGACGAATCTGCACGCTCTGGATGCGCTGGACGATCGCTTCGTTGGCGGCTGCCACCCAGCCGAGGTTGGCCTCAAGCTGCGACTGCTTGTCCCGGTAATCATGGATGATGTTGACGCCGCCGGCCAGCCTCGCGTCGATAGAGGCAAGACTCGGCACGAATGCCTTGCCGGCGATTTTGCTTGCGATTTTTACTCTGAGTGGGGTTTTGTCTTTTGGCATATATGCTTGACGCGCTAAATATCTCTGTCTCTAAATTTAAATCAAAAGCCCTGAAATAGCTATACGCCAAGTACTCGCAGACGTGGCTCTTTCTTGTCGGGGTTCGCGACTCGCTCGTAGATTGCGGCCAGTACGTCCGGCGCATCATCGTGCTTGTTCTTGCCCTTCTTCTGATACGTCATCAGCTGCTTGTAAAATTCCGGATAGCGATGCTTCCAGTTGTAGGGCATCATGACGTGCTTGTTCACCCAGGCGCTGGACGCGAGGATGCGGGCCTCCTTGTTGCCAGTCTGGGCCACCCATTTGACGACGCACCGCTTGTTGCCGTGTACGTCCTGCAGGATTCGCTCGATATTGCGGGCGAAGCCACGACCGCCGTTGTTGCTCTCGATGGTGGCTTCGTTGATTTCGTCCGCGTCCAACATCGCCGCGACGCTCGATTCCGTCGTCTCCATAGCCTCATCGGTCATCACCACGTCCGTGACGTAGACGTTGCCCTCATGCTCGATGTAGTCGACGCTGCAGAGGAAGTCGGCGCCCGTGTCGGCCGTGTCGGTGTAGTTCCACCGCTTGTGCTGGCCTTCAGGCAGTGACTCGTAGACAGTGAAGTCGCTGAACAGGCGGCCCTTGATGTCGATCGGCTGCTGGTTGTAGTTGGCCTCGACGATGTCGCGGTTCATCTCCTTGGTCTTGAGGTCGTAGTCGGGGCGGTTCAAGATCGATTCGCACAGCATGGTGCCGTCGTCCTGGACAGCCTTGTAGGTGATGAGCTCGACGTCTTCGTACGAGGCGAGCACCCGTCCGGCGAGGTCATCGGTCGACCACCGGGTCATGATGATGATGACTTTCCAGTCGTGGCCCTCGGTACGCTGCATCATCGTGTTGCAATTGTGAGTTAGGACGCCATTGGCAAAGTAGTTGTGATTTCCTTCGACTTCGATGTCATAAACTCTTGAAAGCTCATCCCCCGGTAATCGTGAAACCGATGATATCTGATATGGCAAGAGGCGCAGAGGACTATTAGATTCGACTCCACGTTGTTGTTGCGGTCGCGATCCAGATGATGCACATGCAGCTTCTGCGTCCTGCGGCATTTCGCACAACACGGGTGCTGCTGCTTCAACCGGCCCCTGACACCGGCCCAGTTGCCGAGTCGACTGAGATGCATCTTCGACCCGTCCTTGTAGTTCCAGTGGTTCACACCTGACATTCTTTGACTCGTTGCCGCTCTCTTGCAATCCATAGAGCAGTAGGTGCTTCTCGCCCTTGGCGGCTGGTAGGACTTCCCACACATCGGGCAAGTCTTCAAGCTGAACTTCGTATTGCCCACTCGTGCTTTGCTGTTCGCCATGTTGGCGCACGTCGTCGAGCAGTACATGCCCTTGGACTTCAAACGGATTGCCCTCAGTGCCGCCTGTCGGTCTACCATCTTGTCCGCGCCACAGTTCGAGCAGGATATCTTTAAGTTCGAGGTACCCTCTATCGGTATAAAATCTATGTTCGGGTGTCGCAGTAATTTCTCTGCCATCGTTGAGAGTGATTTTATAGCACTGCTTTTCGCTGCCGTGCGTTCGTTTAACCTTTCCTACCTCTATTTTATTGGACTTAAGATTGTAGGACAATACCTTATCGTCCACTTTCAGTGTTTTTATTGCCCTTTTTCCACTGGGAGTATCGACCAAGGTGTCCTCGTGAACACAGAGCCAATCCCAGTGCTTTTCGAGCACCAGCGCGCTATAGGCTTCCTCGGCGTTCTTGATGATGTCGTCGATGAGTATGACGTTGGCGCCGAAGCCGGTGGCCGTTCCTGTGGGTGAGGTGGCCAGGTAGTTCTTCTGGTTATTTCCGTCCAGCGACCAGATGCTGGCGGAAGCCTCGCCGTACTTGACCTGCGTGCCTGGGAAGATGTCGCGGAACACCGGCCGGCCGCCGGCGCTGCGTTCCTCAATCGTGTTGCGAACCTGGCGGGCGAAGGTTGTCGACAGCGTCTCGTTGTAGGAGCCGGTCATCACCTTGAGCCGGTTATTTCTCCCGAACAGCCACTCCGTGAAGTTCTTTGCCGTGAAACTCTTGGCATGGCGCGGTGGCATATTGATGACGAGGAAGCGCCTTTCGTTCTGCTCCATGAACGCCTGCAGGCGGTCGCAGACATCCCGCAGATAGGTGCGCTCGTCAGCGTAGAACTCGCCGTAGAGAGTCTGGCAATAGTCGTAGAAATAGCGCCGGGCTAGCTCAAGCTGGGCCTCGCGCCGGACGAGATCGAGCCCATCCATCACTTCCCGGACGCGAGCTTCCTTAGTTCTTCAGTTGTCAGACCGCTATAGGCATTGATTGACTCGCCGGCAGTGGTGTGGTCGATTTCCTGGCGGTCCTTCCACTGCGCGTTATTCTTCAGCCAGAAGATGGACGGGGTCGCAGGTGCCTCTCCAGATAGCATCCGCTCCTCGACCTGCTCGTTGATACGAGCCTTGGCGTCTTTTATTGCGTCGGAAAACTTGTCACCAGATTGGTCGGTGTCGTCTCGGTCGTCGTACTTGCCAGACTCGTAGTCGATGAGGGTATCGCGGGTGGTACGGAGTGCCCTGGCCAGGCCAAGCACGGTGTACGGCCGCTGCTCGGTCATGACTTCGCGGGTAACCCAGTTGGTAGAGCCGTCCTGCTTGACGCCATCTTCCACGCGCCGCATTTCAGTGTGCGGGTCACAGGAATTGAAATAGGTCTCGATCTGCGCTTTCAAATCAGCGACTGTCGCGAACTTTAGCGGGCGACCGCCTTTATTCTTTTCTTCTTGTTCTGCAATGTCTGCCATATGCCACTAGAATACGACAGAGGCGCATTTACGTCCATAATCACCCCACGATTTCATCCTTGCCTTCGTCTTCGCCATTCGGCCTCCTATTCGCTTCCATCTGGCGTTGGAGCTCCTTCGATCTATCCCACTTCTTCTTGAGTTTCGACACGCGTTTATGCATCCGCCGCAACTTCCGCCCCGAGACGACGTCGCCACCGGGTATGCGGCGTGCCCACTCCTCCCCTGCAGCGTCCGAGAAGGTGAGATAGCACTTGTACATGCCAGTCGGCATCTCAGCGATGAACCAGTCGACGAACCCCTCCTCGCCAGGGCTGAGTTTATTGATATTCCCAGTCTGATCATCGTGCTTAATTTTTCTATAGCTGAACGTCTGCGTATGCGACAAAAGGGGCGAGCGCTTCAGATTGATTCCGTTGCGTTCGTCGGCCGGTAGCTTGATCCACTTCCAGACCACGGCAGGGTATCGGCGTGGCACCATGACGAGTTTGGGCCTGATGACTGGCAGGTCCCCACTGTTCACCACGTAACCGTCACGCCGGATGCCATCTTCTTCTATCCAGCCAGCAACGGTAACCACATGCTTGCGCTCTTCTCTTCGGTGATCTCGGAAAATCACGTACCAAGCGAAGATGAGCGATAATCCTGCCATCAGGGCCGACGCCCACTGTCCAGCCGTGCCCCACACGGATGCCCGGAAGGGAAAGGCACAGAGGTCATCGAGAGCGACACAAATCTCGCCAAACATCCGCGCAGTATCGCACCTCAGCGCTCATCGAGTGATCTTGAGCGGCACGACTCCCCGAGAGCCGGCGTAAACACCACGTCACCGCACGTCCGGCAAGTATGCGTCCGGTGTATCTTCCCGCAATCGCAAGCCTGGATGCCGACTAGCACCTTGCGTGGTCCGAGGCAGTGGCCGTTCGTGCAGTGCGACGGTGCCCGCTCTGCCCAGCCTGCAGGTGCGCGGTAGAGGCCTGCCATCTCTCGAACATACGTGCGATACGGGTGATAGGGTAGCCCAGGTGGGCGGCGGAGGCCCCTAGCGGCTTCGGGAAGCGTCGCCCACCACCCTTGACAATTTCGATACCACCCCGGCTTTTTGGGCACTCGTATGGTAATTAGACCATCATTTTCAGTAGTAGTTCGTCAATAGCGATTTGTATTGACTTTTGGTACAATCCATGATACTATATATACATAAAGCTAAATCAGGAAACACAAAACATGAACCCCATCAAAGTAACCCGCGACAACAAGCTAGACATTATCGAAACCGCCAAGTTCTACCTTACGGTCAAAACCCAGCAGCACGTCCCTGCCATCCTTGACCGCATCGACAACTTCTTCGAGACTCAGGCCGGCACGTACGCTCGCTAGGAACCTGGTACCGCACGCTCGGTTCTCTCAGGCTTTACTGTCTCCGGGAAATGACCCCAATTACCTCACCGCCCTTAACGATTTTGCCCTCGTGTGCAAAGATCTTCGACACTACGCCGTCCACTTCAGACATGACAGTCAGATCGACTCCGTCGACTGACAAGTCGAATAGAGGATGATCTCTTCGCACGAACTCGCCTTCCACATTATTCCAAAGGCTGATCATCGCCAGCTGAACTGATGGCTTCAAGGGCGGCACTACTATAGCTTTTTCGTTAGCAGAAAATTCCGTATCGTACGCCTCGTTGAAATCCGTCGCATAAGATATCCGATGCTCATCGAATCCCTGGCGCTTCTGCCAGAACGAACATAGTGCATTCCCAGGCTCAATTTGATCGCCATACTTTACGATCGCCTCGGTTATCATTCCATCAGACGGCGCCTTCAACCTGGCGATTCGATCGCCGAGACGAACCGATAAGAATACCTCGCCTTCCCTGATCGCTTCATGACCCACAGTATAAATTTCATTCCAACGATCAACAACGATAGGCCCGTAGTAACCCTCAAAATAGGGTAATGTGAGGCGCGACCCTGGCGTTATTCCTGCAGTCTCCGCTAGAAGACGCTCGGTCGCCATCCTATCCTGAATCTCAGTCTCAAGATGAAAAAGGACGGGCCACATCCCTTTGAGGGTCACATTCTGACTTTCTAGCCAGAAACGCATGACATCTCTCTGCATTGCCCTGATCTCCAGAGACAGATCTTTAAGTCCAAGCTCTGCATAGAGAAGAGCAGCAGTATCAAGCATCCGATGGGTAGAGTAGTAGTGCACATCTTCCATGTGCGCCCAATTATTTCGATGGTAGCGAAGCTCGCTTGCAAGTGCTCTTTGGTATGGCCCCCATATATAGCCTCGCGATTCCAGTATGCTGTACGACAGAAGCTCAAGCGCGACCGCGACGTCGCCGCGACCTAGTCGCAGTTCCGTCCTTCTGTCATTTCGTGCGCGTAGTTCCTCCACCCAGCGGGTACCAACAGCCTTCTCAAGGTATTGGTTGAGGACCACACCCATCCTCTGGAGTACCTTGCCGATGACCCCGTGGTAGTACTCTTGCCCGTCCAACTGTCCTCCTCGCGCACTACCTACCCAGCTTCGCTCCAGAGGATTGATTAAACCGCATCGGCACCGCTAGAACCTGCAGTCGCAGGCGATGTCCCAGTCCGGTCGCTCCGGCATGGACCGCTCAATGAATCGCTCCAGGACGTTGGTTAGAGCACGTCTGCGCGGCTTTAGGCGTCAAGCCGGCCATCGACTCATGTCTGCGCGTTGCGGCGTCCTGGACGGTCTTACGTAGGGTTTGGTAGTCAATCACGACTCACCGCCAGCCCAAGCCTCAATCTTCGCCCGTAGCTCATCCCTCACCTCATTTCGCGCCGCTGGCCGGACACTCCGGTTCGGGTCTTTGGAGAAGCCGTCTACTGGTTCGTTGGGGCCGATGAGGTCGAGGAGGTGCTTGGTGGCGTGGGCTTCGGCTTCTTGATTGATTAGGCCATACATGAATATCGCCTGCGGTAGCCCCTCTGTCATTTGAGGCTCTGACTCCTTAGCCCAGAGTCCGTAGGTGTTGTACGGAGGGTTGACTGTAAGTTTGAAGCCAGCCGACTCCATGAATGCGATTACTTCATCGCCGCCAGCTCTCTTGCGCAGCACATCTTCACTCTTTGCTGGGGGTTGTGGTTGGCTCATGATAGCCCCACAATCTCTAGCTTGCTATGATCGCGGAACTTCCAATACTTCAGCGTGTAGTTAGGAGTCCACACACGAAGCGGTTTACCCTCCTTGGTTTTGAAGTCTACGTACTCAATTAGCTCCCAGTTCTTACCCGGCCGGTTCTTCTCATATCCGTCCCAATCATCAGGCCCTAACAGCTTTACCTCGTGCTGGGTGATGCTCGTGACTATTGCTTTCTTGCTCATACTTCTCCCCCTGCCGGTCGTCCGGCTTCTAAAATTTGATTGTTTCCCTCTCCGATGGTCAACAAGTTCGCAGCGGATACGCGCATTCCCTTGAGCAGCTTCTCCCCAATGCTGATCGCCTGCTTGCAGTCCTCATCCGGGATGTCCTGGCCTTGTCGCCAGTTCTCGGTGTAGTAGCGGCTCGCATTCTCGTTCATCAGGTGGGTTAGGCCGGCCATCTTCAGCGCGATGTGTGCTGCCGTCTCGACGACCCACTCAGCTCGTCCTCGGTGCATGTTGTCCTGATACGTCTCGTTGAACTCAGGCACGGTATGGCCTGCCAGGTAGTGAGCCGCTTCATGCAGCCTGGTCCTGTCCGGCCACTTCGCGATCGGATTGACCGCGATGCGGTTGGCGTAGGAATACCCCTGGCAATTGCCGTTCACGTGGCGGAACGGCTCTTCCTCGATGCCGTATGTCTCTAGCAGCTGCGGAATGCTGTACTCCGGAGACTGGTGCGGTGGCATCTCGTCGCCCTCAGTCTGATTGACGCCGAACCAGCACTTGACGAACGGGAAGCCGACAAGCTTCTCCTCGTACTCGCCTGTCTCTTCGTTGAGTTCCTTCTTGAAGGCAGGGCGTCGGATGTAGTACGCCTTCTCGCCCATGATGACCGAGCGGTGAAAATCGTCGTTCCACCGTGGCAGCGTGTTGCCAAACTCGTGGAGACCCTGGGTAGCGAGTAGCGCCATGTTGCCAAGGCTCAGGCGGATCTTGTAGCGATTGTAGGTGTCGTCCATCTCGCCAGGCATCTTGAGGATCTGCTCAAGCGTGTCGGCGGCGGTGGCGTTCTGAAGGTGCTGTGGTACCTCAGCTTTCGTATAGCGTTTGCGGGTAGTGCGTTCCATTTACATGTGTTCTCCCAGGTATTTGATTGGGTTTTCGGCAATCGCCATCATTTGTAAGTGATACTGCCATGAGCCTTTCCTTGGTCGTGCTGGCCGCCGAGTATGTGGGCTCACACGGCCCAAGGTAGGGGTCGACATCCTACCTTTTGAATGGGTTACCTTAAGTCCATCTAGAGGAAAAAGAGCCTTGGCGAAGTCGTGACTGAAAATCAGTACTCTGACGTCCTCATGGCCGCCATACTCACCGAGTCCAGGATTGAAGAGTCGCACTCCTAACCCGTGATCGTCAGCAGAGTACATCTCCTCGTTCTTCCATCCGCCCTCGACGGCGCGATCAATGGCCTTCTCTAGAATCTCTTTGTCACTCATGCCACTTCCCCCACGGCCTCAACGCCGTATTCTTTTTGTCCCTTGATCTTGATCGTCGGCGTCCACCCCACCGTCTTGATACCGGCCAACCACTTGGTTGCGGCAGCGGCCGGCCCCGCCGTATCAAACACCCCGCTGAACGGTGTCGTGGCGAGCACCTTGACGTGCTCCACGGCTTTCTGCCGCGTCGTCAGGTCGGTGTAGCGCAGGTTCTGCCATAGTCCGATCTGGTTGCCTCCCAGCCACATTGCCAGTCCCGGTAGTCCGAGCAGGCTGAACTCAGTCGGGACGGCATTGCCGAGTGCCCAGCTGGTGAGGTGGAAGCCTAGGTAGAAGCTCCAGGTCAGGATGGACAGGATCGAGATAGGCAGTCCCATCGCGTAGGTGGCGACCCGTAGCGGGATCGTTGCCCGGATCTTCAGGCGGTCGGCGCGGGACAGCTTCTTCCAACCCGGTAGCGTCCGCACATGGGCGACGCCTTGGAGTGCGCCCATTACCCAGCGTTCGCGCTGCTTGTATGCCTGTTCGATCGTGAACGGCGGCTGTTCGATCATCTCGACGCGGTGCCAGCCAAAGGCTGACTTGCCGTACTTGAGGTAGGCCATCAGGCCGAACACCAGGTCTTCCGCGATCAGCGGGTTGCCGTCAAGCTTGCCGATGTCCCAGCCGATTTCGTTTTCCATGCGCTCCTGGATCACCAGGTTCGAGCCGTGCAGGTGAACCGGAAGGCCATCGCTCATGACTAGGTAGCACTCATGGCACCCGAACGGGCGGTTGGCTTCCATCGTCCGGCACATCAGCTCCGAGTCCATGTATTCCAGCGGGTAGCTGATCGAGCCTTCCGAGATGCCGATTGGTTTCTTCAGTAGGTTGCGCACCAGGCGGGCCAGGTTGTCTTCGGTAAACACGGACTCTTCGTCGTAGTGGACGATGTAGCTGTTGGTCGGGTTCTTCCGGTGCAGCTCGACCATGTAGTGCAGGGCACGGGCCTTGAGTTTGGTGCCGTTCGGTGTCTCGTAGTCTTTCGGTAGCACGTAGACGGTGACGGGCACGATTGCCTTGCGGAACTCCGAGTCGATTGCCCGCTTGTCTTCATGGCTCTCGGTGATGACCTCAACCTTAACTATGCCCTGGAGTACCGGGTACTTGATAGCCGACTTGACGACGTACTCGATGCCACGGCGCACGACCGGGACGGAACCGCCACGGGTGGTGATTTGGATGGTGAACAGGTGCGGGTGCTTGCCATTCAGCCGGCGGCGTAACAGTCCGGCGATTTCACGGTTCGACACGTCGGAGGTGTCGATGTGGCCGTTGCGGCGGGCATGGAGGGCGACCAGCCAGAAGTAGATGTAGGTCAGGGTCAGGACGACGATGACCGGGGTGAAGATGGTGTCGATCATGCCGCAGACTCCGCTATCTCTTTGACGGCCGCGATCAACCCCTTCAGCTCGTGGTTGCGGAACGCGCTCTCCGCGTAAACGACACCGCCCTCGTTGAAGTGGTAGTGATTGGCTTCGCGGTACTCTTCGGCGGCCTTCTCGGTCAGGAATGCAACGCCGTCGTAGCCGCCCTTCGCAGGAAGTAGCTCCTTGTCGAAGGTCCACGTAGCGCCATCTGAGTACCTACAGTCGCAAGCGTCACTGAACACATCTGGCAACTGGTCATAGTCGTAGTCGGTATTCTCAAGGATTGCCTTGCACGCGTCGCAGTAGTGTTCTTCTGCGCCTTCGTAATCCAGACGCTCGACATGGTCACCGCAACCTTCGCGTCGCTCGACCTTCTGTTCTTCGTAGATGCGGAAGATCGGCGTGTCTGTGTGGCGGTTGTTCTGTGTCTCTAGCTCGTGTGCGGTGCGGCGTAAGAACTCGTACGTCTCGCCACTGATGGTGATGGTCTTGGCCATGAACTACCGCTCTTCCTCGACGGCCACCATCCAGTCGCCATTGCCAGAAACGTCCAGGTAGTGCCGCCCCGCCCCCTTGTACATCAGCGTCTCGCCGCTCACGCTCGCCATCGTCACTTCGGGGAATCCACCGTCGCGTTCCAGGCTGTTGCCTTCGGGGATGACGTAGATGTTCACGTACGGGCTGTACTGGCCGGCCACGGTGTAGACGATCCGCTGCTTGCCGCCATTGAGCTCGAACACGTCGCCGCGCTTGTTGGTGGTGCCGGATAGTTCCGCGACCTTCACCCAGGTCTTCCGTGCCTGTGGCTGCGTGGGAGCCTCTGTGGAGGCTTCCGCGCTCGCAGATGGGTTCGTGGTCGTGTTCGTTGGGTTGTCGCTGCTAGAGCCGCCGAACGCGGCAAGCAGGAGGAAGAGGACGACCTGGCCGATGATGATGTAGCGCTTGGTGTGGTTCTTCGATTGGTCTGTGGGTGATGGTTGATGGTTCATATTCAGTTTTCCTTGCGGGCTAGGCCGCGTTAGCTTGGTTCAGTAGTTCGGGGTTTTCGTGGATGTTGCCGATGACCAGCAACTTCTCCTTACCTCCAGGACGATCGTTCAGAGCGTCGCCTAGCAACCAATCGATGTGCATGTCATCATCCGCATGATCATTGAGGACAAGATCGAAAAATCCACCAGCATCGTTCCAGCTGATTATGGCTAGCTGGCCGTTGGCGTACACTATGTCTCGCTCATATATTTCAACACCGAGGTCATCATGAAAGCCGGTGTATTGCATGGGAACCCCGTAGTCAAAATGACCCAACCACGTCCGATACTTCGGCGCCTGCGTAATGTCCTCGGCGGGCAGCATCTTTGTGCCATCCCATACCCGAAATTTGAGTTCCCGTACCATATTCATTTTTTCCTTGTGGGCTAGGCCACGATTAAATTAGTGCTGCCTCTATCTCAGCCTCGCTGGCTTTCCAGTTCTCTGCGTCCCAGCCTTTGGCAAATGCGGTCATTTCCTTCAGAGTTGAACCGACCTGTGGCCGCGCTTCATTCAGCTGAGCGATCTCATCGTTGAGGAATGGGTTACGACTCTCGCCGTTATGAAATGCCTGCTTCCCTAGTTTGTAGTAGTGATCCATAGTTGGCTCCTTATTCAGTTGTTTCTTTCTGAAATTAGTATGACAAATTAGGAACTTGATTGCAATAGGATTCTGTGGCAATTTATCCACATGGGGATGAATGGTGTGGAAAACTCTTCGGATAGCCTTAGCCATCTGCCGCCGGCCGCGTGTTCTGAAGACACCGTGAGTCATGGCCCCTCGGCCGGACGCCCGTCTGGTTAGATCGCGGCGTGTCGTACGAGAACGTGGACAAGGACCCCGACCTCCGGAAGAGGAGCGACCTCGGACCGATCAGCAGGCCATGGGTGCCGTTGGTCCTAGTGATAGGGGGCGCGTTCATCGCAGTCGCGCTCGTGGTCCTCGCGGGATGGGCGGGCATCGAATGGTTCGGCTGGACCGCTGGAAACAACGCCAACAGCGACAAGGCTGCGGCGGCCGGCGCTTGGGCGAGCGCAGTTGGCGCAACGGCACTGGCGCTCGCCTCTGTGTGGATCGCAATGCAGGCCAACAAACATGCTCGCGAAGCAGAACAGCGGGCGAGCGAAGAGGCGGCACTAACGGCTCAGCCCTGATCCACCGTCGTTGATCTGTGTCTGATCTCCGATCGTTTTCGGACGTTGTTCCGGTTTCGGGCATGAGTGTCTCGCCGGTCTGCCCGGCGTTTCCACTGGTGTCCTCGGTCGTGACCCGTTCGGGGTCGGTGGTCAGGGGGTGGCTGCGGGT
>NZ_JAALEG010000063.1 GCF_011058165.1 Rhodococcus aetherivorans
CCCGAAGCGCCGGCGGGCTGCGGCGCCGCCTGTTCGTACGCGTCGTTGTAGGCGCGCAGCACCTTCGTCACCGCACCGGTGAGTTCGTTGAAGATCAGCGAGCCGAACTCGAAGTCCGAACGCCAGCCGTCCGGCACGCGGTACTCGTCGCTGGTCGGCAGGCCGAGCTCGCCCGCGTCGAGGCCGCTGCGCTGCCACGTCTTGTAGATCTCGCCGAGCACCGTCCACACGCCGCCGTTCGGCGAGGTGTAGATGGCGCCGTTGACGAACTCGGCGCGCTCGTAGCCCGCCTTGGCGGGCAGGATCCCGGACACGGCGGTCCCCAGACGGCCGGTCTCGCCGCCCTCGGCGATCCACTTCTGCGCCAGCGGCGAGTTGTCGGTGAGCCGGATCAGCTCTCCGACCAGGTCCGCGACCTTCTCGGCCGAGCCGGTGTCGGGCAGGCGGTCCGCCGATCCGGTGGCCGGGGCCCCCGCGTCGACGTCGGGCAGCTGCGCGCGCGGACTGTCGGTGACGAGGTCGGACGAGTCGTCGCTCGGGGTGCTGGGCGTGGTGCTCTGTCCGGCCGCGGTCGCCGCGGCGATGTCACGGATCTCGTCCATCTTCGCGTAACCGGAGTCGCCGGGGCAGCTGGTGTTGCCGACGTCGCGGTGCGCGAAGATGATCGGCAGGTCCACGGCCGCGCCCTGCGGGTACGGGGTGAACGACGTGCCCTCCGAGTACATGGTGGTCTCGCCCTTGGGGTCGAGACCGGCCTTGGCGAGCCGCCAGCCGAGGAAGCGGCCCACCGCGTCGACCGTGGCCTTCGGCGGTTCGACGTTGGAGAAGTCGCCCATCATCGCGATGCCGACGGTGTTCTCGTTGAAGCCGCCGGCGTGCGCGCCCTGCACGGGCTTGTCCAGGCCGCCGGCGCGGCCCTCGAAGATCTGGCCGTAGCGGTCGACGAGCACGTTGTAGCCGACGTCGCACCAGCCCAGGGTCTGGGCGTGGTAGGCGTAGATGGCCCGCACGATCTCCGCCGATTCGGCCTTGGAGTAGTCGTTGCTGCCGGCGGTGTGGTGCACGGTGGCGCCGCCGAGCTCGTCGTCGTAGGTGGCGTCCTGGCAGCGGATGGACTCGTCGGCGCCCCACTGGGCTCGGGTGATCACCTTCGGTCCGGACCCTCCGACCGGACCGGCGATGTCCTCGAGCGCGGCGTCGGCGCTGCTCGACCCCGGGTTGATGAGCACGGCGCTGACGTCGTCGGCGGCGGCCCGCGCGGGTTCCTGGGCGTGCAACGGCCGTGACGACGACGCCGGCGCATAGCCCAGCTCCGGCTGGGCCGGAGCGGGCGCCGGTGCAGGGGCGGGTGCGGCCGGCGGCGCGGCCGGGGCGGGAATCTCGGCGCCGGCGAGCGTCGGCTCGGGCGCCGGGCGCGGAGTGAGCAGCACCTGCACGGCCTTGGTGGCACCGACGTAGATCGGTTCGGTGCCGGCCCGCTCGTCGGGGGTCCGGTCGGAGCGGCTCGTGTCGATCGGTTCGGTGGCCGTCCACGGTCCCCAGCTGCCGTCGTCGCGCTGGGCCCGGATGCGTGCGTCGGTGTCGGCGACGTCCTTCGCGGCCAGCGCGATCATGCTGAACGGAGCGTCGCGGGTGAGCTGCTTGACGGTGGCGCCGATGCGATCGACGACGTCGGCGGCTGCGGGTGCGGGCGCCGGGGTGGTCGACGGGGCGGGCGCGGTGATCTCCGGCAGGCCCGCGGCGAGTTCCTTCAGGCTCAGGTCCGGCAGGTTCAGGCCGGTGAGTTCGTGGATCGGGATCACGATATCGGGCACCGAGGCGAGGACGACCTCGGCGATCTCGGGCGGTACGACGATGGGGACGGACTCGTTGGTGGAGCGGACGTCCGATGTGGTGCTCGTGACGCCGTAGACGGCGAATGGGCTGGCGACGGCCAGGGCGGCGACGGCACCCAGGACGATCGACGGCTTCGGTCGGCGATGCGGCACGGTGCTTCTCCCTGTCGGTGTTCGCGGCGGTCCTCGGCCTCGGCCGGGCGGCGCTCGGCCGAGGCCGAGGAGCCGGCTCGAATCGAACCGAATCCTCCGTCATCCGGACGACCCGAAGTGCGGAACGGCCGAGAATCGTGTGCAACTTGTGATTCTGGTGTTACTGGCGTGGCTGTTGTTGCTTCATTCAGTCACTCTTGCCACACTAGTCGCAGACAACCTTAAGCCTCAACCTGAGCTTGAGGATCCGTCTCGAATGTCCGATACGCGCGGACCTGCGTCCGGGCGGCACACGGTGCGAGAACGAGGGAGTGCAGCGCATGCCACGAAAGTCCATCCGCCGGACCCATCGCCGGCGGCGTCTCGTCGTCGGGCGCCCCCTCCGCAACGGCTGGCGGCCCGCCACGGCCCGCGCCGCGGCGATCGGCCTCGCCCCCGCGCTGCTGGTCGGCGCCGCAATCGGCGGGGTGCTGCACGTGCACGCCGAACCCGACGTCGCCCAGGCCGTGGCCGCCGACACCCCCTTCACCTTCGTGGGCTTCGGTCACGGCCACGGTCGCGGCATGGGCCAGTGGGGCGCCTACGGCTACGCCACCGAGCACGGCTGGTCCGCCGACCGGATCCTCGGTCACTACTACGGCGGCACCACCCTCGGCGCCCTTCCCGAGAACACGATGATCGCGGTCCGGCTCGTCGGGCAGGACGACGCGCCCCTCGACGTGTACTCCGACACCGGGATGACCGTCGCCGGCCGGCAGACCGGGCCGGGCGAGGCCGCCCACCTGACGCCCACCGCGGACGGGGGAGCGGACGTCGTCGTCACCGCCGGTTGTTCCGGCGAGGTGCTGTGGCAGGGCCGCGCCGACCTGCCGTGGGTGGACCCCGTCGACATGGGCGAGGCCCGGCCCGTCGCCGAACACCTCAAGCTCTGCGGCAACAGCGCGCCCTACCGCGGCTCCCTCGGTGTCGTCCTCGACGGCTCCGCGCCGCGCACCGTCAACCGGCTGTCGATGGAGGACTACCTGCTCAGTGTCGTCCCGGCCGAGTCGCTGCCCAGCTGGGCCGACACCGGCGGCGCCGAGGCGCTGCGCGCGCAGGCCATCGCCGCCCGCTCCTACGCCGCGGCGGAGAACCGCTCGCCGCTGTGGCAGACGTGCGACAGCCAGAACTGCCAGGTGTACGCAGGGTCAGCCAAGGAGGACCCGCGCACGAACGAGGCGGTGAACTCGACCCGCGGCACCGTCCTCATGAAGGACGGCAAGGTCGTCGCCAGCGAGTTCTCCGCTTCGACCGGCGGTTACTCCGCCGGCGGCGCCTTCCCGTCCGTCGAGGACCTCGGCGACGCCGTCGCCCCCAACCGGCAGTGGGCCCAGACGATGACCGCCGGCGAGATCGGCACGGCCTTCGGCGTCGGCGAACTGCAGGCCTTCGAGATCGTCGGCCGCAACAACCTCGGCGCCGACGGCGGCCGCGTCACCCACGTGCGCATCGTCGGTGCCGACCGCACGGTCGAGACCACCGGTGCCGAGGCGCGCGCCAAGCTGGGCCTGCGCTCCGACTGGTTCACCGTCCAGGAGGGTGCCGACGCCACGGTTCCGCCGTCCACCCCCGCGCCCGAACCCGGCCCCGAGGTCGGCGACGAACCCTTCGAGACCGGGCAGGGCTCACCCATCGAGGAGAAGTACCTCGAGCTCGGCGGGCACGACGGCACCCTGGGCACCCCGGTCGGGCCGGAGCTCATGCTGCCCGACGAACGCGGCAAGTTCCGCGTCTTCACCGGCGGCATCATCGTCTGGACCCCCGACCTCGGCGCCCAGGTGATCGACGCGAGCATCATGCGCGAGTGGCTGCCGGGCACCGGCAGCGCCGAGTAGCGTCTCCTCCCCGGCTCACCGGCCGGCCAGCAGATCTGTGAGGGTGCGGCCGGTGAGTTCGACGATCCCCTCCTCGTGGCCGTTCGTCACGAGATTGACGATCAGTCGGTCGATGCCGTGCCGGAGCACCCGGTGATCGAACTCCTCGGCCACCTCCGCCGGTGTGCCCACGAAGTGCCGATCGGTGGCGGCCGCCGATTCGCGCTCCGTGAGCCGGCGGAGGTCGATTCCCCGGGCGAGCAGGAACTGCCGGTGCAGATCGCGGGCGCGATCGCCGTTCTCGTCGATCATCACGTAGCCGAGGTAACTGACGTCCAGGGACGCCGGGTCGCGGCCGAGCTCCGCGCATCGCGCCCGGACGGCCGCCAGCTTGCGCGGTATTTCGCGTGCGGCGCACAGGATATTGAGATGGTCGGCCCAACGAGCCGCGAAGGCGAACGTCCGTCGTTCGCCCCCGCCGCCGATCAGCACCGGCAGGTCGTTGCGCAGGCGGGGTTCGTTCCGGGCGTCCTCGGTGTGGTACCACCTGCCGTCCACCGAGGGGCGTTCGCCCCGCAGCATGGGCACGACGATCTCGAGCGATTCCCCCAGGCGTTCGAACCGCTCACGGAGCGAACCGAACTCGAAACCGTAGGCCCGGTGTTCGAACTCGTACCAGCCCGCCCCCAGCCCCAGCACGGCGCGGCCACCGCTGATCACATCGACTGTGGTGACCGTCTTGGCCAGCAGGGCCGGGTTGCGATACGTGTTGCCGGTGACCAACGCCGACAACCGGATCGACGTCGTCACCGCCGCGAGCGCCGCGAGCGTCGAGTACGCCTCGAGCATCGGTTCGTCGGGCGAACCGATCAGGGGCAGTGGATAGAAGTGGTCCATCACGAACACCGTGTCGAACCCGGATCTCTCGGCCGCGCGGGCCTGGGCGGCGACGGTGGGGAAGATGCCGGTGGCCGGTCCGGGATAGGTGAAGTTCGGGATCTGGTAACCGAGTCGGATGCTCACGGACCGCAACCGTAGCGCCTCCGAAGTGCCTGTGCGCCAACGAAAGGTGACGCGGATGCCGGCCGAACCGCGTCGGGGCCGGTCGCAGCGTGGTGGTGCCGACACCAGGATCGACACACCCTGGCTGGGGCGGCGACGCCGGTTCACGATGGTGCCGGACACCGTGTTCGGACACCGATGTGATCTGGGGGTAGACACATGGCAGCGGCCGTGGCACAGGGCAGTTTCACGCTGGACTCACCGAGCCGATACCTCGGTCCGGCCGAGGACAGGTTCTTCGGGGCCGGCTATCGCCGAGTCCGGCAGAACCTCCGCTTCGCCGGTCTCCTCGACCATCCGGCGACCGGGATCAGGGCGAATGCCGGCGTGGAATGCCCGTCGGACTGGTCGACGAAGGGTACGACGGCGCAGCGCCCGCACCTGAGCACGATCGACGTTCTGCTCGTCGCCACGCGGGCGGCCGGCGCGGTGATCGGGGCCGCGTACGGTCTCGACGAGGCCGATCTGGCGGCGGCGTGGGTGCGGTCGGTGGTGATCCGCGCGGCCGCCGCGCCCGTCGAGCACGACCTCGGAAACCTGGACGTGACAGCCGAACACGTCCGATCCGAGGTGGAGCCCGGTCGTGCCGAGCACGCCGGACGGAGTGCGTGCGTGGACGCGGTGCGGGTGCGGGTCGCCGGCTTCGCGGTCGAGCTGGAGGTCGTCCATCCCGGAGTGGGGACGCCCGCGTCGCGACTCGACCCGGCCGTGGCCGACCGTCTGCTCGCCCACGCGGCCGGACCCTACGCCGACGGGTACCGCACCCACGAGATGCGCACGCAGGACATCCGCGTGGACGGTACCGTCGCGCACGCCCGGTCGAGGCTCGTCGCCGGCCCCGGCGACGGCATACCCGGTGCCGGACTGGCCGCGCGGTACGAGCCGCACGTGACGCTCGTCGACGCATTCGTGGAGACCCTGCAGCTCGGCCAGATCCTGATGTACGAACTCGACGGGATCGACCGCGCCACGAGCAACACGCTGTGGATGCGCCGCACGGTTCTGCACACCGCCGATCCGGCCGTGCAGACCGAGGCCGAGGTGCCCGTCACCGTGACGCTGGAGGCGCTCCGCTCCCTCGCCCGGGGCGGCGCGCTGTGGCGCGCGTGCGACATCGTCTCCGAGCGGAACGGCACCGCCGTGCGCTGCTCGGTCGCGCACGAACTGCCGGCGCCCGCCGCCGGATCGGACCTGCGGTGACCACCGCAGCGGGCGACCGCGACCGGGGAACGCGCGCCGCCGTGATCGCGGGAATCGGCGGATACGTTCCCGGGGAGGCGATCCCCAATACGGCGTTCGAGCACCGCCTCGACACGAGCGACGAGTGGATCCGCCAGCGGACCGGAATCGGATTCCGGCACTTCGTGTCCGCCGGCACCGCCACGAGCGACCTCGCGGTGGCCGCGAGCCGGCGAGCCCTGGCGTCCGCGGGAGAACACGCGGTCGACATGGTGATCCTGGCGACGACCACCCCCGACCATCCCTGTCCCGCAACCGCACCCAGCGTCGCCAGCCGGCTGGGCCTCGGGCCGGTCCCGGCATTCGACGTCGCGGCCGTGTGCAGCGGCTTCCTCTACGCCCTGATGCTGGCGGAATCGACGATCCGTTCGGGCGGTGCCGAGCGGGTGCTCGTCGTCGGAGCCGACTCCTTCAGCACGATTCTCGATCCCGGGGACCGGAACACGGCGGTGATCTTCGGCGACGGAGCCGGCGCCATGGTGCTGCGGGCCGGAAACCGCGACGAGGACGGTGCCGTACTCGCGACCCACCTGGGTTCCGACGGGGGACAGGCGGACTTGATCATGGTGCCCGGGGGCGGCTCCCGGGAACGAACCAGCGAATCCGCCTCGACCGGATGGAACCGCTACTTCACGATGCAGGGCAAGCGGGTGTTCGAGGCGGCCGTGGCGGCGATGTCGGAGTCCGCGGCCTCCGTCATGGGCCGGGTCGGCTGGACACCGGCGGCGGTGGATCGCCTCGTGGCGCATCAGGCCAACCTCCGGATCCTCCGATCGGTGTCCTACCGGCTCGGGCTGCCCGCGGAACGCGCCCTCGTGCACCTGGACCGGGTCGGCAACACGAGCGCGGCGTCGATTCCCCTCGCCCTCGCCGACGCCGCCCAGCGGATCGGGGCGGGAGAACGCATGATCCTCACCGCATTCGGCGGTGGAACCACCTGGGGCGCGGCCGCGGTGACGTGGCCGCACCTCGTCTCTTCCCACTCTCACACAGGAGCGCAGGATGACTCTCTCGTATCGTGACATCGCGGCCGTCGTCGACGAGCACTTTCCCGAATTCTCCGGCCCCATCGACGAACACACCACCTTCGACGACCTCAGCTGCGACTCCCTGGTGCTCGTCGAGCTCGGGTCGATCCTGTCCGCCCGGTACGCGATCGACGTCGCGGAGGAGGACATGGTGGCGGCGCACACGTTCCAGGGCGTGGCGGACCTGGTCAACCGCCTGCGGGTGGACGACGTCGCGACGGCGTGACCGCACGGTGCGCGTTCGTCGACGTGGACGAGACGCTCGTCGCGCAGGTGACGCTGTTCTCGCTGCTGCTGTTCGACGGCGCCGAGCGTGGCGTCGGCGGGCAGGCGCGGGCGCACCTCGCCGGACTGCGGTCGCTGAGGGCGCGCGGGGTGCCGCGAGCGGTGACCAACCGGGCGTACTACACGTGGTGGCAGGGTCGTTCGCTCGCCGAGGTCGCGGCCGCGGGCCGACGGTGGTTCGCGCGACAGCTGTCCGAGGGCGGGTTCTTCCACGAAGCCGTGCTCGCGGACCTCGCCGCGCGGACCTCGGACGGTTTCGCGATCGTTCTCGTCTCCGGGTCCTTCGCGCCGGCCCTGGATCCCATCGCCGAACACATCGGTGCGGCGGCCGTGCTGTGCACCGACCTGGAGTCGTCCGCGGGGCGATACACCGGCGTCGTGCGCGCCACGATGCTGGGCCCGGACAAGGCGCGCGCCGTGGCGGCGTATGCCCGTGCCCACGGAACGGATCTCGGCCGCTCGATCGCGTACGGGGACCACGTCTCGGATGCGCCGATGCTCGATCTGGCGGGGGAACGCGTCGTGGTGGGGGAGGGGATGCCCGGTTATCCCGCGACGCGTTCGATCCGCACCGGCGTGTCCGAACCGGTGGACCGATAGCCGGATTCGGGAATCTGTAGAACGAGGGCCCGGCTCGGATCGGACCCGAGTGGGAACGAGACGGTGCGGAAGTCGATGCGTCCGAACTCCTCGTGGCGGAAGGCGAGGAGTTCGGGCGGTTCCGCGCACACGGAGCGTTCGTCCCACAGCGCGGCGAACACCTCGCTCTCCCGGCAGAGCCGGCGCGCGGTCTCGGCGAACACGGGATCGTCGACGTAGCGCGCCACCTGGAGACGGTACCGGCCGACGAGACTGCGCGCCGTGGCCTCCGGATCGCAGTACCGCTGTGCGCGACCGTCTTCCGTGAAGAACCGGACCAGGCAATTGGTGCCCGCCCGGACGTCGAGCAGGTCCCGGGCCGGGATGTTGGCCACGTCCACGCACCAGTGCCGGTTGACGATGTAGGCCGGCTCGCGGAAACCGTCGACGATGTACTGGAGCAGATCGTCGCGAACTGTGCTGCGCTGCTGCGTGTTCGGAGACCGGTCGGGCACACCCGCGAGCAGCCGCAGGTGGATCCGCTCCGCGTCGTCGAGGCGCAATGCGCGCGAGATCGCGTCGAGCACCTGGGATGAGACGTTGATGGGCCGGCCCTGCTCGAGCCAGGTGTACCAGGAGAGCCCGACGTTCGCCAGCGCCGCGACCTCCTCACGGCGAAGACCGGGCGTGCGCCGCCGGCCCGAGGCGACGAGGCCCACATCCGAGGGCGACAGCCGGGCCCGGTGTCGACGGAGGAAGATGCTCAGCTCGGTTCTGCGATTTTCCTTCGACGTCGCGTTCACAGGCGTGAATCCAATCGACGACGGTGCGGCAGGTCAATGCCGCCCGCCGTCGCGGGCGTCGACTGCGTTCGAAATCACAGGGAGTCGGTGCGGCGGACCACGTCACCCGGTGTTGCGGGTCGCGCGGTCGTACTCCTCGCGATGCACCAGGATGTCGGCGATGTTCGACTCCGCCCAGTCCTTGATCTCGGCGACGATCGGGACCAGGGACTCGCCGAGGGGCGTGAGGCGGTAGTCCACCCGCGGCGGGACCGACGGCGTCACCGTCCGCTCCACGACACCGTCACGCTCGAGGGTCCGCAGCGTGGTGGTGAGCATCTTCTGGCTCACGCCGGCGATCGTGCGGCGCAGTTCGCTGTGCCGCCGCGGGCCGTCCGTCAGGGCCGACAGGATCAGCGTCGCCCATTTGTTGCTCAAGGTCTCCAGCACCTGACGTGCCGGGCATCCGGCCAGGTAGATGCTGTACCGGGCCTTCTCCCGCTCGCGTCGTTCACCGGCGGTCGTCGTCATCGAATTCCCCCGTAACCGGTCCCCGCACCCGCGCCCCGCCGCAGCCCGGGAACCTCGAGGTGCCCGAGGCACTCGAAAGTGCCGTCTTGAGCTGCCGCGGCACGCGGATGATGCTGTCCCCTGCAGCCTAGCTGCGTGTGCGGGTGGCGGCCTGCTCGTCGGCACCCGCGGCCTGCGACGACATCTTCCGAGAGGATCCCGATGACCAAGCTCCTGCATGTGAACGCCTCTGCCCGTGGCGAACACAGCCAGTCCCTCGCCATCGCACGGGCCTTCGTCGAGGCGCTGGCGGATCGCCGGCCCGACCTCGAGGTCGACACCCTCGACCTGTTCTCCGCGGACCTGCCGGAGTTCGGCACGGTCGCCGCCGACGCCAAGATGGCCGTCTTCGGCGGTCAGGAACAGACCGCCGAGCAGAAGGCGGCGTGGGACGCGGCCCGGGCCGTGTTCGACCGGTTCGCGGCGGCCGACGTGTACGTGTTCAACGTGCCGATGTGGAACGCGGGTGTGCCGTACGTCCTCAAGCAGTGGATCGACATCGTCACGCAGCCCGGCTGGGCGTTCGGCTTCGACCCCGCCACCGGATACGAAGGGCTGCTGACCGGCAAGCGGGCTCTCGCCGTCTACACCAGCGGGGTCTACGCGCCGGGCGTGCCGCTCGAGTTCGGCGCGGACTTCGCCACCACCTTCTTCGACGACTGGCTGCGCTTCGTCGGCATCACCGACACCGAGGTCGTCCGGTTCGCCCCGACCGTTCTGACCGGCGCCCCCGACGAGGACCTGGCCGGCCACGTGGCGCACGCACAGAAGCTCGCGGCCAACTTCTGACCACCGCGAACACCGCGACGGAAAGGCACGCGCAATGCGCTTGGGAATCTCGGGAACCTATTCCTCCGGAAAGACACTGACCTCCATCGCGCTGTCCGAGTACACGGGCATCCCCCGTACCCGGGCGAAGACGATGCGGGAGATCCTCCCCGAGGCCGCCCCCGGCAAGACGCTCGAGGAATGCACGTCCGCGGAGCTGCTGCAGATGATCGTCGTCCGGCACGTCGATCGGGCGATCCACGAACGGAACCTGTGGGACGGGTTCATCTCCGACGGTTCGTCGCTGCAGGAATGGATCTACGGCTCCGTTCGGGTCACCTACGGCATCAATCCGAACGAGTCGGTGGGCCTGGGCGAAGGGGTACCCGTGCCGCGCACGCCCGAACTGGCCTACTTCGAGGACGTCGTCGCCGAACTGGGCAAGGCGTTCAAGCGGCACGTGAAGGCGACGTTCGACGCCTTCGTGCACCTGCCCAACGAGCTGCCGCTCAGCGCGGACGGGCATCGTCCGGTCAACGAGCACTTCCGTGCCCGGGCCGACCGCATGCTCGAGGAGATCATGGCGGAACTGGCGATTCCGTTCCACGTGGTGGGCGGCGACCTGCCGGCCCGGTTGGAGCGGATCACCGAGCTCTTCGGCTTCACCCCGGTGCTGCCGGTCGACGTCGCCGTTGCCCGGGCGCTCGACGAGTACGCCGCCCTCGACACCCGGAGCGAGACCGCACGGGCGGGAGTCTGACGGTGCCGGACATGCTCGCGGCGGTGTACGAGCGCCTCGGCGCGGCCCGGGACGTGCTCGACGTTCGCCGGATGCCGCGGCCGGAGCCCGGGCCGGGGGAGGTGCGGGTCCGCCTCCGGCTGTCCGGGGTCAACCCGTCCGATTGGCGGGCCCGGCTGCACGGCCGGGGGACGCCGCTGCAGTGGCAGATCCCGCACTCGGACGGCGTCGGAGTGGTTGACGCAGTGGGGCCGGGTGCCGATCCCGGCCGCATCGGTTCCCGGGTGTGGGTGTGGAACGCCGCGTGGCGGCGCCGGCACGGCACCGCAGCCCAGTGGACGTGTGTCCCCGATCGGCAGGCGGTGAACCTGCCCGAGCACGTCGGGGACGAGCTCGCCGCCGGGCTCGGCATCCCGTTCACGACCGCATGGCACGCCCTGTTCGCGGACGGTCCGCTCGACGGTGCGACCGTGCTGGTGGCGGGCGGGGCCGGCGCGGTGGGGAACGCGGCCGTGCAGCTGGCGAGCCGGGCCGGTGCCACGGTGCTGGCCACGGCGAGCACGGACGAGAAGGCGCGGCTCGCGCGCGCGGCGGGGGCGTCCGTGGTGGTCGACTACCGCAGCTCCGAGGCCGCCGCGGCGCTGCGGGCCGCCGCGCCGGACGGCGTCGGGCGCATTCTGGAACTCGCCCTGGGACGCAACCTCGACCTCGACCTCGAGGTGCTCGCCGACCACGGCACCGTCGTCGTGTACGCCCCCGAACCCGAACCGCCGCCGATTCCCGTGCAGCGGTTGATGGCCCGGAACCTCCGAACCCATTTCCTGCTCGTCTACACCATCGGTCCGCGAGCCCAGGAGGACGCGGTGCGCGGCATCACGGCGGCACTCGAGGACGGCGCGCTCACCCCGTTGCCGACGGTGTGGTTCCCCCTGCACGAGGTGGCGGCGGCGCACGAGGCGGTCGAGGGTGGGGTGCTCGGGAAGGTCGTGCTGGGGCTGCCCGAATGACGGAGCCGGATCTCGCCTCGCCCCGGGACCGGTCGTCCGGCGAGGGGGATGCCGTGGCGGCGTTCCTCCCGGTCGTCGTACTGCTCGGACTCCTCGCGGTGCTCGTGCTGTCCCAGCTCTACGCCGTGATCCCCGTGTTCGGTGTCCTCGCCGACGACCTGGGCCTCGACGCGCAGCGGGTCACCGTGACCCACACCGCGTTCGGCATCGCCTATGCGGTGGGGTTCCTCGCCTGGGGCGCCGTCGTCGACCGCATCGGACCGCGGCGGACCCTGCTGACGGGTCTGGGTGCGCTCGTCCCGGCCACCGTGCTGGTCGCCACCGCCCGGGACGCGACGTGGATGATCGCCGCGCGGGTGCTGCAGGGCGCGGTGGCCGCGGCGTTCGCGCCTGCCGCCTTCGCGTACGTCGGCACCCGGATCGCGGTGGCTCGCCGGGCGACGGCACTGTCGGTGCTCACCGGGTCCTTCCTCGCGTCCGTCGTCCTCGGGCAGATCGCCGCGCAGGCCGTGTCCGCGCTCGCCGGATGGCGGTGGTTCTTCGGGATCGGTGCTGTCCTGTTCGCCGTGGCGACGGTGGCGGTGCTCGCCGCGGTCGACGACGAACCACCGCCGCGACCCGGCCCGCAGCCGGTGACGGCGGCCGTCGCGCTGCTCGGATCGGCACGCACCGTCGCCGTGCTGGCGGTCACCGCCACGGTGCTGGCCGGTTTCGTGGCGCTCCACACCGGCGTCCAACGCTTCGCCGTGGTGGCGGATCCCGACGATCTGCTGGTCTTCCGGGCGTCGGCGCTGCCGGCGATCGTCGCGGCACCGCTGCTGTCGGGTCTGCTCGGCCGGATCCGGACCGGGCACCGCATCGTCGTCTTCCTCCTCGTGGCGGCGGCCTGCGCGACGGTGGCGCAGGACGCGCCGGTGGCCGCCTTCGCCGCGATCACGTTCTGCGTGGCGGTGATCGCCCCCGCTCTGATCGCCCTCGTGCTCGACCGTTCGGGCCCGCACCGTGGTGCCGGGACGGCGCTCTACACCTGCGCGCTATTCGTCGGCGCGGGGCTGGGGCCGCAGATCGCCGCGACGGCCTCGTCGTTCTCCGCGACCGCCCTCGCCGCCGCCGGCGTGTGGACGGGTGGGGCTGCGCTGGCGGCGATCTCGTCCGGCCGGCCTACCGCGCGGTTCCGGCCGGGTGCCCGGGGTCGCCGAGGACCGCGAGCATCCTGTCCACCGACGTCGCCCACCCGAACTGCTCGGCGCGACGTCGCGCCGAGCGGCGCAGGAAAAGGTCGGGGGCGCTCAGCAATTCGTCGATCGCGTCGGCGAAGGCCGCGTCGCGGTCGGCGGACAGTACCCCGCACTGGGGGGTGAGGATCTCGGTGAGCGCCGACGACCGCGACGCCACCACCGGGGTGCCGGCGGCCAGCGATTCGAGCGCCGACAGGCAGAACGTCTCGTGCGGTCCCGGGGCCAGCGAGACGTCGGCGGTGGCGAACAGCGCGGCCAGCCGATCGGGGTCGCCGATGAATCCGGTGAACGTCACCGGGAGCCCTTTCGCCTTGTGCTCCAGGGCGTGACGTCGCGGCCCGTCGCCGGCGACGACCAGGTGGACGTCGTGCCCGCGCCGGTGCAGCAGGCGCGCCGCGTCGATGCTGCGCTCCGCCTTCTTCTCGACGGACAGCCGGCCGCAGTGCAGCAGCAGCCGGGACGAGTCCGGTAGGAGCCGCTCGCGCAGGCGGCGGTCGTGGCGGGCGGGGTGGAAGCGGTCCAGGTCCACGCCGAGCGGCACCCGCACCAGATTCGGCGTGCCGATGCGGGTGAACTCCGTGCTCGCGAATTCCGTCGTGCACACCACCGTGTCGTAGTCGGTGGCCATCCGCCGGTTGGCCAGGTCGGCGGCCCGCCGGGCGACCGGCGCCGGCAGCACCTGGCCGAGGAGACGGTCGAGGCGCTCGTGGGAGACGACGACGCTGCGCACGTCGCGCCGGCGCGCCCACCGCCCGAATCCGCGCAGCGTCAACCGGTCCGACACCTCCACCGCGTCGGGCCGCAGGCCGCGCAGCACGTCCGCGACGCGCCGCGGGTCGGCCACCCGGTACCCGCCGGTCCACGGGACGACCGGTGCCGGCACGGTGATCCGCAGGACCCCGTTGCCGAGCAGTTCCTCGCCGCGACGGGGTCCGGGCACGATCAGCGTGACGTCGTGCCCCCGCGCGCTGTACCCGCCGCCCCACTGGTGCAGCGCGGTGCGCAGGCCGCCCGACCGGGGGCCGTAGAAGTTGGCGAGCTGAACGATGCGCACCGTTCTCATTGAGCCGGGACGCGGCGACGGGTGCGGCAACGACGCCGGGCGCCGCGGTGAACGCGCGTCGAATCTCTCCGTCAGTCGGCCGTCGCGGGGGGCACGCGGCCGGTCCACACGGCCTCGGCGCCGGACTCGCCGACCCGGACGGTCTGCACCGTCGCGCCCACCGCGGCGACGACGGCCAGCACCGCCGCGACGACGGTCAGGGCTCGTCGCCCGCCGCCGTCGCCGCGGCCGCGCAGCATGTGCGCCCCCGCGAGCAGCGCCGTCGCGGCGAACAACAGCGCGACGACGAGGGTCATGGTCTCGCCGAGTTCCTCATGGGCCTCGATCAGCGGGGTGTCGCCCAGGGCGCCGGCGAGCTGCTCGCCGGTCTCGGCGGTGAGCGGCGTCAGCACCAGCGCCGCGGCCGCCAGCACCACGACCGGCCACAGGAGGTGCCGGCGCGCGGCCGGCCACAGCGCGCACAGGATCAGCCCCGCCGACACCAGGGGCACCAGCACGACGACCGCGTGCACGAGCAGCGGGTGAGCGGGCAGTCCGCCGATCAGCGTCATACCGTTTCTCCTTCCGGCCGGAGCGTCCAGGGAAACCGTAGGCGCCGATCCGGACGAACGGGATCCGAACGGGCTTGACGTTGACGCGACGTCAAGACGCATCCTGGGCGTACCCGACGAGAGAGGCCCGCGATGAAAGGCGAATGGTCCATCCAGGAACTGGCCCGCGCGGCCGGCGTCACCAGCCGCACCCTGCGGCACTACGGCGACGTGGGCGTGCTCGAGCCCAACCGCACCGGCCCGGGCGGCATGCGGTTCTACGACGCCGACGCCCTGGTCCGGCTGCAGCGCATCCTGCTGCTGCGCGACCTCGGCCTGGGACTGCCGGCCGTCGCCGAGGTGCTCGACGGCCATCGCGACGCCACCGCGGCGCTGCGCGTGCATCTGGAACTGCTCGAGCACGAGCAGCGGCGGCTGGCCCGGCAGATCGAGTCGGTGCGCACCACCATCCGCAGAACCGAGAGAGGAGAGGAACTGATGGCGAACGAAGTGTTCGACGGATTCGACCACACGCAGTACCGCGACGAGGTGATCGAACGCTGGGGCCAGGACGCCTACGACAGCAGTGACCGCTGGTGGCGTGGCATGAGCGAGGCCGAGCGCGACGACTGGAAGTCCGTCGCCGCCCGCCTGGGCGCGGACTGGACGGCCGCCGCGGCCGCCGGTCTCGATCCGGCCGGCCCGGAGGGGCAGGACCTGGCCCGTCGCCACGTCGCGTGGCTCGGCAGCATCCCCGGTACCCCGGGCCACGGGGAGGAGCCGAACCGGGAGTACGTCCTGGGGCTGGCAGAGATGTACGTCGCGGACGAGCGCTTCGCCGCGAACTACGGCGGCCCGGCGGGTGCGGAATTCGTCCGGTCCGCCCTGCGGGCCCACCTGGCCTGACCCGTGCGCGTTTCCGGTCGCTCCCGCTACCGGAAACGCGCACGGCCCCGCGGGTCGCCTACCCTGGTCTTCCGTGACTGCTGCACCCTCGCCCCAGCCTGCCACCCGTGAGTACGACCTGATCGTCGTCGGCTCCGGGTTCTTCGGACTGACGATCGCCGAGCGTGCCGCCACGCAACTCGGCAAACGCGTTCTCGTCGTCGAGCGCCGCCACCACCTCGGCGGCAACGCCTACTCGGAGCCCGAACCCGAGACGGGCATCGAGATCCACAAGTACGGCGCCCACCTGTTCCACACCTCCAACAAGCGGGTGTGGGACTACGTGAACCAGTTCACCGACTTCACGAACTACCAGCACCGCGTGTTCGCGATGCACAAGGGCCAGGCCTACCAGTTCCCGATGGGTCTCGGGCTGGTGTCCCAGTTCTTCGGCCGGTACTTCAGCCCCGAGGAGGCGCGTGCCCTGATCAAGGAGCAGGCCGCCGAGATCGACACCGCGGAGGCGCAGAACCTCGAGGAGAAGGCCATCTCCCTGATCGGCCGGCCGCTCTACGAGGCGTTCGTGCGCGACTACACCGCCAAGCAGTGGCAGACCGACCCGAAGGAACTGCCCGCCGGCAACATCACCCGCCTGCCGGTCCGCTACACCTTCGACAACCGGTACTTCAACGACACCTACGAGGGCCTGCCCGTCGACGGCTACACCGCGTGGCTCGAGAACATGGCGAAGGACGAGAAGATCGAGGTGCGGCTCGACACCGACTGGTTCGAGGTGCGCGACGAGATCCGCGCCGCGAGCCCCGGCGCCCCCGTCGTCTACACCGGGCCGCTCGACCGCTACTTCGACTACGCCGAGGGCCGCCTCGGCTGGCGCACCCTCGACTTCGAGACCGAGGTGCTGCCCACCGGCGACTTCCAGGGAACCCCGGTGATGAACTACAACGACGCCGACGTGCCCTACACCCGCATCCACGAGTTCCGGCACTTCCACCCCGAGCGGGACGGCTACCCCACGGACAAGACGGTGATCATGCGCGAGTACTCGCGCTTCGCCGGCAACGACGACGAGCCGTACTACCCGATCAACACCCCGGAGGACCGGGCCACGCTCTCGGCCTACCGGGAGCGGGCCAAGCGGGAGGCCGCGGAGAACAAGGTGCTGTTCGGCGGCCGGCTCGGCACCTACCAGTACCTCGACATGCACATGGCCATCGCGAGCGCGCTGAGCATGTTCGACAACGCCCTCCTCCCGTACTTCGAGTCGGGCACGCCGCTGGCGGGGGACGCCTCGTGAGCGCCCGGCACCAGCTGGCCGAGCCCGTCGCGCCGGAATCCGAGCTGCTCGGCAGGGCACTGCTGCAGCGGGTGATCCTGCCGCGCCCGGGTGAACCGCTCGACGTGCGCACCCTCTACCTGGAGGAATCGCCGACCAACGCACGGCGCGCGCACGCCGTCGGCCGGACGTCGCTGAACATCGGCGCCGAGTCCGAAGTGTCGATGTGCACCTACTTCAACGCCTTCCCGGCGAGCTACTGGCGACGGTGGAGCACGCTCACCTCCGTGGTGCTGCGCCTCGAGCTCACCGGCCACGGCCGGGCCGACGTGTACCGCTCGAAGGCCGACGCGAGCCGCATCCACGTCGAGGGCCGCGAGTTCTCCGGCGGCGCCCCCGCCGGGGACGACGCCGCGACGGTCGAGTTCGAGATCGATCTCGGCCCGTTCGAGGACGGTGGCTGGATCTGGTTCGACATCACCACCGACTCGGACGTCACGCTGCGCTCGGCGGGCTGGTACGCGCCGGTCGAGGCACCCGGCGAGGCGTCCGTCGCCGTGGGCATCCCCACCTTCAACCGCCCCACGGACTGCGTGAAAGCCCTCGTCGCCCTCGCCTCCGATCCGCTGGTCCTCGACGTCGTGGACGCCGTGATCATCCCGGACCAGGGCACCCGGAAGGTTCGCGACGAGCCCGGTTTCACCGCGGCGGCGGCCGCGCTCGGCGACCGGCTCGCCATCCACGACCAGGGCAACCTCGGCGGTTCGGGCGGCTACAGCCGCATCATGTACGAGGCGCTGAAGACCACCGACTGCCCGTACATCCTGTTCATGGACGACGACATCGAGCTGGAACCGGACTCGGTCCTGCGCGCGCTGGCGCTGTCCCGGTTCGCCAAGAGCCCGATGCTCGTCGGCGGCCAGATGCTCAACCTGCAGGAACGCAGCCACCTGCACACGATGGGCGAGGTGATCAACCGCGCCGACTTCATGTGGACGGCCGCGCCGAACGTCGAGTACGACCACGACTTCTCCACCAAGCCGCTGCGCGACCGCGAGCAGTCGCGGCTGCTGCACCGGCGCATCGACGTCGACTACAACGGCTGGTGGATGTGCATGATCCCGCGGCAGGTGGCCGAGGAGATCGGTCAGCCGCTGCCGCTGTTCATCAAGTGGGACGACGCCGAGTACGGGCTGCGGGCCCGCGCCGCCGGCTACCCGACCGTCACCATGCCGGGCGTCGCGATCTGGCACATGGCGTGGAGCGACAAGGACGACGCCATCGACTGGCAGGCGTACTTCCACCTGCGCAACCGCCTCGTCGTGGCGGCCCTGCACATGCCGGGCGACGGACGCGGCCTGGTGCTCGACACCGTCAAGGCCACGCTCAAGCACCTGCTGTGCCTCGAGTACTCGACGGTGGCGATCCAGAACAAGGCGATCGAGGACTTCCTCGCCGGCCCGGACCGCCTGTTCGAACTGCTGCCCACCGCGCTCGGGGAGGTGCACGCGCTGCGCAAGCGGTTCTCCGACGCCGTGGTGCTGCCGTCGTCGACCGAGCTGCCGCTGCCGTCCGGCGCCGAGGTCGGGGCGGTCGGCGAGCCGCGCGGGGCGGTGCGCAAGATGGTGCGGCTCGCCAAGGGCCTGGTGCACAACGTGCGGCCGGCGCATCCGGAACACCACCAGCGTCCGCAGCTGAACGTGCCGACCCTCGACGCCCGCTGGTTCCTGCTGTCGCAGGTGGACGGTGTGACCGTGACCACCGCGGACGGGCGCGGCGTCGTCTACCGTAAGCGCGACCCTCGGCAGGCACAGGCTCTGCTGTCCGAGGCCGTGCGGCTGCGCCGCGAGCTGGCACGCAGGTTCCCCGAGTTGAAGAACGAGTACCAGGCCGCGGTTCCCGCCCTGACGAGCAAGGAGGAGTGGGAGCGTGTCTTCGAGTCGTGAATGGCCGACCACCGAGGCGGAGATCCAGGTGCTGCAGGCCGTGCAGGCCACGGTCGGCTCCCGGCCGGGAGCGATCGCCGCGGCCCGTGGGCTGTCGCACTTCGGTGAGCACGCCCTCGGCTGGGCGGTGATCGGCGGCGTCGGCGCACTGGTCGACCGCCCGCGCCGGCGGCGGTGGGCCGGGGTCGCGGTCGGCGCCGTGGGCGCCCACGCTGCGTCCATCGTGGTCAAGCGGGTCGTGCGGCGTCCCCGGCCCGTGGATCCGACCATCCGGGTCAACGTGTCGACCCCGAGCCGGCTCAGCTTCCCGTCCTCGCACGCCACCTCGACGACGGCCGCTGCCGTGCTGCTCGGTCGGCTGACCGGGCTACCCTTACCGGCGGTGTTGGTCCCGCCGATGTTGCTGTCCCGCCTCGTGCTCGGCGTCCACTATCCGACGGACGTGCTGGCGGGCGCCGCGCTCGGCGCCGCGTCCGCCGCGGCCGTCGTGCGGGCCGAGAAGAAGTTTGGAGAGAGATGAGCGAGGAACCGGTAGCCGTCGCGGCGCCTCCGAAGAATCTGGCCGAGGGCATCGTCAAGGCGGTTCGCCCCCGGCAGTGGGTGAAGAACGTGCTGGTGCTGGCCGCGCCCCTCGCGGCCGGCTCGGCGACCGAGCTGGACGTCCTGATCCCGGTCGCCCTGGCCTTCGTGGTGTTCTGCATGGCCGCGTCGGGCATCTACCTGGTCAACGACGCGATGGACGTCGAGGCCGACCGCGCCCATCCCACGAAGCGGTTCCGCCCGATCGCCGCCGGCGTGCTGCCGGTGAACCTGGCCTACGGCATGGCGGTGGTGCTGCTCGTCGGCTCGATCGGCCTGTCGTTCCTGGCGAACTGGCAGCTCGCGGTGGTGATGGCGGTGTACATCACCGTCCAGCTGGCCTACTGCTTCGGGCTCAAGCACCAGCCGGTGCTGGACATCGCCATCGTCTCCTCCGGGTTCCTCATCCGGGCGATCGCCGGTGGCGTGGCCGCGGAGATCCTGCTGTCGCAGTGGTTCCTGCTGATCATGGCCTTCGGCTCGCTGTTCATGGCGGCCGGCAAGCGGTACGCGGAGCTGCGGCTCGCGGAGCGGACCGGCGCGAAGATCCGCAAGTCGCTCGAGTACTACACGGGCACCTACCTGCGGTTCGTGTGGACGCTGTCGGCGACGGCGGTCGTCATCTGTTACGGCCTGTGGGCGTTCGAGCGCGACCAGGCCAACGACACCAACTGGTTCGCGATCTCGATGATTCCGTTCGTGATCGCGATCCTGCGGTACGCGGTCGACGTGGACGGCGGGGAGGCCGGCGAACCGGAGGAGATCGCCCTGAAGGACCGGGTGCTGCAACTCCTCGCGCTGGCCTGGATCGGGGCGGTCGGCGGTGCTGTCTACCTCTTCTGACCTCGACGAGGATCTCGGCGCCCCGGCCCGCCGGCCCCGGCCGGCGGGCCGGGGCGGCATGCGGCCGTGGGTGCCGACCGCGGTGTTCTCCGGCGGAGTCGCGCTGACGGCCCTGCTGATGTTCTGGGGCGCGTGGGAGCGTCGCTGGATCGCCGACGACGGCCTGATCGTGCTGCGCACCGTGCGCAACCTGCTGGCCGGGAACGGCCCGGTGTTCAACGCCGGCGACCGGGTCGAGGCGAACACGTCGACCCTGTGGACGTATCTCGTGTACGCGGCGGGCCGGCTCAGCGGGGTGCGGCTCGAGTACGTGGTGCTTGCCACGGCGCTCGTGCTGTCGACCGCGGCGGTGGTGCTGGCGATGCTCGGCACTGGCCGGCTGTACCGGGGGCGGCTGCGGGGCAGTGGTGCCACGTTCCTGCTGGTGCCCGCCGGCATGTTCGTCTACATCGCGGTGCCCCCGGCCCGGGACTTCGCCACCTCCGGACTCGAGAGCGGGCTGGTGATCTGCTGGATCGCCCTGCTGTGGCTGCTGCTCGTGCGGTGGGCGACGGTGCCGGGGTTGCCGTCGACCCCGTCGGTGCTGGCGACGGCGTTCGTCGCCGGTCTCGGGCCGCTCGTGCGCCCCGAACTGGCGCTTCTCGCTCTTCCGGCCCTGCTCATGCTGTTCCTCGCGGCCGGACTCACGTGGCGGGTGCGGGTCGCCGTGGTGGCGGTGGCCGGTGCCGTGCCGGTGGGCTATCAGATCTGGCGGATGGGCTACTACGGTCTGCCCTATCCGAACACGGCGGTGGCCAAGGACGCGGGCGGGGCGAAGTGGGCGCAGGGCTTCGAGTACCTCGGGAACCTGGTGAGCCCGTACCTGCTGTGGCTGCCGCTGCTGCTCCTGCTGCTCGGTGCCGCGCTCGCGTGGCGGTACCGGGGACCCCGCGAACAGGACGCGCCGAAACGTGAATTCCGTCACAGGGACGGGTCCTTTCCGGCGCGCGCACAGCGCGCGCTGCGCACCCCCGCGGCCGTGGTCGTCTTCATGCTCGGCGCCGCATTGTTGCTCACGCTGTACGCCCTTCGCGTCGGCGGCGATTTCATGCACGGCCGGGTGTTGCTGCCGCCGTTGTTCTGTCTGCTCATTCCCGTCGCCGTGATTCCGTTGCGGGTTCCGCAGAGGGCCGAGATCGGCCGCACTCGCGCGACGGCCGTCGCGGGGGCGGCGGGGGTGCTGTGGCTCGGTGTGGTGGTGTGGTCGGCGATCGCTGCGAACACCACCGGCATGCCCGAGGGTGCGGTGGTGGGCCGCTCCGGGATCGTCGACGAGCGGGCGTTCTACGCCCTCAACACGGGCCACCTGCATCCCGTCCGGGCCGAGGACTACCTCGACTACCCGCGCATGCGGGCGATGGTCGAGGCGATCTCCAACACCCCCGACGGCGGGCTGCTGCTGCCGACACCGTCGTTCGACGCATGGGACGTCGTGCCGCCGCCGGGGCCGGTGCCGCCGGGCGGAGCCGGCCACACGGTCTACTTCCTCAACCTCGGCATGACCAGCATGAACGTCGGGCTCGACGTGCAGGTGCTCGACCAGATGGGGCTGGCGTACCCGCTGGCGGCGCACACCGAGCGGCTCGAGGACGGGCGCATCGGGCACGACAAGCTGCTCTACCCCGACTGGGTCGTCGCCGACACGGGAATGGTGGACGTGCACCCGTGGCTGCCGGCCTATCTGGACGAGGACTGGGTGGCGCAGGCGCAGGTGGCGCTGACGTGCCCGCAGACGCAGGAACTGCTCGCGTCCTCCCGCGCGGAACTGACGTGGCCACTGTTCAAGCGGAATTTCCGCAACGCGTTCGACTATGCGGACTACCGCTTCGACCGGGTGCCGAAATACGAGATCCAGCGCTGCGGCCTCGCGCTTCCGCCCCCGCGCGACGGGGGCTGACGCGGTCGTCCGGCCCGCGAATTACATCGATGTCGTTTTCGCCCCGGTGGGCCCGTGCGGTCCGCCGGGCGTATCTCGGTATGATCACAGTCGATAACGGATGTGTAACGCATCGGGGGTGCAGGCCGATATCGAAGCCGACACACGGTTCGTTGACCTGGGTTACCGGGGGTTTGTCAGAGCTCACGGTGTCCTTTACAGTCTTGACCGCAGTGTGACTTGTGACGGCCCGCTCGGTCGTCGCCGCCGGTATCCGACGGGGGACGCGCACGCGGACGCCGCAGATCGAGAAAGAGAGCATTGTTCATGCGTTTTGTCCCGAGGTTGTCGCAGCGCCTCCGCAGGCGCGTGCTCGGCGTGGGTGCCGCAGCCCTCGTTCTGCCGGTTGCCGCCGGCGTCGCCGGAAGCACCGCCGCGCTCGCCGCTCCCGCAGCCGCCGCCCCGATCTCGCATCGGGCACCGGCCGGCGGTTTCGAGGAAGTCTTCGTCGACTCCGACATGGGCCCGATCAAGGTGCAGATCCAGTGGGCCGCCCGCGGCGGTGACGCGGCGCTGTACCTGCTCGACGGCCTGCGTGCCCGCGACGACGCGAACGCCTGGAGCTTCGAGACCAACGCCCGCGACCAGTTCGCCAACGACAACGTCACCCTGGTGATGCCGGTCGGCGGCCAGTCGAGCTTCTACACGGACTGGTACGCGCCCAGCAATCTCAACGGCCAGGACGTCACCTACAAGTGGGAGACGTTCCTGACGGAGAAGCTGCCGGACTACCTCGCCACCCGCGGCGTCTCGCGCAGCAACAACGGCATCCTCGGCCTCTCGATGGGCGGCAGCGCCGCGCTGACCCTGGCGGCCTACCACCGCGACCAGTTCAAGTTCGCCTCGTCGCTCTCCGGCTACCTGAACCTGTCGGCCCCGGGCATGCGTGAGGCCATCCGCGTCGCGATGCTCGACGCCGGCCGCTTCAATGTCGACTCGATGTGGGGCCCGCCGTGGAGCCCGGCGTGGCTGCGCAACGACCCGTTCGTGTTCGCGCCGAAGCTCGCCGGCCTGTCGATGTACATCTCGGCCGCCAGCGGCCTGCCCGGCCAGCACGACAACCCGCAGGGCCTGGTCGGTGTCTACAACACGGCCAACGCCATGGGCCTCGAGGCGCTCGCGCTCGCCCAGACCCGCGCCTTCCAGATCAAGCTGGCCACCCTCGGCATCCAGGCCCGCTTCGACTTCCCGGCGCGCGGCACGCACTCCTGGAAGTACTGGGAAGAGGAGCTGTGGAAGGCTCGCCCCCAGATCCTCGAGGCACTGAACGCCTACTGATCGCGCCGAACTCCCCGGCGCACACTGACGGTACGCATGCCGCCCCACGACCCGCGAGGGACGAGGGGCGGCATGCGCCGTTTCGCGGATCGTTGACAAAAACCACACCCGTCACAGCGCGGCGCCCCCACCCGGCGCCCGTTCACGTGTAGAAACAGTCTTCGAGACGCGGGGCCCGGTCGCCCGCCGACGCCCCAGCAACGCAGAAAGTGAGCGATGCCGATGCGAACAGTGCTTGGCGGACGTCGAACCGTGCGCGCCCAGCAGCCGGCGCCGCGTGCCCGTCGGGGCCGGCGGGTCCTCGGGGCGGTCGCCGCCGCGCTCGTCGCGCCCCTCGTCGCCGGAACTCTCGCGGCCGGGGCCGCGTATGCGGAGCCGGTGGACCGCAGCGAGCCGACCGCCGTGCAGGCCCCGGCCGGGGTCACGGTGCAGCGCGTCGACTGGCTGGCCGACCGGCGCGTGGCCCTGTGGGTGAACTCGCCGGCCATGGGCACCCCCATTCAGGTGCAGCTGCTGCTCGCCCGGGACTGGAACATCGAACCCGAGGCGCGGTTCCCCGCCGTCTACATGCTCGACGGCCTGCGCGCCCGCGACGACGAGAGCGGCTGGACGATCGAGACGGACGCCGAGGCCTTCTTCGCGGACAAGAACGTCAACGTGGTGCTGCCGGTGGGCGGGCAGTCCAGCTTCTACGCCGACTGGATGGACCAGAACAACGGGCGCAACTACCAGTGGGAGACATTCCTGACCAAGGAGCTCCCGCCGATCCTCGAGGGCAACTGGCGCACCACGAAGGACCGCGGCGTCGTCGGCCTGTCGATGGGCGGCACCGCTGCGATGTTCCTGCCCGCGCGCAACCCCGGCTTCTTCAAGTTCGCGGGGTCGCTCTCCGGCATCCTCACCACCACCACCCTGGGCATGCCCCAGGCCATCCAGTACGCGATGCAGGACGCCGGCGGCTTCGATTCGTCGGCCATGTGGGGTACCCCCGGCGGCGAGCAGTGGGCCGCCCACGATCCGTACCTGCTGGCGGACAAGCTCGAGGGCGTGAGCCTGTACGTCTCCAGTGGCAGCGGCAGCACCGGCCCGTACGACCAGCCGTCGGGTATCCCGGGCGTGAGCACGAACTACGCCGGCATGGGCCTCGAGATCCTGTCGCGGCTCACCTCGCAGGCGTTCGCCACCAAGCTCAACAAGATCGGCATCCCTGCGCAGGTGGTCTACCGGCCGTCGGGCACCCACTCGTGGCCGTACTGGGAGTTCGAGCTGCACCAGCTGTGGCCGCAGCTGGCCAACGCCCTCGGAGTGGAGGTCACGAAGCCGAACTGCAGCGCCGCCGGCGCGATCGGCGACGCAGCAGCCGCCGGTCCCTGGATCGGCGACTGCCTCACGCCGGAGTACGCCGTCGCGGGCGGGCGCGTCCAGGACTTCCGCTTCGGCCGGATCTTCTCCTCCACCGACGGCGGGGCCCGCCCGGTGGCGGGTGCGATCGGCGGGGCCTACCAGGCCGCGGGCGGCCCGGGGGGCCCGCTCGGCTACCCGACTACGGAGGAACGCGGCACCCCCGACGGCCGCGGCCGGTTCAACCACTTCCAGCAGGGCTCGATCTACTGGACCCCGCAGACCGGGGCGCACGCCGTGCGCGGCGCCATCCGCGACGAGTGGGCGCGGCAGGGCTGGGAGGGCGGCCCGCTGGGCTACCCGGTGGCCGACGAGGTCGCCACCCCCGGCAAGCCCGGCGTGGTGCAGGGCTTCGAGATCGGCGCCCTCTACTGGAGCGAGCCGTTCGGAGCCCACGCCGTACAGGGCATGATCATGGGCAAGTACGCCGAGCTCGGCTACGAGAACGGCTGGCTCGGGTTCCCGAAGACCAGCGAGATCCCCGTCAAGGACGGTGGCCGGTTCAACGAGTTCGAGGGCGGCAACATCTACTGGAGCCCGCTGAGCGGGGCGTGGTCGGTCCGCACCGGGCCGGTCTTCGACGCGTGGAAGAGCGCCGGTTACGAGAACGGTCGCCTCGGCTTCCCCGTCGGCGACGAGTTCCCCATCCCCGGCGGTGTCCAGCAGAACTTCCAGGGCGGATTCGTCACGGTCGTCGACAACGTGGCCACCGTCCGCCCCTAGGATCGGCCCTCGCACACCCGGTGCCGCCACGGCGGCCCCGCGACCACCGGATCGGGCGGTGACCGCGACCCATGGGTCCGGTCACCGCCCGGTCCTCATCTGTAGCCTGGGCACTGCCCATTTCCGACGATTGGATGCGAGGACACCACCACATGCCTGCACGGACCCGTTCGAGCCTGACCCGCGTCCTGGGCGCCGGCGCCGCGGCGCTCGCCGCCACCGCCCTCCTGGGCGCCTGCGGTAGCGACGATTCCACGGCGACGAGCACCCCGTCGACGTCCGTGTCGGCGACCACCTCGACATCCACCGCGGAGACCACCTCCGGCGAAGCGACCACCACAGCCCCCGGCGACACGGCCACCACGAGCCCGGGCGAGGCCGCCACCGCGCCGCCGGCGCAGCCGGAGACCGAGCCCGGATTCCCGGGCCCGACCGAGGTGCCGGTGGACGACCGCGGCCAGGCGTTCCTGGACGGGCTGCGGAAGCAGGGCGTGGAGCCGGCCGCGGACGGCAGCATCGCGATCAACACCGCCAACTACATCTGCGCCGCGACCGCCCAGGGCAGCTCGCCCGAGGAGATCAAGACGATCGTGACCGCATCGGTGGGCAGCGAGGCCGCGGCCGCCGGCAAGGAGATCTCCGAGGCCGACGCCGCGACGACCGCCGACGTCTACATCACCGTCGCACGCGACACCTTCTGCTAGGAGCGGCAATGATGACGGCCCGAGCGAAGCAACGACGCCGGAGGCGGGGAATCCTCGTCCTCGGGATCCTGGTCGTCCTGGCGGCCGTGCTCGCGCTCTGGTACATCCTCGCGGGCCGGCTCCCGGTGCCCGGGCCGCCGGGGCCCCTCGGGCCCGAGAAGCCGGAGGCGCAGCCCGCATCGTGCCCGGACGTCCAGGTGGTGGCGGTACCGGGCACGTGGGAGTCGGCGGCCTGGGACGATCCGTACAACCCGACGTTCAATCCGCTGTCGCTGATGCTGAACGTCACGCGTCCGCTGCAGGAGCGCTTCGACGCGCAGCGTGCCGACGTGTACACCGTTCCGTACGTCGCCCAGTTCTCGAATCCGGTGGCGCTCCCGCCGGACGGGCAGCAGTCCTACAACAACAGCCGCACCGCCGGCACCGCGGCGACGGAGGACATCCTCGCGCGCCGCTTCGCCGAGTGCCCGCTGACCAACTACGTCCTGACCGGCTTCTCGCAGGGTGCGGTCATCGCGGGCGACGTCGCGGCGCGCATCGGCGCCGGTGACGGGCCGGTTCCGGCGGATCGGGTGCTCGGCGTGGCGCTCATCGCCGACGGCCGTCGCGACCCGGGCACGGCCGAGACGATCGGCCCGCCCGTCGCGGGCGTCGGCGCCGAGCTGTCCCTGGACGGACTGCGGCTGCCGGGGATCACCATGACCGGCGCGCGGCCCGGCGGGTTCGGGGAGCTCGAGGACAAGGTGGTGGACATCTGTGCACCGACGGACGGCATCTGCGACGCGCCGCCGAACGCGCTGAACCCCGGCAACTGGCTCGCCAGCGCGCCGCGGTTGCTCGAGTACGCGAACAACCCCGTGCACGCCCTGTACAACTCGTTCGTCGTGGACGATTCGGGTACGACGGCGACGCAGTGGGTGGCGAACTGGGCGATCGAGAAGATCGAGGAGGCGCCGAAACCACCGGAGGAGTGATCCCTCCCCGTTGTTACCGGCCGGTAGTGTCGGGGATCACCACCCGATACAATCGTTCCTCGGTCGGCGCTTAGACTCGACCTTCGGTCCTGACCCGGGAAGCTCTCCGGGTCGGTGACGCGCGACCACCGCCACACGAGAAGAGGTTCGATGAGCGCCACCGACGGCTCGGCTGCCACGCAACCGCGGAAGTTTCGTTTCGCCGCGGGTGGCGAGGGCAACGCCGAGGAGGGCGGCGCCCGGCGCTTCGTCAAGCTGGCGCAGAAGGCCGAGGAGCTCGGCTACGACAGCTTCATGATCCCGGACCACCTGGGCAACCAGGTCGGACCCATCGCCGCGCTCGGTGCGCTCGCCGTCGCCACCGACAAGATCCGCCTCGGCACCGCCGTCCTCGCGAACGGCTTCCGCCATCCCGCGATCCTGGCCAAGGACGCCGCGACCGTCGACGTCCTCTCGGGCGGCCGGCTCGAACTCGGGATCGGCGCGGGATGGATGAAGGAAGAGTTCGACAAGGCGGGCATCGCCTACGAGCGCCCCGGCGTCCGGATCGAGAAGCTCGAGGAGACGCTGCAGATCCTGGACGTGCTCCTGCGCGGCCAGGAGTGCAATTTCGAGGGCAAGCACTACCTCATCGACGGCCTCAAGGGCAGCCCGCGGCCGCGCCAGGGCCCGCGACCGCCCATCGCGGTCGGCGGCGGGGGACCGAAGATGCTCGCGCTGGCGGCGAAGTACGCCGACATCATCTCGGTGGCCACTCCCACGAACCGCGACGGCCGGTTGTTGCTGTCGGGGATCACGATGGACAAGACTGTGGAGCGGGTGGACGTGATCCGTCGCGCGGCGGGGGATCGGTTCGATGACATCGAGCTGAACTGGACCATCACGATGATTCTCGTCACGGACGATCGCGAGCAGACCGCCGAGATGGCGCTGGCCGCCCTCGACCAGGGATTCCCCCCGAACATCGAGGTGGACGTCAAGCTCACGGTGGACGAGATCCTCGAATCGCCATATCTCGCAATCGGTTCCTACGAGGAGATCGCCGAGCAGATCCGCAACGTGCGGGCGAAGACCGGGATGTCCTACGTGGGGGTCTTCCCCACCCAGATGGAGGCGTTCGCACCGGTGATTCCGCTGTTGGCGGGGGAATGACCGATGCGGATCTGTAACATAATCGTGATTTCGGATCGATGGACAGATTCGTGAGATGCACGGCCGGATGCTGTTGAGCTGTACAGGTACGACGATCCGCTAGCGCGAAGACAAGTGCGGGGCGCAACCATGTCGAGTGGTTGTGGGATCGCTTCGACAGGGAGAAGGAATGAGCGTCGGGTTCGAAGAGTTCATCGATGAGAACGGACAGATCGTGTTGCCCGAGGGCAACACTCTGCTCGACCACCTCGAGCAGCATTTCGCCGAGAACGGCGACGATCTTGCGTACCGTTACATCGATTACTCGCGGGAACGTGACGGCGAGGTCCACGAGCTGACCTGGCAGCAGTTCGGGGTGCGCCTGCGCGCGATCGCGGCCCGGCTGCAGCAGGTCACCAAGCCCGGTGACCGCGTCGCGATCCTCGCCCCGCAGGGCCTGGACTACGTCGTCTCCTTCTTCGCGGCCATCTATGCCGGCACCATCGCCGTCCCGCTGTTCGACCCCGACGAGCCCGGCCACACCGACCGGCTGCACGCCGTGCTCGGCGACTGCACGCCCAGCGCCATCCTCACCGCCACCTCCTCGGCGGCCGGGGTCCGGCAGTTCTTCCGGCCGCTGCCCGCGGCGGAGCGGCCCCGCATCATCGCGGTCGACGCGATCCCCGACACCGTCGCCGGCTCGTGGACGCGGCCCCACATCGGCACCGACGACATCGCCTACCTGCAGTACACCTCCGGATCGACGCGCGTGCCCGCGGGCGTGGAGATCACCCACCGCGGTGTGCTCACCAACTGCATCCAGATGGCCGATTCCATCGAACTCAACGAGGGTTCGCGCGGCGTGACGTGGCTGCCGCTGTTCCACGACATGGGCCTGCTCACCGTCATCCTGCCGGCGATCGGTGGCAAGTACATCACCATCATGAGCCCGCGCGCCTTCGTGCAGCGGCCGGGCCGGTGGATCAAGGAACTCGCCGCCGTCTCCGACGGGGCCGGCACGTTCGCCGCCGCGCCGAACTTCGCGTTCGAGCACGCCGCCGCGCGGGGCCTGCCCAAGCCGGGCGAGACCCTCGACCTGAGCAACGTGATCGGCCTGATCAACGGCAGCGAGCCGGTGACCACGTCCTCGATGCGCAAGTTCAACGACGCGTTCGCGCCGTACGGCCTGCCGAAGACCGCGATCAAGCCGTCGTACGGCATGGCCGAGGCGACGCTGTTCGTCTCGTCCACGCGGCACACCGACGAGGCCCGGGTCATCTACGTCGACCGTCACGAGCTCAACGCCGGCCGCATCGTCAAGGTCGACAAGGAGGCGCCGAACGCCATCGCGCAGGTCTCCTGCGGTTACGTCGCGCGCAGCCAGTGGGCCGCGATCGTCGACGCGGAGACCGCCACCGAGGTGCCGGACGGGCACGTCGGCGAGATCTGGCTGCACGGCGAGAACATCGGCATCGGGTACTGGGGGCGCACCCAGGAGACCGACGAGACCTTCCACAACAAGCTCGTCGACCGCCTGCCCGCGAGCAGCCACGCCGAGGGCACGCCCGCGGACGCCCACTGGCTGCGCACCGGCGACTACGGCGTGTACGTCGACGGCGAGCTGTACATCACCGGCCGGGTCAAGGACCTGGTGATCGTGGACGGCCGCAACCACTACCCGCAGGACCTGGAGTTCTCGGCGCAGGAGGCCAGCTCCGCGCTGCGTCCCGGCTTCGTCGCCGCCTTCGCCGTGCCGGCCAACCAGCTGCCGCAGGTGGTGTTCGAGAATTCGCACTCGGGTCTGCAGTTCGATCCCGACGACGCCTCGGAGCAGCTGGTCATCGTCGCCGAGCGGGCGCCCGGCGCGGGCAAGGCGGATCCGCAACCCGTCGCGGACACCGTTCGCGCGGCGATCTCGGCACGGCACGGGGTGACCGCGCGCGACGTGCTGCTCGTGCCTGCCGGGTCGATCCCGCGCACGTCGAGTGGCAAGATCGCGCGGCGCGCCTGCAAGGCCGCCTACATCGAGGGAACCCTGCGCGGTGGTTACACCCAGCAGGCATTCCCCGATAGCGTATAAAAATTGTTCTCTTTCCCGGGTAGCGTGGTGGGTTGATGGCTGACACTGAAATGACCGTCGCGCAGCTGCGCGAGTGGCTGCGGAACTGGATCGCCGAGGCTACCGGGCAACCGGTGGCGCAGATCTCCGACGATCGCCCGATGGAGGAGTTCGGCCTCTCGTCCCGCGACGCCGTGGCGCTCAGCGGCGAGGTCGAGGAACTGCTCGGCGTTACCCTCACCGCCACGATCGCCTACCAGCACCCCACCATCGCGTCGCTGGCCACGCGCATCATCGAGGGCGAACCCGAGCTCCCGGAGGGCGACGACAGCGCCTTCTACGCCGCCGGTCCGGCCGGCAGGACGCACGATGTCGCGATCGTCGGTCTCGCCGCCCGGCTGCCCGGGCACGTGAGCACCCCCGCGGAGATGTGGGAGCTGCTCGCCCAGGGCCGCGACGGCATCACCGACCTCCCCGAGGGTCGCTGGTCCGAATTCGCCGACGATCCGCAGATCTCGTCGGCCATCGCTGCAGCCAACACCCGCGGCGGCTACCTCGACGACGTCAAGGGCTTCGACGCGGAGTTCTTCGCGATGTCGCCGCGCGAGGTCGAGATGGTCGACCCGCAGCAGCGCCTCGCCCTCGAACTCACCTGGGAGGCGCTCGAGCACGCCCACATCCCGGCCAGCGACCTCAAGGGCCGCCCGGTCGGTGTGTTCATCGGCAGCTCCGCCAACGACTACCAGCTCCTCGCGGTGAGCGACCCGTCCGCCGCGCACCCGTACGCCCTGACCGGCACGGCCACGTCGATCGTTGCCAACCGGGTCTCGTACTTCTTCGACTTCCGTGGCCCGTCCGTCGCCCTGGACACCGCATGCTCGTCGTCGCTCGTGGCCGTGCACCAGGCGGTGCGCGCCCTGCGCGACGGCGACGCCGACGTGGCGCTGGCCGGTGGCGTGAACATGCTCGTCGCGCCCGCCGCGACCCTCGGCTTCGACCAGCTCGGTGTGCAGGCCCCCGACGGCCGCATCAAGGCGTTCTCGGCCGACGCCGACGGCATGGTCCGCGCCGAGGGCGGCGGCCTCGTCGTGCTCAAGCGGCTCGAGGACGCCGAACGCGACGGCGACACCGTGCTCGCCGTCATCGCCGGTTCCGCCGTCAACCAGGACGGCCGCTCCAACGGCCTGGCGGCCCCGAACCCGGAGGCCCAGGTCGACGTGCTGCGCCGCGCCTACCGGGACGCGCGCATCCTGCCGTCCGGCGTCGACTACATCGAGGCCCACGGCACCGGAACCGTGCTCGGCGACCCGATCGAGGCGGACGCCCTCGGCCGCGTCGTCGGCCGCGGCCGCGACGCCGACAAGCCGGTGCTGCTGGGCTCGGCGAAGACCAACTTCGGCCACCTCGAGGCGGCCGCCGGCGCGGCGGGCCTGATCAAGGTGGTCCTCGCCATGCAGGAGAACCACCTGCCGGCGACGCTGAACTACACCGCGCCGAACCCGTACATCCCGTTCGAGCAGGCCCGCCTGAAGGTCATCCCCGAGGGCGCCGAGTGGCCGCGCTACACCGGCAAGGCGATCGCCGGCGTCTCCGGCTTCGGCTTCGGCGGCACCAACGCGCACGTCGTGGTCCGCGAGTACACCGGACCCGAAGCGGACGCGGAGTCGAGCGAACGTATCGTTCCGTCGGCTGAAGGAGCTGAAGGGCACATTCGCTCGGAGCAGGGCGAGGAACACCCGGTGCTGCTCGCGGTGTCCGCGGCGATGCCGTCGCGTCGTCGCCGGGCCGCCGCCGACCTCGCCGACTGGCTCGAGACCGAGGCCGGCAGCACCACGCCGCTCGCCGACATCGCTCGCACCCTTTCCCGCCGCAACCACGGCCGCTCACGCGCCGTCGTGATCGCGAAGACGCGCGCCGAGGCCATCGCCGGGCTGCGCGCCGTCGCCGCCGGCAAGCCCGCGCAGGGCGTGTTCTCCGCCGACGCCCCCGCCGCCAACGGGCCGGTGTGGGTGCTGTCCGGTTTCGGCTCGCAGCACCGCAAGATGGCCAAGCAGCTGTACCTCGAGAACCCGGTGTTCGCCGCGGCCGTCGACGAGATCGACGAGCTGATCGAGGACGAGGCCGGCTACTCCATGAAGGAGAAGTTCCTCGACGACGGCCAGGACTACGACGTCGAGACCTCGCAGGTCGGCATCTTCACCATCCAGGTCGCCCTCGCGAAGCTGCTGCGCCACCACGGCGCCGAGCCGTCCGCCGTCGTCGGCCACTCCATGGGCGAGGCCGCGGCCGCGTACATCTCCGGCGGTCTGTCGCTCGAGGACGCCGTCCGCGTCATCTGCGCCCGCTCCCGCCTGATGGGCGAGGCCGAGGCGCTGCTCGAGGGCGACGACATCCGGCTCATGGCGCTCGTCGAGTACAGCGCCGCGGAGATCGAGCTGGTCCTCACCGACTACCCGCACCTCGAGGTCTGCGTCTACGCCGCGCCGACGCACACCGTCATCGGCGGCCCACAGGACGAGGTCAACGCGATCGTCGCGCGGGCGGAGTCGGAGGAGAAGCTCGCCCGCGTCCTGCAGACCAAGGGCGCGAGCCACACCTCGCAGGTGGATCCGCTGCTCGGCGAGCTCGCCGCCGAACTCGCCGGCATCGAGCCGCACAAGCCGAAGGTCGACGTGTACTCGTCGGTCGACCAGGACACCCACTACCGCGCCGGCCACGACCCCATCCACCAGGTCGAGTACTGGACCAAGGGCCTGCGGCACAGCGTGTACTTCACCAACGCGGTCAAGCTCGCCGTCACCGACGGGCACACCACGTTCGTCGAGCTGGCACCCAACCCCGTCGCGCTGATGTCCGTGGCCGCGACGGCGTACGCCGCCGGCGTGATCGACACCCAGCTGATCCAGACCCTCAAGCGCAAGGAGGACGAGCCGCTCGGCGTGCTCACCGCCCTCGCCCAGCTGTACGTGCACGGACACGCCGTGGACCTGCGCAGCCTGCTTCCGGCCGGCGAGTACGCGGACCTGCCGCGGACGGTGTTCCTGCGCAAGCCGTTCTGGCTCGAGACCCGCATCGGGACCGGCGGCAACGCCCGCGTGCCCGGCGCGCACGTCGCGCTGCCCGACGGCCGGCACGTGTGGGAGGTGCGCGCCGACGCCGTCACCGACCTGGGCGAGCTCGTCGTCGCCGCCGCGTCGCAGACGCTCGCCGACGTCACCCTCACCGCGTCCGTCCCGCACGGCGACGTCCCCACCAGCGGCACCCTCACCACCACCCTGACCCGGCACCCCGGCGGCGCGTCGCTGCACGTGCACGGGCGCGATGCGGCGAGCGGCGAGTTCCGGTTGCTGTTCGACGCGGTCGTGGCCTCCGGCGAAGCGCTGCCCGCGCCCGCCGCGGCGCCCGCGCCGGCCGAGCGGTCCAGCGGGCCGGTCGAGACGCTTCCCGAGGTGGTCGAGACCTTCGGCGACAAGTGGAACCCGGCCGGGTCGCAGACCCTCGAGGATCGGCTGGCGCTGATCGTCGCCGAGTCGATGGGCTACGCGCCCGAGGACCTGCCCGTCGAGATCCCGCTGATCGAACTGGGTCTGGACTCGCTCATGGCGGTGCGGATCAAGAACCGCGTCGAGTACGAGTTCGACATCCCGCAGCTGCAGCTCGCCGCCGTGAAGGACGCCAGCCTGCGCGACGTCGCGAAGTACCTGCGGTACGCCGTGGAGAACCGCGAGGAGGTCGCCGCCCTCGCCGCACAGCAGGCCGCCGACCGCGAAACCGCCGAGCGGGAGGACACGACGCTCGAGCTGCCTCCGATCTCGGCCGTGGAGGACACCGGGGTGGTGCACGAGGCGGAGGCGATCCTCGAAGCAGCCGAGGCCGCTGAAGCCGCGGAGGCCGGTGCGAGCACCGAAGCCGACAAGGCCACCGACGTGACCGACCGGCAGGCGGTTGCGGAGGCATCCGGCACCGACGTGCCCCCGCGCGACGCGGCCGAGCGACTCACGTTCGCGACCTGGGCCGTGATCACCGGACAGTCCGCGAAGGGCATCTTCAACACCCTGCCGATCCTCGACGACGAGACGGCCGAGCGCCTCGCGGCCCGGCTGACCGAGCGGGCGAACGGCGAGATCACCGTCGACGACGTGCTCGACGCCGAGACCATCGAGCAGCTCGCCGAGAGCGTGCGCCGGCACCTGGAGTCCGCCGACCGCATCGACGGGCTCGTCCGTACGCTGCGCCCGCGCCCCGAGGGATCGGACGCCGTCCCGGTGTTCGTGTTCCACCCGGCCGGCGGTTCCACCGTCGTGTACGAACCGCTGCTGCGCCGGCTGCCCGAGGGCACCCCGATGTACGGCTTCGAACGCACCGAGGGCCCGATCGAGAAGCGCGCCCAGGAATATCTGCCGCAGATCAAGGAGATCCAGGGCGACGGTCCGTACGTGCTGTACGGCTGGTCGCTGGGCGGTGTGCTCGCCTACGCGGTCGCCAAGCTGCTGCGCGCGGAGGGCAAGGACGTGCGGCTCGTCGGCCTCATCGACACGGTCATGGCCGGGGAGAAGGTCGAGGACACCCCGGAGGAGATCACCAAGCGCTGGCAGCGGTACGCGAGGTTCGCGAAGAAGACGTACGGGGTCGACGCACCGCTGCCGTACGACAAGCTCGCCGCGACGGACGACGAGGGCCAGGTGCGCATCCTCATGGACCTGCTCAGGATGAGCGGTACCAGGATCCCCGGCGGCATCATCGAGCACCAGCGCACGTCGTGGCTGGACAACCGGGCCATCCAGACCGCGAAGCTCGAGCCGTACGACGGCGACGTGGTGCTGTACATGGCGGACCGCTACCACGACGACGCCATCGAACTCGAGCCGGCGTTCGGAACCCGGCAGCCCGACGGCGGCTGGGGCGAGGCGGTCCGTAATCTGGAGGTCATCCATGTCGGCGGCGACCACCTCCAGGTGGTCGACGAGCCGTACATCGGGAAGGTGGGGGCCGACCTGACACGCAAGCTGGCCGACATCGAGGCCACGAGGAGCTGATCGAGTAGTGACCACGACGACGGCCGGGAAGCTGGCCGAGCTGCGCAAGAATCTCGCGATCGCGAAGGAACCGGCCGGAGAGGCCGCGCTCGCCAAGCGCGCCGCCAAGGGCATCCCCAGTGCCCGGCAGCGCATCGACATGCTGCTCGACCCGGGCAGCTTCGTCGAGATCGGTGCGCTGATGAAGACGCCCGGCCGCGACGACGCCCTCTACGGTGACGGTGTCGTCGTCGGTCACGGCACCGTCGAGGGCCGGCCCGTCGCGGTCTTCTCGCACGACCAGACCGTGTTCGGCGGCAGCGTCGGCGAGATGTTCGGCCGCAAGGTCGCCGCCATCCTCGACTTCGCGCTGAAGATCGGCTGCCCCGTCGTCGGCATCAACGACTCCGGCGGCGCCCGCGTGCAGGACGCCGTGACGTCGCTGGCGTGGTACGCCGAACTGGGCAAGCGGCACGAGCCGCTGTCCGGTCTGTGCCCGCAGGTGTCGATCATCCTCGGCAAGTGCGCCGGCGGCGCCGTGTACGCCCCCATCAACACCGACGTGGTCATCGCCACCGAGGAGGCGTACATGTTCGTCACCGGACCGGACGTCATCAAGTCCGTCACCGGTGAGGACGTCAGCCTCGAGGAACTCGGCAGCGCCCGCAAGCAGGCCGAGTACGGCAACGTGCACCACGTCGCGCCGGACGAGAAGGCCGCGTTCGAGTGGGCCCGCAAGTACCTGAGCTACATGCCGTCGAACGCGCAGGAGAAGCCCCCGATCGTCAACCCGGGGCTCGAGCCGGAGATCACGCAGGACGATCTCGAGCTCGACACGTTCATGCCCGACGCCGACAACTCCGGCTACGACATGCACGACATCCTGCTCAAGATCTTCGACGACGGCGACTTCTTCGAGATCCGCTCGCAGGTCGCGCCGAACATCATCACCGGATTCGCCCGCGTCGACGGCCGGCCCGTCGGTGTCGTCGCCAACCAGCCGCTGTACCTGTCGGGGGCGCTCGACGCCGCCAGCTCGGACAAGGCCGCCCACTTCGTGCGGGTGTGCGACGCGTACGACATCCCGCTCGTGTTCGTCGTCGACACCCCGGGCTTCCTGCCGGGTGTGGAGCAGGAGAAGATCGGCGTCATCAAGCGCGGCGGCCGGTTCCTGTTCTCGTTCGTCGAGGCGTCGGTACCGAAGGTGACCGTGGTGGTGCGCAAGTCCTACGGCGGTGGCTACGCGGTGATGGGGTCGAAGCAGCTCGGCGCCGACGTGAACTTCGCCTGGCCCACCGCCCGGATCGCGGTGATGGGTGCCGAGAGTGCCGTCGCGGTGATCGGTCGCCGCCAGATCGAGGCCGCCGGTGACAACGCTCCCGCGGTGCGCCAGCAGCTGATCAACTTCTACAACGAGCACATCGCCACGCCGTACATCGCCGCCGAGCGCGGCTACATCGACGCGGTGATCGAGCCGCACACCACGCGCCTCGAGATCCGCAAGGCGCTGACGTTGCTGCGCGACAAGACGGTGTTCAAGAACCCGCGCAAGCACCACCTGCTTCCGCTCTAGTTCGTGACACCCCAATTCTGTTCGGGTGGGCCGAATGTCACATGCATGCAATGGAAATGAATGCATGTGACATTCGGCCCACAGCGGTGTCCGGGGTCAGTCCGCGCGTGACCGCACCGGGGGACGCGGGCGCTGTGTGCCCTGGTGGTAGGCGGCCTCCAGGTCCGCGAGCACCGCGGCCGGGTTGTCGCGGATCTGCCTCGGTAGGTGCGACACCACGATGATGCCGTTGCGCTGCATCGCGGCCCGTCGGACGAGCGTCGTCTCGTGCGCCTTCGGTGAGAAGTGGTATTTCAGCGAATCGATCTCCCATGCCACTGCGACCGAATCGAGCCACCCGTCGGGGCGGGCGATCCACGTACCGTCGTCGGTCTCGACGTCGACGTTGTGGGCCATGGGTGGCAACCCGCTCGTCGCGTACAGCTTCTGTGCTGCGATCTCGGCCACGGAATGCGCGTCGTGCGAGAGCTCTCGAACCACGGTGCGCGGCACGGCGCTACCGCGGCAGCTGCCGGCGCGCAGTTCGTGTGCCAGGTCGTCGACGGTCACGTCTCCGCGCTGAATCCCCGACGCCAGCAGGGCACGGCACGGATCGAGCTGCGACATTCTGCGTGCCGCATCGAGCAGACAGCGGTCCACCGGAGCAATTCTCAGCGTGCCTTTGATGATGGGCTCGGGTATCCGCCAGCTCCGCTCGACGGCGACGAACGAGAAGTTGCGTCGATGCTGGGTATGCGGAATGAGTAGCAGCACCTCACTTTTCGTCGCCGAGTTGGTGTAGCCGTGTATCCCGAGCGCGGCATGACCTGAGATCAGCGCCGAATCGCCGCCGTACAGCAGCGCGGCCGTGTTGCGCTGCAACACGGACAGCGGCCCGTTGTGCAGCGCCACCACGCCCGGCAGGACGCGCTGCCACGGACCGCCCTTACGGCATCGGCCGGCGATCGTGCCGCCGGCGACGCCGTGCCTCAACAGCGTTGCCGTCCGGATGACGCCGTTGGTGCTCAGTGCGAACAGCTCTTCGGGATCGTCTCCCCATGTCCCCCGTTTCATAGCTACAGCCTGCAGGGGGATCGTGTCCTACGAAAGACCGTCTTGTCGGCCTGTGGATAACCTTGTGGTGGCCGAATGTCACATGAGTTCAATGTAGGCGGTTTCAGGCGGCCGATGCGACAAGCTCGGTGAACGCTTCGGTTGGCGTGCGCCAGCGTAGCGTCTGCCGGGGGCGGCCGTTGAACTCGTCCTGGACCTGCTGCAGGTCCTCGGGCGTGTACA
>NZ_JAALEG010000064.1 GCF_011058165.1 Rhodococcus aetherivorans
TATCCGTCCCGATCCCCTAACCCCCGCCCCCGTACGGGCCCCGGACCGATGGGGGACTCCGCCCCCTTGGGCGGGGGACGGGCCGTTCGTAGCGTGAATCGCAGAACACCGACCTCAGGAGATGCGATGTCCACCAACGCTGTGCTCGACTTCATCCTCAGCCTGCTGCGCGACGAAGAGGCCCTCGCCCGCTACTGCACGAACCCCGACGCCGCCCTGGCCCAGGCCGGTCTCGCCGACGTGTGCCACGCCGACATCGTCGCCGTCGCGCCCCTGGTCGCCGACAGCGGACTGTTCGCGGGGACGGCCGCCGAGCTGACCGCGGCGCTCGGTGGGGCGGCGGGTGCGGCCGGCGCGATCGGTGCCGGTGCGGCCGGTGGCCTGGCCGGCGGCGCGGGCCTCGGTCTCGCCGGCGGCGCGGGGCTCGGCCTGGCGGGTGCCGTCGGCGGCGGTCTCGGCGGCGGTCTCGGCCTCGACACCGACTTCGCGGCCGAGCTGGCCGCCGATCTCGCCGGCACGCTGGGCGCGGCCCTGGAACTCGGCGGCGATCTCGGTGCCGCGCTCGGTGCGGCGTTCGGAGCGGCCCTCGGCGCGGGCGGCGCGCTCGGCGGCATCGGTTCCGGCGCGCTCGACCTGGCGGGCGACCTGGACCTGGGCGCGGCGCTCTCCGGCGCCCTCGCCGGCGGCCTCGGGCTAGACGCCGCGACCGGCGTCGTCGCGGACCTCGGTGCAGCGCTCGACGCGGCGCTCGGCGCGACGGCCGGGACCGCCCGGGACCTGTCGGGTGCGCTCGAGGCCGCCTTCGGCGTCGGCGGTGAGCTCGGCGGCCAGCTCGGGGGGGCGCTGGGCGGTCTGCTCGACACCGCGCTCGCCGCGGGCGGCGGCTTCTCCACCGCGGTCGAGGCGGCCCTCGCCGGTGGCGCGGACCTCGCGACGGCCGTCGGCGCGACCCTCGGCGGCACGCTGGGCCTGGGCACCGACCTCGCCGGACAGCTCGGCGGCGCCCTCGAATCCGTCCTCGAGGTCGGTACCGGGCTCGCCGGTGGCCTGGACCTCGGCGGTGGCCTCGACGCCCTCACCGGCGTGACCGCGGGACTCGGAGCCTCCCTGTCCGCGCTGCTCGAGGCGGGCGGCTCCGTCGCCGGTGATCTCGGTGGCACCCTCGGCGCCGTACTCGAGGGCAGTGCCGACGGCGGGCTCGTCGGCGGCATCGACCTCGGCGCCCTCCTCGGCGGCGACGCCTCCGGCGGCGTGGACCTCGGCACCGCGGTCGGCGGCCTCCTCGGCGGCGCGCTCGGCCTCGAGAACTCCGCGACCCTGGAGCTCGGCAACGCCCTCAACGTCGCGCTCGACCTGTCGACGACCGTCGAATCGAGCGCCGACGGCACCCTCTCCGCGGTGCTCGGCTCCGCGTTCTCCGTCGGCGGGGAAGCCGGTGCGAACCTCGGTTCCGCGCTGGGTGGGGTGTTCGAGGCCGGCCTCGGGGAAACGCTCGACTCCACCGTGGCCCTGAGCTCCCAGCTGGCCACCACCCTCGGCGGCGGTCTCGGCGCCGACGCGGACCTGACCGGCCAGCTCGGCTACGCCCTCGACGGCGCGCTCGACCTCGGCGGGCAGCTCGCCGGCGGCGGCGAGGCGGTCGGCGGCCTCGCCGGCGGCGTGTCCGGGGGACTGGATACCGTCGCTGACCTCGGCGCCGGACTCGGCAGCGGCCTGAGCGGTGGGTTGACGGGCGGGCTCGACGGGGCAGCGGACCTGGGCGGGGACCTAGCCGGTGGATTGACCGGCGGGCTCGACGGGGCAGCGGACCTGGGCGGCGGGCTGGCCGGTGGACTGTCGGGCGGGCTCGACGGGGCAGCGGACCTGGGCGGGGACCTAGCCGGTGGATTGACCGGCGGGCTCGGGAGCGCCGCGGATCTCGGGGCGGGGCTCGGCGGCGGCCTGACCGGTGGCCTGGAGGGTGCCGCGGACCTCGGCGGCGAGCTGACCGGTGGCCTGGCGGGCGGCCTGGGCAGCGCGACCGACCTGGGCGGCAGCCTGAGCGGCGGCCTCGACGGCGCCGCGGGCGGCGCGTCGCAGGTCGGCGGCGCCGTCACGGGCGGGCTCGAGGGAGCCACGGACGCCGGCGGTGCGCTCGGTGCGGGCCTCGGCGGCGCGGCCGAGGGCACCTCGCAGCTCGGTGGCCAGCTCTCGGGAGCCGTCGACGGCACGACGGATGCGTGGTCGTCCATCGACGCCGGCGACGTCTTCGGCAGCGCGGGCGGCACCGGTGGCCTGTTCGGTTCCGCCGACACCGGTGCCGACGCCGATCTGCACGGCGGGATCGACGCCGGCGCCGGTGTCGGCACCGATTCCGACTTCGACACCTTCCTCGGCTGACCCACCGCACGGACCCGGCGCCGGCCCCGCGTGCACCACGCGGGGCCGGCGTTCGTCGCGGAGGACATAATCTCGGTGCAGCCCGCACTCCGACAGAAGGCGAGTCGAAGCGATCACCATGCACACGTCGTCCGCAGATGCCGCCGCTCGCCGCGCGGCCCTCGTCGAACTGATCGACGCGGCCGCCGAACACATCCGCGCCGCCGAGCGCGGTGACCTCGCCGCCAGGCTCGAGGCGGCGCGCACTCGCGTCGTCGACCCCCGACTGCGGGTCGTCGTCGTCGGCCAGCTCAAACAGGGCAAGAGCCAGTTCGTGAACTCGCTCCTCAACCTCGAGGTGTGCTCGGTCGGCGACGACGAGACCACCGCGGTGCCCACCGTCGTGCAGAACGCCGACCGCACCTTCGCCGAACTCGTGCTCGCCGAGCCCGGCCGCGATCCCGTCCGGGTGGACCTGCCCATCGACGAGTTGCAGCACGTCACGCCCGGCACGCCGCGCGCGGGCGGCCGGGAAGTGCTGCGGCTCGAGGTGAACGTGCCGAGCCCGCTGCTCGCCGACGGTCTCGTCCTCGTCGACACCCCCGGTGTCGGCGGGCACGGAAACCCGCACGCCGCAGCAACATTGGGTCTGCTTCCGGCGGCCGACGCGGTGTTCGTCGTCTCCGACGCCAGCCAGGAGTTCACCGAGCCGGAGCTGAGCTTCCTGCGGCAGGTGCTGCAGCTGTGCCCGGCCGCAGCGGTGCTGATCACCAAGACGGACCTGTACCCGCACTGGCGCGAGATCGTCGCCGCCGACCGCGGGCACCTGCAGCGCGCCGGCCTCGACGTGCCCCTGCTGCCCGTCTCGTCGCTGCTGCGCAGTCACGCCCTGCGCCTCGACGACGCGTCGCTGCACGAGGAGTCGGGCTTCGAATCGGTGTACGGGTTCCTCCGTGAGCGGGTCGTCGCGCGCGGCGCCGACGCCGCCCGGCGGTCCGTCGCGCTGGACGTGAAGTCGGTCGTCGAACACGTCGCGCTCGGCCTGGGCAGCGAGCTCGCGGCGCTGCGCGACCCCGAGACCGGTGCGGCGGCCGTCGCGGAACTGCAGCGCGCCAAGACCGCCGCGGAGGCGCTGCGCACCCGGGCCGCCCAGTGGCAGCAGACCCTGGCCGACGGCATCGCCGACCTCGCCGCCGACATCGACCACGACCTGCGGGACCGGCTGCGCCGGGTCACCCGCGAGGCGGAGGCCACCGTCGACGAATGCGACCCCGGTGAGGAATGGCCGCGGATCGGGGAATGGCTGGGCGAGCAGGTCGCCGAATCCGTGGGCGACAACTTCGTGTGGGCCCACGAACGTTCGGTGTGGCTCGCGGAGGTCGTCGCCCGGCACTTCGCCGACAGCGGTGCGGTGGACCTGCCGGATCTGCGCCTCGGCGACCTCGAGGGGCTGCTCGAGCCCGTCTCCCGGCTCTCGGACCTCGAGTCGGGCCGCATCGGCGTCGGCCAGAAGATGCTCGTGGGAATGAAGGGCTCCTACGGCGGCGTGCTCATGTTCGGGCTCATCACCACGCTCATGGGCATGGCGCTGGTCAACCCGATCTCCGTCGGGGCGGGAGTTGTGCTCGGCACCAAGGCCTATCGCGACGACAAGCAGGCGCGCATCGCCAAGCGCCGCGCCGACGCCAAGGTCGCCGTCCGCAAGTTCACCGACGACGTCGGCTTCCAGGTGGGCAAGGAGTCGAAGGACCGGCTCCGGCTGATCCAGCGCCAGCTGCGCGACCACTTCACCGAGCTGGCCGAGCAGACGCTGCGGTCGCTGTCCGAGTCGCTGCGCGCCGCGCAGGAGGCCGCGACGGTCGAGGAGGCGCAGCGGCAGCGCCGCATCGCCGAACTCGAGACGCACGTGCGTGCGCTGACGACCCTCCGCGAGCGGGCCGCGCAGCTGGCCGGGGCCGGCGCGTGAGCGTCGAGCAGGCCCGCGAGCTCGTCGCCCACGCGCGTGCCCGGTACGGCGGCGACCCGCGCGCCGCCGAGCAGCTCGCGCTGTGTGCGGCGCGGCTCGAGCAGCCGCTGCGCGTCGCGCTCGCCGGCTCTCTCAAGGCCGGCAAGTCGACGCTGCTCAACGCCCTGGTCGGGCAGGACATCGCCCCCACCGACGCCACCGAGTGCACGCGCGTCGTCACGTGGTACCGCAGCGGCTCGACCCCCTCGGTCACCGCCCGCTACGACGGCGACCGGATCCTCCCGGTGCCGGTGCAGCGCCGCGACGGCCGGCTCACCTTCGACCTCGGCGAGCTGACCGCGGACCGGGTGGACCGCATCGACGTCGAGTGGCCCGCCAGTGCGCTCGCCCAGACCACGATCATCGACACTCCGGGCACGTCGTCGCTGTCACAGGACGTCTCGGCCCGGACGTTCGAGCTGCTGACCCCCGACGACGAAGCGTCCGGCGCCGACGCCGTCGTCTACCTGATGCGCACCCTCGGTGCCGCCGACGTGCAGTTCCTCGGCCGGATCGGCCAGCACGTGGGCGGCGAGTCCGGTCCGCTCGGCGTGATCGGCGTGGTCTCCCGCGCCGACGAGGTCGGCGCCGGCCGCATGGACGCGATGATGTCCGCCAAGGAGGTCGCGGCCCGGTTCGCGGGCGAGCTCGAGCGCACCGGACTGTGCCAGGCCGTCGTGCCGGTCGCGGGGCTGCTCGCGCTGGGCGCGCGGACGTTGCGGCAGAGCGAGTTCGCCGCGTTCGAGGCGCTCGCGCAGGTGCCGTCGCAGGATCTTCAGGTGGCGATGCTGTCGGCGGATCGGTTCGCGCGCCCCGACATCGCGCTGCCTGTCGATCCGGGGACGCGGGCGCACCTGGTCGACCGGTTCGGCCTGTTCGGGATCCGCATGGCCGTCACGCTGATCCATCTCGGGGTACGGGACTCGCCGACGCTGGCCGCGGAACTGGTGGCGCGCAGCGGGCTCGACGAACTGCGTCAGGTGATCGACGTGCAGTTCGGCCAGCGCGCCGATCAGCTCAAGGCGCATTCGGCGCTGATGTCGCTCGAACGGGTCCTGCGCGCCCACCGCGACGGCCCGCTGCTCGCCTCGGTGCAGCGGCTGCTCGCCGACGTCCACGGCTTCACCGAGCTGCGCCTGCTCGGCCGCCTGCGCTCGACCCGGGTCGCGCTGAGCGAGAACGACCTGCTCGAACTGCAGCGGCTGATCGGCGGTTTCGGTATCGGCCCTGCCCAGCGGCTGGGCCTCGGGCCGGACGCGACCGCCGCGGAGATCCACGCCGCCGGCGTCGCCGCCGTCCGCACCTGGCGTGCCCGCGCCGAGCATCCCCTGCTCGACCGGTTCACCGCGAACGCGTGCAGCGTGGCGGCGCGCAGCGGGGAAGGCATCCTCGCCGACGTCGCAGGCTGACAGGTCTCGGACTTCGACAACGGTCGCGACGGTTGTCGAAGTCCGAGACGCATGTGGACACATTTGTCCACAGTCGGAGCGCTCATCCACAGATTCGCGGTTGCGGGTTCCGTGTCGCCTCGACCGGGCCGGATCGATCTCAGACTCGACGCCATGGTCGATCCGATCCTCCGCTCCGCCGCCCTCGCCTCCGGGACCACGGAGGCAGAACTTCGCCAGGCGCTGCGCACGGGCGAACTCCAGCGCATCGCTCCCGGTGCCTACCCTTCCCGCACCGTCCTTGAAACGCTCGACGCGACCGAGCTGCACCGTGCCCGGATTCGCGCCGTCCGGTGTGCGCTCGGATCGAGAGCCGCGATCAGCCATGTTTCGGCGGTGATCGTCCACGGGTTCGACGTCTGGGACGCCGACCTTTCCCGGGTCCACCTCACGCACAACCGTCCCACGGGTGCGCGTCGCACCACGCATCTGCACTCGCACGCGGCACCGTTGGCCGTCGATGACGTCGAGATCGTCGACGGTGTGCCCGTCACCTCCGCAGCCCGGACCGTCGTCGACCTCGCACGTACCCTGCCGCCCGAGCAGGCGGTGGTGATCGGGGATTCGGCGATGCGTATGCACCCGGCACTCGACCTCCGGGCCGCGCTCGACGCGGCCGGGAGCAGGGCGGGAATCGCCGCGGCGCGCCGGATCGCCGGTCTGCTCGACGGGCGTAGCGAGAGCCCTGGCGAGTCGCTCAGCCGCCTGCGGATGCGTGAGGCAGGTACCCGCCCGCCGGAACTGCAGCACGAGCTGCGCACGCCCGCGGGCCTTTTCGTCGCCCGGGTCGACTTCTTCTGGGAGGACCCCGGCATCGTCGGCGAGTTCGACGGCATGGGCAAGTACGGAAGCGGGGCGCCGGGTGTGGCCGCCGACGTAGTACGGCGGGAGAAGCTGCGGGAGGATGCGATCCGGAGCTGGGTCTCGAAGTGGTGCGCTGGACGTGGGCCGAACTGTTCCGGTTCGACGTCGTGCTGGAGCGGCTGGCTCGGGCTGCCGAACGTGCCCGACGGTAGACACAACTCCCGGACATCGACAGCGGTTGCGACGGTTGTCGATGTCCGACAGCTGTGTGGCTGGCTCCGGCGTCAGCGACGCCGGGCCGCGACGGCGCCGACGACGGTGAGCCCGGCCCAGAGCAGGGGAGCCCACAGCAGGACGCCGGCGGTGGCGTCGCCGGCGTCGGCGAGGACGCTGCGGGCGGCGACGGCCGTGACGACGGTGGCGGCGGAGACGACGGCGAGCGCGAGGGGTGCCCGGGGGTGGCCGCGGCGCAGGAGTTCGAGGAAGACGACGGCGAGCAGGACGAGGAGCAGGCCGGCGGCGGCGAAACCGGCGAGGGTGAGGGCGACGGTGTCGGCGATGCTCTCGGCGGTGGTGCCGGGGTTGGCGCTGCGCAGCGAGTGCTCGAGGGCGTCCCGGACGGGTTCGCGGTCGAGGAGGACGGCGCCGAGCAGTCCGGCGAAGACGACGAACGACAGGACCCAGGCCGAGACCGCGGCGCCGACGCGCGGTGCGGGGGAGGCGGTGGGGTGCAGCGGGGTGACGGAGAACTCCGGGCGGGGCGGCTGCGGGCGCGTGCTCACCCCGGGATCGTAGCCTCCCGCAATTCTTGTGATCCGAGTCACAAAGGGAACATCACGGGGCGGTCTGCCGTTGGAGGAAGCAGACAACTTGAGCGTCACAGGCTCAACTTTGACTTGACTCGGGATTCCGGGCGGGTGCAAGCTTGAGTCGACTGCGCTCAGCTGAGCCGATCCGGCTCAGGTTGTGCAAGGACACCTATGCGGCACACCGGTGTGCCGCAGCGAAGAATGGAGAAACACTATGGCTCGTGCGGTCGGTATCGACCTCGGAACCACCAACTCCGTCGTTTCCGTTCTGGAGGGCGGCGAGCCCGTAGTGGTCGCCAACTCCGAGGGATCGCGCACCACCCCGTCGGTCGTCGCCTTCGCCAAGAACGGCGAGGTGCTGGTCGGCCAGCCCGCCAAGAACCAGGCGGTCACCAACGTCGACCGCACCATCCGCTCGGTCAAGCGTCACATCGGCACCGACTGGACCGTGGAGATCGACGGCAAGAAGTACACCTCGCAGGAGATCAGCGCGCGCACGCTCATGAAGCTGAAGCGGGACGCGGAGGCCTACCTCGGTGAGGAGATCACCGACGCCGTCATCACCGTCCCCGCCTACTTCGAGGACGCACAGCGGCAGGCCACCAAGGAGGCCGGGCAGATCGCCGGCCTGAACGTGCTGCGCATCGTCAACGAGCCGACTGCCGCGGCGCTGGCCTACGGCCTGGACAAGGGCGAGAAGGAACAGACCATCCTGGTCTTCGACCTCGGTGGCGGCACCTTCGACGTGTCCCTGCTCGAGATCGGCGACGGCGTCGTCGAGGTCCGCGCGACCTCCGGCGACAACCACCTCGGTGGCGACGACTGGGATCAGCGCGTCGTCGACTGGCTGGTCGAGAAGTTCAAGGCACAGCACGGCGTCGACCTGACCAAGGACAAGATGGCCCTGCAGCGTCTGCGCGAGGCCGCGGAGAAGGCGAAGATCGAGCTGTCGAGCTCGCAGTCGACGTCCATCAACCTGCCGTACATCACTGTCGACGCGGACAAGAACCCGCTGTTCCTCGACGAGCAGCTCTCGCGCAGCGAGTTCCAGAAGATCACCTCGGATCTGCTCGACCGCACCCGCGCGCCGTTCCAGCAGGTCATCAAGGACGCCGGCATCTCCGTCAAGGACATCGACCACGTCGTCCTGGTCGGCGGCTCGACCCGCATGCCCGCCGTGACCGACCTGGTGCGCGAGCTGACCGGTGGCCGTGAGCCCAACAAGGGCGTGAACCCGGACGAGGTCGTCGCCGTCGGCGCCGCCCTGCAGGCCGGCGTCCTCAAGGGCGAGGTCAAGGACGTGCTGCTGCTCGACGTCACCCCGCTGTCCCTCGGCATCGAGACCAAGGGTGGCGTGATGACCAAGCTCATCGAGCGCAACACCACCATCCCGACGAAGCGCTCCGAGACCTTCACCACGGCCGACGACAACCAGCCGTCGGTGCAGATCCAGGTCTTCCAGGGTGAGCGTGAGATCGCGGCGCACAACAAGCTGCTCGGCTCGTTCGAGCTCGGCGGCATCGCCCCGGCTCCGCGCGGCGTCCCGCAGATCGAGGTGACCTTCGACATCGACGCCAACGGCATCGTGCACGTCACCGCGAAGGACAAGGGCACCGGCAAGGAGAACACGATCAAGATCCAGGAGGGCTCCGGCCTCTCCAAGGAGGAGATCGACCGGATGATCAAGGACGCCGAGGCGCACGCCGAGGAGGACCGCAAGCGTCGTGAGGAGGCCGAGGTCCGCAACCAGGCCGAGTCGCTCGTGCACCAGACCGAGAAGTTCCTCCAGGAGAACGGGGACAAGGTCGCCGCCGACGCCAAGAGCAAGGTCGAGGCCGCGATCAAGGAGACCAAGGACGCCCTCGCCGGCACGGACATCGCCGCGGTGAAGACCGCCGTCGAGAAGCTCGCGACGGAGTCGCAGGCCCTCGGCCAGTCCCTGTACGAGTCGCAGGCCGCCGACGCGGGTGCTGCCGCCGGTGACGGCGCGGCTGCCGGCTCGGACAACGTCGTCGACGCCGAGGTCGTCGACGAGCCGACCGACTCGGAGAAGAAGTGACGGCGGAGAAGCCCGAGCAGGAGCCGGTGACCGTCACCGACAAGCGTCGGATCGACCCCGACACCTTCGAGGTTCGCGACCCGGAGACCGGGTCGCAGCCCGTCGGCGGTGCGGACACCGAGGCTCCGGCTGCGGGAGAACACGAGGAGGCCGCACTCGCGGCCGAACCGTCGCCCGAGTCGGCTCAGCTGGCCGAGCGCACGGCGGACCTGCAGCGCCTCACCGCGGAGTACGCCAACTACCGGCGTCGCGTGGAGCGCGAGCGGGTGGTCACGACCGAGGCGGCCAAGGCCTCGGTGGTCACCCAGCTGCTCGACGTCGTGGACGACCTCGACCGGGCCCGCGCCCACGGCGACCTCGAGCAGGGGCCGCTGAAGTCGGTGGCGGACAAGCTGAACGGCGTCCTGTCGGGCCTGGGGCTCCAGCCCTTCGGCGACGAGGGCGACGCCTTCGACCCGGAGATCCACGAGGCCGTGCACATGGAGGGCGACGGCGCGAACCCGGTGCTCGACACGGTGCTGCGCAAGGGATACCGGCTCGGTGAGCGGATCCTGCGGCACGCGATGGTGACCGTGACGGACGCGGGCGACGCACCGGCGGAAAAGCCGGCGTCCGGTGCGGACAACGAGTAAGTACAGGGAAACAGCGAGAGGAGGAGACACCCGGTGAGCCAGAGGGAGTGGATCGAGAAGGACTTCTACAAGGAGCTGGGTGTCTCCTCCGACGCGTCGGCCGACGACATCAAGAAGGCCTACCGCAAGCTGGCGCGGGATCTGCATCCCGACGCCAACCCCGGCGACACCCGGACGGAGGAGCGCTTCAAGGCGGTCAGCGAGGCGTACGCCGTGCTGTCCGATCCGGCCAGGCGCAAGGAGTACGACGAGACCCGGCAGATGTTCGCCTCCGGCGGCTTCGGCGGCGGGTTCCGTCCCGGCGCCGGCAGCGGCGGGTTCTCCGGCGGCACCACCACCTTCGATCTCGGTGACCTGTTCGGTGGCGGCGGCGGTGGGGCCGGTGACGCCGGTCTCGGCGACCTGTTCGGCGGCCTGTTCAACCGGACCGGCGGCGGTGGCGCGCGCACCACGTCGCGGCCCCGGCGCGGGTCCGACGTGGACGCCGAGACCACGCTCGACTTCCGCGACGCGGCCCTCGGCGTCACCGTCCCTCTGCGGCTGACCAGCCCTGCGCCGTGCACCACCTGCCACGGCAGTGGCGCCCGACCCGGCACCAGCCCGCGGGTGTGCCCGCGCTGCAACGGAAGTGGCATCGTCTCGCGCAACCAGGGTGCGTTCGGGTTCTCCGAGCCGTGCGACGACTGCCGGGGCACCGGGTCGATCATCGACGAGCCCTGCACGGACTGTCGCGGCAGTGGCATCCAGAACCGCACCCGCACCATCACGGTGCGGATCCCACCCGGGGTCCGGGACGGCCAGCGCATCCGGCTGGCCGGTCAGGGCGAGGCGGGACTGCGCGGCGCCCCGCCCGGCGACCTGTTCGTCACCGTGCACGTGCGCGCCGACAGGGTGTTCGGCCGCGACGGCGACGACCTGACGCTGGTGCTGCCGGTCAGCTACGGCGAGCTGGTGCTCGGCACCACCGTCTCGGTCCCCACCCTGGAGGGCCGGGTCGGGTTGAAGATCCCGGCCGGGACGGCCGACGGGCGCGTGCTGCGGGTACGCGGGCGCGGCGTCCCCAAGCGCGGGGGCGGCGCCGGCGACCTGCTGGTGACCGTCAAGGTGGCCGTGCCCCAGAACCTCGACGACCAGGCGATCGACGCACTGCGGATCTACATGCACGCGGAGCAGGCGAGCGGCTTCGATCCGCGGGCGGGCTGGGCAGGTGCATGATGAGCGAGAACCGCAACCGGCACGATTCGCCGATGGACCCGGACGCCCGGGTCTATGTGATCTCGGTGGCGGCGGAACTGGCCGGCATGCACGCGCAGACGCTGCGCAACTACGACCGGCTCGGCCTCGTCACCCCGCACCGCACGCGGGGCGGCGGGCGCCGCTACTCCCCGCGCGACGTCGCGCTGCTGCGTGAGGTGCAGCGCCTGTCGCAGGACGAGGGCGTGAACCTCGCGGGCATCAAGCGGATCATCGAGCTGACCAATCAGGTCGAGGCCCTGCAGCAGCGGCTGTCCGAGATGGCAGCCGAGATCGCGCAACTGCACGCGTCGCGCCGCGCGCTGGTGCCGGTGCCGCGCAGCAACGCGCTGGTGGTCTGGAAGCCGAAGCACCAGCGCGACAGGTAGGTGCTCGGCCCCTCCGGCCTCGGTCACCCAATACCGTTGTGGCCGAATGTCACATCGCGTCGATCAGATCGACACGATGTGACATTCGGCCGTTCAGGGCGGTCACGGGCGGTCACGGGCGGTCACGGGCCGTTCAGGCCGGGACGAGCCCGCTGACGTCGGCGAGCAGTTCGAGCGAACGCAGCCACGCCTTGCGCCCGGGTGCCGACGACACCACGATCAGCTCGTCGGCCTGCGCGCGCTCGGTGAAGCGGTCGAGGTAGGCACGCGCCTCGGCCGGGGTACCGACGGCGGTGTACCGCAGCATCTGCAGCACCTGCTGCCCGGCGGGGGCGTCGAGCAGCATCTCGACCTCGTCGTCGGTGAAGGTGCGGCCGCGGCCGAGCATCTGCCGGATGCGCTGTCGCTTGGTGGCCTCGAACAGTGCATTCGCCTCGTCGGTGGTGTCCGCGGCGATCACGCCGACGCCCGCGATGACGTACGGCTCGGCGAGCTGCTCGGACGGCTGGAACTCGCGCCGGTACAGCGCGACGGCGTCCTCGAGCGCCTGCGGCGCGAAGTGCGACGCGAACGCGTACGGAAGGCCGAGCAGCGCGGCGAGTTTCGCCCCGAACAGCGACGAGCCGAGGATGTACAGCGGCACGTCGGTGCCCTTGCCGGGGACGGCGTCGACGCCCGGAATGCGCGACGTGCCGCGCAGGTAGCCCTGCAGCTCGAGCACGTCCTGCGGGAAGCTGTCGGCCGACGACGGGTCGCGGCGCAGCGCCCGCAGGGTGTTCTGGTCGCTGCCGGGGGCGCGGCCGAGACCGAGGTCGATGCGGCCGGGATGCAGCGTCTCGAGGGTGCCGAACTGCTCGGCGATGGTCAGCGGCGAGTGGTTGGGCAGCATGATGCCCCCGGCGCCGAGCCGGATCGTGGACGTGTGGGCGGCGACGTGCGCGATCAGCACGCTGGTGGCCGACGAGGCGATGGTCGGCATGTTGTGGTGTTCGGCGTACCAGATGCGGCGGTAGCCCCACCGCTCGGCGCGCTGCGCCATGTCCACGCTCGCGGCGAAGCTGTCGCGCGCGGTTTCGCCGCGGCCGATGTGAGCCAGGTCGAGAATCGATAGTGGTGTGGTCACCTGGATCCTTCGCGTGTCCGGGGCCCGGGTTCGGGATCCGGGCACACGATCGGTCCAACCACACCGGCCGGTCCACTATTCCGTGACGTGCGCCTCGCCGCTCACCGCACCGGGTTCACGTCGGTGGCGGTGCGGGGATCGAGGAGCGTCTCGCCCGCATACCTGCCGAAGCCGCCGCGGTAGAACAACAGCGGTCCGTCGTCGTGCAGCGCGGTCAGCCCCGTCACACGCGCGACGACGATGGTGTGGTCGCCGGCGTCGTGCTCGGCCTCGACGGTGGCCTCGATGCGGGCCAGCGCGCCCGCTATGGCGGGCGCGCCGTTGTCGCCGCGCGTCCAGTCCACGCCGGTGAACTTGTCGCCGCCGCTGACGGCGAACGCCATGCACGTGTCGCGCTGGTGGTGGGCCAGGACGTTGATCGCGAGGGTGCCGATCTCACGGATCTTCGGCCAGGTCCGCGACGTGCGGGCGGGGCAGAACGACACGAGCGGCGGATCCAGGGACACCGACGCGAACGACTGGCACGCGAAACCCAGCGGTTCGCGGCCGTCGTGGCCGGTCACGACGGTGACGCCGGTGCAGAAGTTGCCCAGCACGTCGCGCATCGTCCGGGGATCGAGCACCGTGTGTTCCGCGCTCATAAGGTTCCTCTCGCCGTTCGGTATCTCTCCAGTGTCCGTCATTCCGGCGGCGGGTTGCGACCGGCGTCCGGCGGACCGTGCCGGGGCTTTCAGCGCTGCCGCATGTCCGACGGCGCCCAGTAGGCGCGCATGCTCGTGATCCGGGCCTGGTCGTCGAAGGTCATCACGTCGATCGGCTCGACCTCGTGCACCCGGCCCCCGGTCTCGGTGACGACCCGGAAGTGGAACGCCGCGCACGACCCGGTCACCCGCAGCGCCAGCAGTTCGGTCGCGCGCCGGGAGCCCTCGAGTGCGCGGTAGAACTCGGCGATCGCCGCCCGTCCGGTCCTCGGCGCGGAGCCGACCGGGTCCTCGAGGGTGGCGTCCTCCGCATACAGCGCAGCGATGTCGGCGCCGCTGCCGTCGGCGACGGCCGCCAGATACTCGACGACGGTGGCGCGGATGCGTTCGGCGTGCGTGACGGTGCCGGACGTGGTCATGGCTGCTCCTGTGGGATCGACGGTTCGTCGCGAGACGAGTCGACGCTAGCGGCACCGTGGACCCGGCCGGGGTCGTCGTCCCACGCATCGGGAGGTTGCGGGATCGCGTTTGCGCGCGCTGCGGTGAGCCGGTGGCGACCGCGCCCACGGACGTCCCGGTGGCCGGGAACCCGCCCGCCGGCGTGGTGGAACTGTCCTAGCGTCGTCGGGCATGCGTGCAGTGGGTCGCCTCGGGTCCGAGGCGCGACCCGACCAGGCAGCGACGATGTGAAGGAGAATTCGAAATGGCGACGAGTCCCGTACCGGCCGTGACCCCCGCCCACGACACCACCGTGGATCTGCTGGTGATCGGGTCCGGCACCGGTATGGCCGCCGCGCTCACCGCGCGCGAGCTCGGCCTGTCGGCGCTGATCGTGGAAAAGACCCGGTACGTGGGTGGCTCCACGGCCCGCTCGGGAGGCGCGTTCTGGGTGCCCGCCAACCCGGTGCTGCGCGAGGCCGGTTCGGGCGACACCCCCGAGCGGGGTCACACCTACGTGCGGTCGGTGGTCGACGGCTCGGCGCCGGCCGAGCGCGGCGAGGCGTTCGTCGATCACGGCGCCGCGACCGTCGAGATGCTCCGGCGCACCACGCCGATGAAGTTCTTCTGGGCCAAGGGTTACGCCGACTACCACCCGGAGCAGCCGGGCGGCGCCGCCGTCGGACGTACCTGTGAGTGCCGGCCGTTCGACACGTCGGTGCTCGGCGACGAGCGCGGCCGGTTGCGCCCCGGTCTGATGGAGGCGGGGCTGCCGATGCCCACCACCGGTGCCGACTACAAGTGGCTGAACCTCATGATGCGGGTCCCCCTCAAGGGATTCCCGCGCATCTTCCGGCGGCTGGCGCAGGGTGTGGGCGGCCTCGCGCTCGGCCGGCAGTACGTCGCCGGCGGGCAGGCGATCGCCGCGGGCCTGTTCGCGGGGGTGCTGCGGGCCGGGATCCCCGTCTGGACCGAGACGTCGCTGGTGCGGCTGGTCACCGAGGGCGAGCGGGTGACCGGTGCCGTCCTCGAACAGAACGGCCGTGAGGTGACCGTGACCGCCCGTCGCGGTGTGGTCCTCGCGGCCGGCGGGTTCGACCACGACATGGCCATGCGACGGAAGTTCCAGTCCGACAGGCTCGCCGACAACGAAAGTCTCGGCGCCGAAGGCAACACCGGCGACGCGATCAAGGTCGCCCAGGAGGTGGGCGCCGGCCTCGACCTGATGGACCAGGCATGGTGGTTCCCCGCCGTCGCGCCGACGGCCCCGGGCAAGCCGCCGCTGGTGATGCTGGCGGAACGGTCCCTGCCGGGGTCGTTCATCGTGGACCACACGGGCCGCCGGTTCACCAACGAGTCCTCGGACTACATGTCGTTCGGTCAGGTCGTCCTCGAGCGCGAGCGGGCCGGCGACCCGGTCGAATCGATGTGGATCGTCTTCGACCAGAAGTACCGCAACAGTTACCTGTTCGCGGCGGGGCTGTTCCCGCGCCAGCCCATCCCGGGCTCCTGGTACAAGGCAGGCATCGCGCACCGGGCCACGGATCCGGTCGAGCTGGCGCGCTCGATGGGGATACCCGAGGACGCGTTCGCCGAGACCTTCCGCCGGTTCAACGACGACGCCGCGTCGGGAACGGACTCCGAATTCGGTCGTGGGGGAAGCGCATACGACCGCTACTACGGCGATCCGACGGTCGAGCCGAACCCGAACCTGCGGCCGCTGACCGAAGGGCCGCTCTACGCGGTGAAGATGACGCTGAGCGACCTCGGCACGTGCGGTGGCGTGAAGGCCGACGAGCGGGCGCGGGTGCTGCGCGAGGACGGCAGTGTGATCGACGGTCTCTATGCGATCGGCAACACCGCCGCGAACGCGTTCGGCAACACGTACCCGGGTGCGGGGGCGACGATCGGTCAGGGCCTGGTGTTCGGGTACATCGCCGCGCAGGACGCCGCGAAGGCAGCCGTTCCCGCGAACGGATGACTCGGCAACGGCCTTACCGCTCGCATTCGTCGATCACTGCCCGCACCACGGCGGGCAGTGCCGCGGCGGTGGCGGGCGTCAGGCCGACGCCGTAACCGACCTCCGTCACCTCGAGGGTGTAGACCACGACCCGACCCGGGTCGACGCCCAGGATCCGGCTCAGCGCCCACGCCTCGGCGGGGCCGAGGCTGTGCGAGCCGGCGTGTCGCGAGCGGCGGGCGAGACTCGCCTCCCCGATCTCGTGACGCCGGATCGCGCCGGGCGGACCGGTGCCGACGGTGGCGTCCACGACGACCGCCAACCGCGTCCCGGCCCACGCGTCCAGCATTGCCGTCGGCTCGCCGTCGGAGATCAGGACCCGCCATCCGGGCCGGGACCGGCCTACCTCCCGGGCCGCCGCGGGCCCGACGCCGTCGTCGCGGCGGTACTCGTTGCCGACGCCGATCACCACGAAGTTCGTCGCGATCACCCGCGGTCGATCGTGAGGTCGAGGAAGTGCGTGGCACACGAGATGCACGGGTCGTAGTTGCGGATCACCCGTTCGCACAGCGACGTCAGATCAGCATCGGACAGCTCCAGGTGGCCGGCGATCAGCGTGCGCAGATCGTGTTCGACGGCAGCCTGGTTCTGGGAGGTCGGGGGGACGATCACGGCCGAGCGGATCAGTCCGTCGTCGCCGAGCTCGTAACGGTGGTACAGCAGTCCCCGCGGTGCCTCGCTGACACCGTGCCCGGTCGCGGCGCGGGCGGCGACCTCGGTGCCGGGCCGGCCCGGACGCTCGTACCCGGCGATCAGGCGGAGCGCCTCTTCCACCGCATAGACGGTTTCGACGGCGCGAACAACGATGCTGCGAAACGGGTTACGGCACTGCGTCCCCAGTCCCGCCGCGTGTGCCGACTGTCGTGCGGTGTCCGACAGCTGCGCGGAGTTCAGGGTGTATCGGGCCAGGGGTCCGGTCAGGTACCGGCGCCCGTCGAGCCGCGCGTACAGGGCCGTCGAGTGCGGGACCTGGTGTTCGACCACATGGTCCGGGAACTGTGCTGCGGCGAAGGAGGATCCGGTCGACGACCGGATCTGCCCGTCCTCGATGGCGTAGCGGTCCGGCCGGTGCAGGGCGAGCAGGTCGTGATCGAGATCGACCTCGGGAAAGTCGAACCCGGCCACCCAGCGGACCGTGTCGAGCGCGTCGTCGAGGGCGCGGCGCAGCCGCTCGGCGAGCGGGGCGAGTTCCGTTCGGCTCGGTGCGCGATAGAAGCCGCCGATCCGCACGTTGACCGGGTGGATGGGCCGTCCGCCGACCTGCTCGAGGATCGCGTTGCCGGCCTTCTTCAGGGCCAGCCCGCGTTCGAGCGCGCTCCGATGACGCTCGGCGAGGGCGATCGCGTCGGGAAGGCCGAGGAAGTCGGGGGCGTGCAGGAAGTAGATGTGCAGCACGTGGCTGGCGATCCACTCGCCGCAGTAGAGCAGGCGGCGCAGGTTCAGCACCGGCTCGTCGAGCTCGACCCCGCAGGCCTGCTCCAGCGCATTGCAGGCGCTGACCTGGTAGGCGACGGGGCAGATCCCGCAGATCCGGGAGGTGATGTCCGGAGGCTCGCGGAAATCCCTTCCCCGCAGGAACGACTCGAAGAACCGGGGCGGCTCGTAGATGTTCAGCTCCGCGCGCTGCACCCGCCCGTCGCGCACCGACACGTTCAGTCTGCCCTCGCCCTCGACGCGGGCGAGAGCACGGACCGTCAGCTCTCTACGGCTCCCGCTCACGGCGGTGCCTCTCGGCGAGCACGGGGGCGCCGACGTTGAACGTCGCGAAGGCGCGGTCGATGTCGTCGTCGCTCATGCCGCACGTGCGCAGCCACCCGGCCAGCGACGCGATGTTGGGGTCGGTCGTCGGCCCGAAACAGCCGTAGCAGCCGCGCGACTGCGCCGGGCACAGGGCGCCGCAGCCGGAGTGGGTCACCGGGCCGAGGCAGGGCGTGCCGTCGGCGACCATCACGCAGGTCAATCCCCGGCGCTTGCACTCGGTGCACACACTGGTGTTCGGGATGTTCGGCCGGCGGCCGGCCAGGAACGCGGTGATCACCTCGAGCAACTGGCGCCGGTCGATCGGGCAACCGCGCAACTCGAAGTCGACCGGCACGTGCGCCGCGATCGCCGTCGACGTCGCCAGGGTCTCGATGTACTCCGGGTGGGCGTAGACCATCGAGGTGAACTCGGCGACGTCGGCGAAGTTGCGCAACGCCTGGATGCCGCCGGCGGTTGCGCACGCGCCGATCGTGACGAGGGTCCGGGACCGCTCCCGGACCCGGTGGATGCGCGCGACGTCCGCGGCGGTGGTGATCGAGCCCTCGACCAGCGACAGGTCGTACGGACCGTCGTCGACGGCGCTCGACAGTTCGAGGAAATGGGCGATCTGCACCGCCCCCGACAGCGCGAGCAGTTCGTCCTCGCAGTCCAGCACGGACAGCTGACATCCGTCGCACGACGCGAACTTCCACACCGCGAGCTTCGGCCTGTCCATCACAGCTCCCGTACGTGCAGCAGCGGTCCGGCCACCGCGTAATCCAGCACCGGGCCGTCCCGGCAGAGCAGGATCTCGCCGAGCTGGCAGTGCCCGCACAGCCCGATCCCGCACTGCATGTTCCGTTCGAGCGAGACCCGGATATCCGGGGGCCGAATCCCTTTGCCCAGCAGCACCCGGGCCGAGAACCGCATCATCGCCTCCGGCCCGCACAGCAGGGCCGTCGTCCGCGCGGGATCGAGGTCGAGCCGGCTCAGCGGCGCGGTGACGAATCCGACGGACCCGGACCAGCCCTGGACCGGCTGGTCGATCGTCAGCCGGATCTCCACGCCGCCGTCGGCCCAGTCCTGTAGCTCGCGCCGATACAGGATCTCGGCCGGCCGGCGCGCTCCCACCACGAGCACGACGCGCCGGAAGTCGCCGCGCGCGGCCACCGCGCCGAGAACGGCGGCCCGCACCGCGGCCAACCCCACCCCGCCGGCGACGATCACCAGGTCCCGGCCGGTGCACGACTCGAGGTCCCAGCCCACCCCGAACGGGCCGCGCACGCCGACGATCGCGCCGGGCTCGGCGTCGTGCAGGGCCCGGCTCACCGCACCCACCTTCCGCACGGTGTGGACCAGCTCCCCGGTCGTGTCGGTGGGATCCCCGCTGACCGAGAGCGCGATCTCGCCGACCCCGGGGGCGTAGAGCATCATGAACTGCCCGGGCCGGAACCGCGGTCGCGGCGCCCCCAGCGGGGCCAGCGACAGCGTCACCGCATCGGCGGTCTCGACGGTCCGCGAGCGAACCCGGTGGGCGCTGGGCAGCATCGGCGCGCCCGGCGCCGCTGCGGTGTCGTGCGCGAGGTCACCGAACATCGGGACCCGCATACAGGTCCAGCAGTCGCGCCCGGGTGGCCTGCAACCGCTCCAGGAGGGCCCCGAACAGGGCCCGCATCACCGTGTATCCGAACTCGGCGTCGGCCTCGCTCAGCGCCTGCAGCGCCGCGGCGTCCACCTCCAGAGCCGAGGTCGCAGCGGCCGCGACGGCCCCGTAATGCCAGCGGTAGGGCGGCGTCAGCCACGACCATCCCAGGACGTCACCGTCGACAAACGTGTCGAGGGTGACCGGGCCGCGGCCGGGCACCACCGTGTACAGATCCACCCGGCCGTCCTGGAGCAGCCAGCAACTGCGCGCCTCCCCGCCCTCGTGGAAGACGTGCTCCCCGGCGGCGAAGCGGACCGGGTGGGCGAGCGCGGCGATCCGATCCCGCGCCTCCGGGCCCAGCCCCGCCAGAGCCCGGATGCCGTCGAGCGGTGGGGTCGTCATCGGTGCCCGTCCGGTTCGTCGTCGTGGGTGGCGAGCGCGCCGGTGAGGCGGGCCGCCTCCGCGGTGATGTCGATGCCGACGGGGCACCAGTCGATGCAGCGGCCGCAGCCGACACATCCCGAGCTGCCGAACTGGTCGTGCCAGGTGCCGAGCTTGTGCGAGATCCACTGCCGGTACCGGCTCCGGCCGGACGCCCGGACGTCACCGCCGTGGATGTAGGAGAAGTCCGGTTCGAAACAGGACGCCCAGTGCTGCCACCTTCCGGCGTGCCCGTCGGCGAGGTCGGTGACGTCCTCCGTCGACGTACAGAAGCAGGTGGGGCACACCATCGTGCAGTTTCCGCAGGTCAGGCAGCGATCGGCGACATCCTCCCAGACGTCCGCCTCGCGGGCGTCGCGGAGCATCGCCCGCAGGTCGACCTCGGGCATGCTCCGTCCCATCCGGTCGCCGGCCGCCGCCACCGCGTTGCGGGCCCCGGTGGTCTCGTCCGCGGTGGCGTCGCGGTGGGGGAGCAGGTCCAGGATTCGGGCGCCCTCGTCGGTCCCGACGTCCACGAGAAAACGGTGTCCCTGCTCGTCGACGCGTTCGGTCAGGCCCAGGTCGTACCCCGGGCCCGCGGCGGGACCGGTGGCCATCGAGGCGCAGAAGCAGACCTCGCCCGGTTCGGTGCAGTTGACCGCGACGACGAACAGCCCGCGGAACCGTCGCGCGGTGGCCCCGTCGGGATGGGCGCCGCGGGTCAGCACCGTGCCCAGGATGCCGATCGCGGCCAGGTCGCAGCCGCGGACGCCGAGGAACGCGTACCGGGTCTCGTCCGCGGGTGGGGGCCGGTAACTGCCGTCCGGCGCGGTCGACCACAGTTGCTGTCGTGCGGGGTGCAGGAACTGCTTCCACGACTGCGGACCCGCGGAATGGCCGAACACGGCGGTGTCGTCGCGCCGCCGGAGCCGATACCGCCCGGGTGCGGTCGACACGCCCCACCCGTCGGGCAGCTCTCGTCCCGACCCGAGCTCGTCGAGCACGATGGCGTCGTCGCGGACGGTGGGGCCGACGACGCGATATCCCTCGGCCTGCAGCACCTCGATCAGCCGGTCGAGGTGGGCGCGGGACAGGATTGCCGGCGTCGGGGGGTCGGCGTGCGAATCCGCAATACCCATGGCAGCTCCCGTGATTCGAACGGTCACGACCCGGCGCAGCCCTCACTCGTCGCGCTGGTGGCCCCCTCGAGTATCGTCGCGGGTGCACCGCCCGGTCAACCGGCCGGCCGTCGCGGCCCGGTCAGTACGGGTCGAACCGGACGTTCTCGGCGGGGGTCCCGGTCTCGACGAGCGTGTGCAGGGTCGCGCGGACCATCGCCGCGGACCCGCACACGAGCACCTGGTGGTCGCCGAACGCCCCGTAGGAGGTGACCACCTCGTCGAGGCTGCCCTCGAGCAGCTCGTCGGGGTGGAACCCGGGATCGCCGACGTGGGCGACGATGCGGTCGTACCACTCGTCGGGGATCCCGGGGTCGTCGACCGACTCGACCACCGGCACCACGGTCAGCCACGGCAGCGTCTCGGCGAGCAGGATCAGCATGTCGGCGGCGTACAGGTCGCGGGGCGTGCGGCCGCCGACGAACAGGAAGGTCTGGGGCGGGTCCGGCCGGCGCGCGACGTCGAGGATCAGCGCCCTCAGCGGGGCCAGGCCGGTGCCGCCGGCCACCATGATCACGATGCGGCCGGAGTCGTCGACGTGCAGGTTGCCGCCCTGCGGCGCGCCGATCGTCCACACGTCGCCGGGCCGGGTGGCGGTGACGATGCTGCCGCTGACCCAGCCGCCGGGGACGGTACGGACGTGGAACTCGAGCTTGCCGTCGAGCGACGGGGGCAGTGCGGGGGAGAGGCGGCGCGGCAGCCGGGGATGCTGCGGCACGGTGACGTCGACGTACTGCCCGGGCGCGAACGGCACCATCGCGTCGTCGCATTCGAGGCGTACCACCGCGACGTCGTGGCGGAGCCGGTGGTGCTCGACGACGGTCGCCGACCACACCGTGTCGGGGGTGTGCAGGGTCTGTCCGGCCGGCTGCATGGTGTGACTCCCGGTGCTCGAGCGTGAAGGTGGCCCCACTCTAGGGACCGCTCCAACGCGGCTTGCACGCGCCCACCGCGACCTCGCCACAGACGATCAGCGACTCGTGCGTCCAGCGCGAGCAGCTGCTGCGCCAACTGCTGGGGATCGAGTGTTTCGGTCACGATCGTGAGTTCTCGCGAAACAAGCTCGGCGCGTCGGCCGAAGCCGGATCGGCCGTTATCCCGGGAGTCCCTGACGTGCTGGAGGACGCGCGTCGAATGCGGGAAGGCGGCCGAGGACGGGAGTCCATTCGTCGATTCGGTAGTGGGGAACGAGGCCGTGGACGACAAAGGGATCGTGGGTCAAGAGGGAGTCGACGGTGTCGACGGTGTCCGACTCGAGGAGGATGAGGGCGCCGGAGTCGTCGGCGTAGGGGCCGCAGGCAATGACGGTGCCGCGGTCGACCAAGGCGGCGAGCCATGTTCGGTGTGCGGCTCGATAGGTGTCCCGGCCGGTGGCGGTCTCGGCGGTGTAGGTGTAGTCGACGACGAAGAGCGGCATGTTCTCGGGTTCCTTGTCGGGCCGGAGGTGGTGGCGAGTGGTTTTCGTGTGGCAAGCAGTGGGGCGGACACCGAGTCCCGGTGTCCGCCACACTGCCTGCCATGTGTGCGTGAAGTGCTTCAGCTGAGCAGTTCGTAGAGCAGCAGCGCGGAGAGCGACAGGATGGCGACGAGGCCGGCCGCGGCGATGGCGTTCTTCCACCAGGTGTTGCGCAGGGTGCCCATCAGATCGCGGTTGTTGCTCATCACCAGCAGCAGAACGCCCAGGAGAGGCGCAATGAGAACTGTCAGGGCTTGGGCAACGATGATGAGTTGGACCGGGGACTTGGTGAACAGCAGCGTGATGGCCAGGCCGAAGGTGAGGATTGCCGCACTGGTGAGTTTTGCTGTCGGGGTGCTGGGCGAGGGGCCCTTGTCCAGGGCGTCGGAGAGCATAGTGCCGCCGGCGGTGGCGTTGGCGACCATCGAGGAGAACGCGGCGCCGGACAGGCCGAGGGCGAAGATGGTGGATCCGACGGGGCCGGCGATGGGTTCGAAGACTTTGGCCAGGCCGGTGAGGGTGGTGGCTTCGGTGCCGGTACGGCCGAGGACTGCGGCGGCGACGATGATGACGAGGCAGGTCATGATGCCAGGTGCCACGATGCCGGGGATGGTGTCGGCGATGGTGGTCCGCCGGTAGTCGGCGGCGGAGCGCTCGCGTTCGTGGGTGCCGTAGGCGGTGAAGAAGGCAGCGTTGAGGGAAAAGTTGGTGCCGACGAGGGCGACGATGAGTAGTTGTCCGCCGGCAGGGATGGTGGGGACGGCGCCGCTGAGGGCCTGATACCAGTCCGGCTCGGCGATGACGGCGCTGAGGACGAACGTCGCCGCCATCAGGGCGACGATCACCAGCAGCACCCGTTCGACGGTGCGATAGACGTTGCGGAACAGCAGGATCAGCCCGACGAAGGCTGTGCAGATCGCCGACCACAGCAGTGGGGAGCCCCCGAAGACCATGGACAGCCCGAGGCCGGACCCGACGGCATTGCCGACGGAGAAACACAAGGTAATGAGGAAGACGCCCGCACCGGCCGCCACGCCGACGCGACGGCCGAGGACGTCCTTGACCGAGCTGATCATCGATACCGGGGTGCGGATACCGAGGCGCACGCTCATGTCGGCATAGACGAGCATGAAGGTCGTCGACAGTGCGATGACCCAGATCAGGGAGTAGCTGTATGCGCTGCCGGCCTGTACGGCGCTGGCGAGGTTGCCGGGGCCGAACTGCCATGCTCCCGCGATGAATGCCGGTCCGGCCATTGCCAGGGTGCGAACCCAGCTCCGTCGGGGTCGGGGCCGGCTCTGTTGCGGTGAGGGGCTGCCCGCGACCACTGGTTCGCCTCCGGGGGCCTCGGTGGAGAGAGAAGTGTGCTGACTCATCGACGAGCCTACTTTCTGGTGCTCGAACCGCGGGCGGACGGCTGCGTGGACGACGAGGAGGTCGTGCGGGCGCTGACGGTTCGACGGGAAGGTGACCACGGATGCACGAGTGTGGTGCCGGTGGCATGTGGTGGAGGTCGGCCGGCCCGCCGGGCCATGTGAGCGGCGGGCCGGCCGAACCTGTGCGTCACGCACAAGCGGTGACGGCCGGGAACGCGGAATGCGGATGGTCCGTCGGATGCTGACGGGAGCAGCGATGAGGGTCAGGCGAAGGCGGCGACCGACCCGAGGCCGGCCGACTGCAGCGCGGCCGCGATCTCGGCGCCGGCGCCGGCGGCCAGCGGCAGCAGCGGAGAGCGGACGGTGGCGTGCTCGAGGATGCCGCGGGCGACGAGGCCTTCCTTCAGGGCGACGGTGCCTTCCATGTGGGAGCCGCGGTGGTAGACGTTGGCGGTCACCGGCAGCAGGCGGTCGTGGAGGGCGCGGGCGGCGGGGTAGTCCTTGGCCTTGCCGGCGGCGATGAGCTCGACCAGCGGCTCGGGAGCAAGTCCGCCGTAGCCGACGAGCAGGCCGTCGACGTCGAACGCGGTGTGCAGCAGGTACTCGTCGTGGCAGCTGAGGATCTGCAGGTCCGGGTTCTCCTTGCGCAGCACCGGGATCTCGCGGTCCCAGCGGCGCATGTTGCGCACGCCGTTCTTGGTGGCGAACACTCCTGCTTGGGCGGCGATCTCGAGCTGGGTGTCCAGGTTGTACGTGGCCTTGGTGGCATCCGGGTACTGGAACAGGATCAGCGGAAGCCCCGATCCTTCGTAGATGGCCTTGTAGCGGTCCTGCGGAGCGCCGTCCTGGTAACCGAAGCGCAGCCACCCGTGAGAGGGATAGACCAGTCCGGCCGAGGCGCCGGCATCGACGGCACGCTTGGCCTCCTCCACCGAGACTGCGGTGCCCTCGCCCGTGATGCCGGCGATGATGGGCAGACGGCCGTCGACGGAGTCTTTGAACGCGGCGATGACGCGCACCTGCTCGTCCTGGGTGAGGAACGTGCCCTCGCCGGCGTGGCCCAGGACCACCAGGCCCTTGACACCGTCGACGCTGCCGAGCCACGAGCCGAGGCGCTGGATGGCGGCGTAGTCGACGTCGCCGTCACGGGTGAACGGGGTGACCGGTGCAGGGGTGAGGCCGCGGAGGTCGAGTGTGCTCATGATCGCTCTTTCCTGGAAGTATGACGCTTCTTTGCAAACGTTCCCGGGAACGTTCCCGTGAACGATTTCATCGTGCGGTACGATCGGTCTCTGTGTCAAGGGTCACTCTCGACTCGGGAGGTGATCAGCCGGCCTTGCCCGGGCAGACGAGGGCCAACGCGGTAGACAGGGACGATCATGAAGACGAACGGGAACGCGGCAGAGAGCAGGCACAAGGTCGTCACGCTGCGCGAGGTGGCCGAGGCTGCCGGCGTGAGCACCTCGACGGTGAGCCGGGTGCTCGACGATCGGATTCCCCCTTCGCACTCACCGACGGCCCAACGCGTCCGCGAGGTCGCAGCCGCCCTCGGCTACCGGCGCAACACCTTCGCCTCCAGCCTGCGCCGTGGCCAGACCGCCACGATCGGTGTGCTCGTCCCCCGGCTCAGCGATACCGTTATGGCCCTGATGTACGAGGCGGTCGGGCGGGCCGCGAAGCGACTCGGCTACTTCACCATGGTTGCCACCACCGGCGACGACCCCGCCGACGAGCAGGACGCGGCGCATTCCCTCCTCGGCCGCAACGTCGACGGGCTGATCATCGCCTCGAGCCGCCGCGACGATCCGTTACCCCGCCAGCTTCGCGAGCAGAACGTGCCCCATGCCCTCGTGTTGCGCACCGACGGCATCAGCCCGTCCTCGATCGGCGACGACGAAGCCGGCGGATACCTCGCCACCCGGCACTTGATCGACCTCGGGCACAACGACATTGCCGTGCTGTCGGGACCGTTGTTCACCTCCACCGCCGCCGGCCGCCTTGCCGGTGCACAGAAGGCTCTGCGGGAAGCCGGGATCGAGGTCGATCCGGGCTGGATCGTCGAAACGGGATTCGGCATCGAAAGTGGAGAGGAAGCCGGGCGGCGGCTCTTCGCTTCCTCCGTGCGTCCAACGGCCGTCTTCGCCGCCAACGACAACCTTGCCCTGGGGGTCATGGCGGCGGCCCACCAGAGGTCGCTGGCTATAGGCGACGACGTGGCCCTGGTGGGCTACAACGACATCCCGTTGTCGCAGCGCCTCCCGGTTCCGCTGACATCGGTACGGACGCCGTTCGATCAGATCGCGGCTACCGCACTGGATTTGATGCTCGCCGCCGGTCCTGTCGGCACTCCGATCCGCCGAGCCCTGCCCACGCTGATTCCGAGACAGTCGTCCGGCCCCCACAGAAGCGCCGCATCCGCGCTCTGATCCGGACACCTGCGGCACCCGACCGCATCGTGCGACAGAGCCGCCAGGGGGCGAGGCAACGGCAAGGCGCAGCCGCGGCGATCGGCGGAGTGGACCCGCCGCAGCAGGGTATAAACCTTCGAGCATTCGCCGGTGTGCTCGCCCCGACGATGCAGATGCTGCCCTGTCTTCGGGCCCGGCGGCGTGCCTCCACCCGCCCGGCGGCGTTGCAGGGCAACCGCTCGCCCCCGAAACGGGTGAGCATCAGGCGCCACCCACGCTGTGTGAGATCGACCGGGTCGCGATCGGTGAACGTTCGCCGAGGCGATGCGCGTCGGCAGCGCGGCTCAGCGCGACCCGGCAACTGCTACGCCGAGACATTCGATCTCCGGATGAGGATCTCGACGTCGGCGTAGCGAGTGGTATCCGTCGACGAGGACCATCGGGATGCGACCGGACCGCGTCCGGAATGAAACATGTTCCAATTTCGGTGTCGATGTGGTTATGGTGACGAAGGCGGCGGCCCCGTCGCGCCCAGCTGCCGTCACGCCGCCCACGACCGGAAGGACGCTCAATGACCGAGGAGTACGCCGACCTGCATCGGCCCGTGTTCACCGCGGACCTGCTCATCACCGCCCTCGAGCGCAGCGCCGAGAAGCCGGCCCTGTACCTCGGCGACGTCGTGCTCACCGGCGGGGAGATGCGCGACGAGATCAGCCGGTTCGGGCAGGCACTCGCCTCGGTCGGGGTGGGGCAGGGATCGTCGGTGGCGATGCTGTCGAAGAACCGCCCCGAGGTTCTCATCTCGATGGGCGCGACGATGGTCGCCGGCTGCCGCAACAGCGCGCTCAATCCCATGGGTTCGCTGTCGGACCACCTCTACATCGTCGACGACGCCGCCATCGAGACCCTCATCTTCGATCCGAACCACTTCGAGGAACGCGCCGCCGAACTGAGGGCACAGGTGCCGACGCTGAAGAACGTCTTCTCCCTCGGCCCGTCGGAGGTCGGCACCGACATCCTCGCCCTGGCCGCACAGTTCACTCCGCAGCGGCTCGTCGCCGCGCCGGTGGCGGCCGAGGACACGTCGAGCATCGTCTACACCGGCGGCACCACCGGCAAACCCAAGGGCGTCATGGGCTCGTTCCGCTCCGGCGCGACGCTCACCCAGATCCAGATGGCCGAATGGCAGTGGCCCGACGAGCCGCGCTTCCTGATCTGCACGCCGCTCTCGCACGCCGGCGCCGCGTTCTTCGTCCCGACGCTGCTGCGCGGCGGATCCCTCTACGTGCTGCCGTATTTCGAGCCGGGCCTGGTGCTCGAGACGATCGAGAAGCACCGCATCAACGCCACCATGCTGGTGCCCACGATGATCTACCTGCTGCTCGACCACCCCGATTTCGACCGCCGCGACCTGTCCAGCCTCGAGACCCTGTTCTACGGCGCGTCGGCGATGTCCCCGGCGCGGCTGCGGGAGGGCATCGAGCGGCTGGGCCCGGTGTTCTTCCAGTTCTACGGGCAGAGCGAATGCGGCATGACCATCTCCGTGCTGCGCAAGGAGGACCACCTCGCCGACGATCCGGAACGCCTCGCCACGTGCGGGCGGCCGGTCCCGTGGCTCGACGTGCGACTGCTCGACGACGACCTGAACGAGGTGCCGCGCGGGGAACTGGGGGAGATCTGCGTACGCGGGCCGCTGGTGATGAAGGGATACCTCGGCAAACCCGCAGAGACCGCCGAGGCGCTGCGGGGCGGCTGGCTGCACACCGGCGACGTCGCCCGGGCCGACAAGAACGGTTTCCTCACCATCGTCGACCGCAAGAAGGACATGATCGTCACCGGCGGATTCAACGTCTTCCCCCGCGAGATCGAGGACGTCATCTCCGCGCATCCGGCGGTCGCGTCCGTCGCGGTCGTCGGCGTGCCCGACGCCAAGTGGGGTGAGGCCGTCAAAGCCTGCGTGGTGCTGCGCGACGGCCGGTCGGTCCGCGCGGAGGAGCTGATCGAGAGAGTCCGCGCCGCAAAGGGTTCGGTGCACGCACCGAAGTCGGTGGACTTCCTCGACGCGCTGCCGCTCACCCCGTTGGGCAAGCTGGACAAGAAGACCCTGCGTGCGTCGTACCGGTAGGCGGCTCCGCCGCCGGTGTGTCCTTTGGGCGGTCAGGGGGGCCCAAAGGAGACACCGGCAGCGCAGCTGCACCTGTTGTCGGCGCTGCGTCGCCACCCGAGCCGGACAAGGACGGTCTCGACCTCTTCGGCGACGCCGCACGGGTCCCGGCTGACCTCGTCGTAGCCGTACACCAGGCGGGACCGCCCGGCCAGTTCGGCGGCGTTGTCGCGGCGACGGTCCCGGAAGGCGACCTCCGCCATCGAGTGGAACCTGCGTCCGTCGAGCCGGACCGTCAACGCGGCACCGTGGCCGTCGTACGTGCAGTCCTCGTACAGTGTCCGCCCATCCACGACGACCGGCGTCTGTCGATGTGCGAGGGGAAGCCCGTGTCGTTGCTCCACCTCGATCGCGTAACGGAGTTCGAGCATCGACTGGACGCCGTCGGCGAGCAATCGGACCGCATCCTCGAGCGCCTTCCGGTATCGGAACGGGGTTCGTTCCTGCGTCCGCCGCCGGATCTCCGACAGCGGAATACGACTGTCCGTGACGATCCGGATCAACCGGATGTAGCCGTCGTGCGAGGTGGGCGCGGCCGTCGCCAGGTCGAGCGCGGTGTCGGCCCGGCCGGTGCGCGGGGGCATCGTCGGCACCCCGATGTGCGCATGGGCCCGGCTGCGGTGCACGATCACCCCCGGATGGAGCATCTCCCCGAGGTGCGGCAGCCGGATGCCGTGTGGCCTCGCCGTGGCGAAGGTGGCAGCCTGTCCCTTGGTCGACGATCCCATCGGCACGGTGACATGGACCGGTTCGAGTGGATCGTGGGGCAGCATCCCCCATTCCTCGGCGGCTGTGCGGTGACTGAGGATTCCGGCGTCACCGCAGAACGCGACGGCCGCGGCCAGTACCGCGGGCCGGGACAGCGGGCCGGTCGTCACCGAGTACACGCCACGGAGCACCTGCTGCCACCGCCCGTACTCGAGACGGTGCCGGATCCACGGCCACGTGTGTCCGTGATGTTCGAGCTGGGCGCGGGTGACGATGCCGTGCTGGAACGCGACGATCCGATCGAGTTCGGGCACGTCCGGAAGAACTGGCATGAAAGTCATGATTCGGGCGTGGATCGTCTCCGGAGGCCGGCAGAGGGCGAAGCGGCGCAATCTGTGGACGAACCGGGCGGGTGGGGATAACCCGGTGTGTCCTTTGGGCGGTCGGAGCCGCCCAAAGGACACACCGGCGGCGCAGCCGCCTATAGCGTGGGAGTGACACACCGGACACCCCTGGGAGGCGTAATGCTGTCAGTCGAGTCAGCCGACGTGGTGCGCGCGACCCTGCCGGTCGTCGGTGCTGCGATCGGCGACATCACCCCGATCTTCTACCGCCGTATGTTTGCCGCGCACCCGGAGTTGGAGCGGGACCTGTTCAACCGCGGCAACCAGGCGCAGGGCGACCAGCAGCGCGCCCTCGCGGGGGCGATCGCCGCGTACGCGACGTTGCTGGTCTCGGAGAACGTTCCGCAGCCGGACGATCTGCTCGCCAGGATCGCGAACAAACACGCCTCGCTCGGGATCATCGCCGACCAGTACGAGATCGTGCACAAGCACCTGTTCGAGGCGATCGTGGAGGTTCTCGGCGAGGCGGTCACGCCGGAGGTCGCGGCGGCGTGGGACGAGGTGTACTGGGAGATGGCGCGGGCCTTGATTTCGATCGAGGACGGACTCTACCGGGACGCGGGTGTGGAGCCGGGGCAGGTGTGGCAGCGTCTCGTGGTGACGCGGCGCGTCCAGGAGTCGCCGGACACGGTGTCGTTCGTGCTGGCGAATCCGGACGGGACGACGCTGCCGGCGGCCCGGCCCGGCCAGTACGTGTCGGTGGCGGTGCGACTTCCGGACGGCGCCCGGCAGATCCGTCAGTACAGCCTCACCCGAGCTCCGGAGCGCACCAGTTGGGGGATCACCGTCAAGGCGATCGGACCGAGCACGGCCGAGGACGGGACGGAGATTCCGGCCGGTGAGGTGTCGGTGTTCTTGCATCACAACGTGTTCGAGGGTGACGAGCTGGACGTGTCGCTGCCGTTCGGGGATCTGGTGCTCGACGACAGCAGCGACCCACTGCTGCTGATCTCGGCGGGCATCGGCTGCACACCCATCATCGGGATGCTGCACTATCTCGCGCGCACCGAAACCGACCGTTACGTCACGGTGCTGCACGCCGACCGGGCGCCGTCGCGGCACGCGCACCGGCAGGAACTGGTCGAGCTGGTCGACCGGCTGCCCGGCGCGAAACTGCACCACTGGTACGAGGACCTCGGTGTTCGGCCGGCTACCGACACCACCCGGCTCGGTCGAATCGACATGGACGAGATCGAAATCCGGCCGGATTCCCGGGTGTACCTGTGCGGTCCGCTACCGTTCATGGAGTCGGTCCGGACCTCGCTCCTGGCCCGTAACGTGCCGGAGGGCAACATCCGTTACGAGGTGTTCGGCCCCGACAAATGGCTGCCGTGACCCGCCGCCTACAGCGGGTCGAAGCTGATGTTCTGCCGCGGCGTGCCGCCGGCGGACAGTGCGTAGAGGGTGGTCTTGATCATCGACGGGGACCCGGCGATCTGGATCTGCCGATCGGCCCAGGAGCCGAACTGTGAGACCACCTTTCCCAGCTTGCCGTGCAGGGTCCGGTGCAGGCCCGGCGGCGGATCTTCCACGGGAACCGGGTGCCACCACGGGTTCTCGGTCTCCTCCACGACGGGCACGACCGTGAGCCACGGATTGGTGGTGGCCAGCTGCCACAGCGTCTGCAGGTCGTAGAGGTCGCAGGGGTACTTGCCGCCGAAGAACAGGTGCACACGCGGGTTGTCGCCCCGCATGCCCATCTCCATCAGTTGCGCCCGCAGCGGCGCGAGGCCCGTGCCGGAGGCGATCATCAGCACGTCCTCACCGCTGTCGCGGTCGACGTGCAGGCCGCCGAGCGGGGGCCCGATCACCCAGCGGTCCCCGACGGAGGTGTCGCCGACCAGTGCCGGGCTGACCCAGCCGCCGGACACGCGACGGACGTGGAACTCGATCTGGCCGTACGGGTTCGGGGGGATTGCCGCCGACAGGTACCGCCACATGTGCGGCCGCTGCGGGATCTGCACGCTCATGTACTGCCCGGCGTGGTACGGGATGGGCGAGTCCGTCTCGAGCCGGATGATCGCCAGGTCGGGCAGCACCCGTTCGTGGCCGACGACGGTGGCGCCCCACGCGGCGGGCAGGTCGTCGTCGGCGACGGCGTCGGCCATGGTCCCGACGAGCAGGTCGATCACCCGGGCCCAGGTGCGGTCGAGAGCGTCGGTCCACAGGATGGGCGGGGTGCACTCGCGCACGGCGGTGTGCAGGGCCCGGCCGGCGGCATGGAAGTGGTCGGGCCGGACGCCGTACTTGCGGTGGTCGCGGCCGAGCTGGGTGAGGAAGGCGGTGACGGTGTCGGGGTCGCCGAGCCGGTTGATCGCCCAGCCGACGGCGGTCGCGAATCGCTGCCGCATCGTCTCCATTCCCGCGGGGAACAGCTCGCGGATGCCGACGGTGTCGCTCCACAGGGCGGTGTAGAAGGCCGTGGCGAAGCGCTCGGCGCCGCCGGGAGTCGCGACGATCGACGCGAAGCTGAGCTGGACACGGGCGACGGCGAAGGCCTCCACGCACCCTCCCGCTCGCCGTCTCTGCTGGTCGGCCGCCACTGTAGTCCCGCGGCGGTGTTTCGGCCACAATCGACGTCGAGCGGCTCGATGACCCCCGCGATGTGCCGCAGGTCACACGACTCGATAAAGTTGAGCGGAACAAACTCAACTTTGGGGCCGTTGAAGCATGCGAACGCCCGCGGCGGGAGGCTGGCGGGTGCAGAATTGATACCAGCTCGCTCAATGAAGGGAAGGGGTTCGCAGTGGACTCGTTCAATCCCACCACCAAGACCCAGGCGGCGATGACGGCTGCCATGCAGTCCGCGTCCGCTGCGGGCAATCCGGAGATCCGTCCGGCCCACCTGCTCGTCGCGCTGCTCGACCAGACCGACGGCATCGCCGCGCCGCTGCTCAAGGCCGTCGGCGTGGACCCGACCGTCGTGCACCGGGAGGCGCAGACACTCGTCGACCGACTGCCCAGCGCCACCGGCGCCACCACCACGCCGCAACTCGGCCGGGAGGCCGTCGCCGCCCTGACCGCCGCGCAGCACCTCGCCACCGAACTCGACGACGAGTACGTCTCGACCGAGCACGTGCTCGTCGGCCTGGCCGGCGGCGATTCCGACGTCGCCAAGCTCCTCGTCGGGCACGGCGCCACCCCCGCCGCGCTGCGCGACGCGTTCACCACCGTCCGCGGCAGCGCCCGCGTGACCAGCCCGGACCCCGAGGGCACCTACCAGGCGCTCGAGAAGTACTCGACCGACCTCACCGCCCGCGCCCGGGAGGGCAAGCTCGACCCGGTCATCGGCCGCGACAACGAGATCCGTCGCGTCGTCCAGGTGCTGAGCCGGCGCACCAAGAACAACCCCGTGCTCATCGGCGAGCCCGGCGTCGGCAAGACCGCCATCGTCGAGGGCCTCGCCCAGCGCATCGTCGCCGGCGACGTCCCCGAGTCCCTGCGCGGCAAGACCGTCATCGCGCTCGACCTCGGGTCGATGGTCGCCGGCGCCAAGTACCGCGGCGAGTTCGAGGAACGCCTCAAGGCCGTGCTCGACGAGATCAAGGAATCGGCCGGGCAGATCATCACCTTCATCGACGAGCTGCACACCATCGTCGGCGCCGGCGCGACCGGCGAATCGGCGATGGACGCCGGCAACATGATCAAGCCCATGCTCGCCCGCGGCGAGCTGCGCCTCGTCGGCGCCACCACCCTCGACGAGTACCGCAAGTACATCGAGAAGGACGCCGCCCTCGAACGCCGCTTCCAGCAGGTGCTCGTCGGCGAACCCAGCGTGGAGGACACCGTCGGCATCCTGCGCGGGCTCAAGGAGCGGTACGAGGTGCACCACGGCGTGCGCATCACCGACTCCGCGCTCGTCGCCGCCGCCACCCTCTCCGACCGGTACATCACCTCCCGGTTCCTGCCGGACAAGGCCATCGACCTCGTCGACGAGGCCGCGTCCCGGCTGCGCATGGAGATCGACTCGCGCCCCGAGGAGATCGACTCGGTCGAGCGCATCGTCCGTCGCCTCGAGATCGAGGAGATGGCGCTGCAGAAGGAGACCGACGAGGCCTCCAAGGACCGGCTCGAGAAGCTGCGCGCCGAACTCGCCGACGAACGCGAGAAGCTGAACCAGCTCACCACCCGCTGGCAGAACGAAAAGACCGCCATCGATTCGGTGCGGGGGATCAAGGAGCAGCTCGAGGCGCTGCGCGGCGAGGAGGAACGCGCCGAACGCGACGGTGACCTCGGCAAGGCCGCGGAGCTGCGCTACGGCCGCATCCCGCAGCTGGAGAAGGAACTGGAGAAGGCCGCCGCCGCGTCCGGAGCCGCCTCCGACGGCGACGTCATGCTCAAGGAGGAGGTCGGCCCGGACGACGTCGCCGACGTCGTCGCCGCCTGGACCGGCATCCCCGCCGGCCGCATGATGGAGGGCGAGACCGCCAAGCTGCTGCGCATGGAGTCCGAGCTCGGCAAGCGGGTCGTCGGCCAGGACGAGGCCGTACAGGCCGTGTCGGACGCGGTGCGCCGCTCGCGGGCGGGCGTCGCCGACCCGAACCGGCCCACCGGCTCGTTCCTGTTCCTCGGCCCCACCGGCGTCGGCAAGACCGAGCTGGCGAAGGCGCTGGCGGACTTCCTGTTCGACGACGAACGCGCCATGGTGCGGATCGACATGTCCGAGTACAGCGAGAAGCACTCCGTCGCGCGGCTCGTCGGCGCCCCTCCGGGCTACGTCGGCTACGAGTCGGGTGGCCAGCTCACCGAGGCGGTGCGTCGCCGCCCCTACTCGGTGGTGCTGTTCGACGAGGTCGAAAAGGCCCACCCGGACGTGTTCGACACGCTGCTGCAGGTGCTCGACGACGGTCGGCTCACCGACGGGCAGGGCCGCACCGTCGACTTCCGCAACACGATCCTGATCCTCACCTCGAACCTCGGTGCGGGTGGCGACCGGGAGCACATCATGGCGGCGGTGCGGGCGGCGTTCAAGCCGGAGTTCATCAACCGGCTCGACGACGTGGTGATCTTCCACTCGCTGACCGAGGAGCAGCTCGAGCAGATCGTCGACATCCAGCTCGAGCAGCTGGCCGGGCGTCTGGCGGCCCGGCGGCTCGCGCTCGACGTGTCGACCTCGGCCCGGTTCTGGCTCGCCGTGCGGGGCTACGACCCGCAGTACGGTGCGCGTCCGCTGCGCCGGCTCATCCAGCAGTCGATCGGCGATCAGCTCGCCAAGAAGCTGCTGGCCGGGGACATCAAGGACGGCGACACCGTCTCGGTGGGCGTCAGCGACGACGGCGACCACCTCGTGATAGGCGCCTGACGCCGCCGGTGCGTCCTTTGGGCTGCTGTGCCAGCCCAAAGGACGCACCGGCGCGCAGCGCCTAACCTGGAGGGACCATGACGAACCCGCACGATCCGCGCACCCCCCAGGAGCGCGCCTACTCGCTCGACGAGGGGCGTGCGGACGACGCGCGCGCGACGGGCACCGGCCGCACGGACCCGGACGCCGACGACACCCGGGTCCTGCACACCGCCGACCCGACCGAGGCGTACGGCCGTCCGCCCGCCAACCCCACCCTGGTCTACCCGGCGTACGACCCCCGGTTCGATCCGACGGCGGCGCCGCCCAACCCGACGCAGGCGTTCGAGCAGCCCGGCTCCTACGGGCCCCAGCCGCAGTACACGCCGACCCAGCAGTACGCGCCGACCCAGCAGTACACGCCGACCCAGCAGTACACGTCGGCGCAGCAGTACCCGCACACCCAGCAGTACGGGGCGGCGCCACCCACCCCGCCGCACACCGGCGAGTACCCGGCGCTCGACGCGAAGCCGCCCCGGCGGCGCCGTTGGGGCCTGATCCTGCTCGCCGCGGTTGCGCTGATCGTGCTGGCCGGCTTCGGCGGCTATCTGCTCAGCGGCGGCAGCGGCGACGACCCGCAGCAGCGCAGCGCGGCGGCCCCGACCACCACGACCACGGTGCCCCGGCCCGCGCCCACGACGCCCGCGCCCACCACCGACCCGGCCGTGCCCGGCCTGCCGTTCGAGCAGCTGCCCGGCGGGCTCGGCGACGTCATCGGCGCGGCCGGCACCGTCGTCGGCACGATCACCGCCAACGACGGCACCTCCCTCACGCTCAGCGGCATGGGCGGCGCGAGCGTCACCGTGCGGCTCACGCCCGAGACGCAGATCATGTCGCTCGCGGGCTCCGATCCGTCGGCGCTGCGGGTCGGCGACTCGGTCGTCGCGCAGGGCTCGCCGTTGCGGGACGGGGAGATGATCGCCGACACTGTGGTCAGCGCGTCCCTGCCGTCCTTCGGCGGTCCGGGCAACTAGAACGCGATAGGCTGACCCTCGATGACGGTTATGTGGTTCGGACTGGCGGCGATCGCACTCGCGGGTGCGCTGGTGCTGCTCTACATCGACCGCACGCGCCGCGAACAGTCCGGCCGCGTGCGCGAGATCTGGGCGCGCGCCCAGGGCTACAAGTACAGCGCCGCCGACGACACCCTGCCCGGGCACTGGCACCGGGCGGCCCTGGCCAAGCAGGAGTATCTCGGCGCGGTGGACGTGGTCCACGGCATCCGCCGCGGCGAGGAGTTCATCCTCTTCGACATCGAGGAGACCGCGACGATCGTCGCGGTGCGCCGCAAGGTCGGCTCCGATGTCGACATCGACCTGCGCCTGAAGTCGACGCCGCCGCCGAAGGACTCGGACATGAACCTGCTCGGCGCCATCGGTCCGCGCATCGTGTTCGCCACCGACCTCGAGATCGCCCGCCGCATCTGTGACCAGCGCATGGTCGCCTACACCGAGTCGATCCCGCCGCACGTGCAGATGCTGTGGAGCGAGGGCGAATGGACCCTCGGCTCGATCCCCGTGGGCAGCACCGGCCGGGAATGGGACTCGGCCATCGAGACCGTCGCCCGGCTCTCCGGGATCCTGCACGTGCTGCCCCCGATCGTGGAGCCGCAGGAACTCGACCGGGTCGCGCACGACCCCGGCCGCCCCTCCGCGCGGCACTGAGCCCACCGCGTCACCGGAAGCGGCCGGCGCGCTGCGCTAGCTTTAGCCCATGACTTCCGCTGCCACCCGGCCCGTCGCCCTGATCACCGGCCCCACGTCCGGCATCGGCGCAGGCTTCGCGCGCGCGCTCGCCGGCAAGGGGTACGACCTCGTGCTCGTCGCCCGTCGCGAGGAGAGCCTGCGGTCCCTCGCCGACGAACTGACGTCGCGTTTCGGCACCACCTCGGAGATCCTCGCCGCAGACCTGGCCACCGAGGACGGCCGCGTCTCCGTCGCGCGGCGCCTCGCCGAGGGCGTGGAGATGCTCGTCAACAACGCCGGGTTCGGTACGTCCGGCGAATTCTGGACCGCCGACCCCGCTCTGCTGCAGTCGCAGCTCGACGTCAACGTCACCGCCGTGATGCAGCTGACCCGGGCCGCGCTGCCGCCGATGATCGCGGCAGGCAGGGGCAGCATCGTCAACGTCGCCAGCGTCGCCGGATTGCTCTCCGGGCGTGGTTCGACGTACTCGGCGAGCAAGGCCTACGTCGTCTCGTTCACCGAGGGACTGGCCGGCGGCCTTGCCGGCACCGGGGTGCGGGTGCAGGCGCTGTGCCCCGGCTTCGTGCACACCGAGTTCCACGAGCGGGCCGGGATCGAGATGAGCTCGATCCCGGAACTGATGTGGCTCGACGTGGACACGGTGGTGCGCACGTCCCTTGCCGACCTCGAGGCCGGCAAGGTGATCAGCATTCCGGGCCTGCAGTACAAGGTGCTCACGACGGTGGGCCGGCTCGTCCCGAAGAACCTGGTGCGCAGGGCGACCAACCTGGTCGGCCGCGGCCGGGGACGGACGTAGGCCCAGCGCAGGTAACGGTCCGGACACGGCGCGCCGACACGGCGCGTCGCGACTCGGGCGCCCCCGCGGGCCCGCGGTAGATTTCGCCCTGTGACGTCTGTGGCTCTTGTGATTGTCGTTGCGGTCGTGGTGGTACTGCTGCTGTGGACGCGCGCCGCCGTCCGCCGCCTCCGGGTGCTGAAGATGCGCCACCGCGACAGCCTGCGGCTGCTGACCAACGAACTCGACGACCGCTACGACCAGGTGCCCGCCCTCGTCGCGGCCTCCGCCGGCGCCGGCATGGACCGCAGCCGGCTCAGCCCCGTCGTCGGAGCCCGCTCCCTGGCAATCGCCATGCGCGACCAGCGGCTGCCCCTGGGCGAGCGGGCCGCGGCCGAGAACACCCTGTCGGCGGCCCTGCACGACCTGATCGGCGTCCTCGACGGCGTCAACCACTGGCCGTTCATCCGCGTCGCCCGCGAGTTGCAGACCCGCGAGCAGCGCATCGCCGGGGCCGCCCGCGTCCACAACGACCTCGGCCGCGCCATCAACACCGCGACCACCACCTTCCCGGCCTCGGTGTTCGCGCGCCTCGCCGCGGTCGGACCCGTCCCGCTGTTCGAGGT
>NZ_JAALEG010000065.1 GCF_011058165.1 Rhodococcus aetherivorans
TGCTGTTGTTTCCGCCGCCGTTTCCGTTGTCGTTGCTGGGCTTTTCGGGCTTGGGAGGCTTCTCCTCCGCCGGCGGTTGCGCCGGTGCCGGCGCCGGGGCCGGTACGGGAAGGGTGGTGAAGACGGGCCCGGTGTCCACGGCCGAGGGGGTGGGCGAACCCACGCTGCCGACCGGTGTCGGGGCGGTGGCGGGAACGCTGCTCGTCCCCGGCGTGGCGACCGGCGGTGTGTCGCCGCCCTGACCCCAGGCCAGCAGGAGGAGGGCGACCACCGCCGCGGCGGTGAGGCCGATTGCGAGCAGGATCCGGCGGCGACCGGAGTCGGGCGCCGCGTCGAACGTCGACAGCGTCGGGACGGGCGCCGGCACGGGCGGCCCGGCAACGGTGAACCCCCGGGTCGGCGCGTGGATCACCTCGGTCACCGGATCGGCGCGGTGCGGTTCCCGCAGTGCGGCCAGGTGCGGTTCCCGCAGTGTGGCCAGGTGCGGTTCCCGCAGTGCAGCGAGCATGTCCCGGGCGCTCCCGAAGCGGTGCTCCGGTTCGCGTGCCATCGCACGCTCGATCACGGCCACGAGTGCGGGGTCGACGTCCGGTCGCGCGGTGGCCAGCGGCGGCGGCCCCTGCGTGATCGCCCGCGCCAGGGCCAGCAGGTTGTCGTAGTCGTAGGGTTTCCGCCCGGTCAGCGCCTCGTACCCCACGGCCCCGGCGGCATACAGATCGTCCGTCACGCTCGCCGGTGTGCCGGAGAGCCGATCGGGGCTCAGGTAGGCGACGGTGCCGACGAGTTCACCGGTACGGGTGTAGTCCTCGCCGGCGCTCTTGGCGATACCGAAGTCGGTCACCTTCACCGTTCCGGTCTCGGTGAAGAGGATGTTGCCGGGCTTGATGTCGCGGTGGAGAATCCCGGCGTCGTGCGCCGCGGCGACCGCAGCCACCACGGCGATCAGTATCGCGCGCACCCGGTCCTCCGGCATCGGGCCGAGGGCGATCTCGTCGGCGAGGGTGCGGCCGGGCAGGCGTTCCATCACGATGTACGGAACTCCGGCGTCCTCACCGCTGTCGTGCACCGCGACGATGTGCGGATCGGTGAGGTTCGCCGCGGCTCGCGCCTCGGCTTCGAAGCGCCGGCGTACGTCGGGCTGGCGGCCGAACTCGCCGCGCAGCACCTTCACCGCGACGGGCCGCCCCAGCCGCGTGTCCCAGCCGTCGTGGATCTCGCCCATGCCGCCGCAGCCGAGCAGGCCGCGCAACTCGTAGCGGCCGGCGAGCAGTTCGGGAACGGGCATGGTTCCAACGCTAGTGCGGTGCCGGGGGTGGTACCAGGCAAGCCTCGCCGGACGGCCGTCGTCATGCGGTCCGAGTCGTGTGGCGCGGCGGGACGCCGCCGTCCCGTGACCGGTCAGGTGGGGGTGCCGGCCGCGGCCGCGCCGCATCCGGCTGCTGCGGCGTCCCGCAGGTCGTCGACGGATACTCCCGCGACTGCCGCTGCGGCGGCCACCCCACCGAACAGGGTGCCGACCAGCCCGTGCGACGGGCGCACCCCCGCACCGGCGTGGAACAGGCCCTCGACCGGTCCCGTCGCGCCGAGGCGGGTGAACGTCTGGCTCGGGGTGAACGCCGGGCCGTACGACACGCCGCCGGTGCAGCGCATGAAGCGTTCGTCGGTGACGGGAGTCCCCGTCTCCTCGTGGACGATGGCGTCGGCCAGGCCGGGAACCGTGCGTTCGGCCGACCTCACGAGCCGGTCGCGAAGCTCGCGTCGTCTCGCGTCGTAGCGCGCTGTCGAACCGCTTCCCGGTGTTATTCCCCACCAGGTGTGCTGTGCCGGGGCCGGGCCGATCAGCTGAACGTTGGTCTGCCCGGGCGCGCACAGCCGGGGGTTCTCCGGGTCGGCGAGGCTCGCGATCCACAGGCCGGCGGACGTGGACGAGGGAAGCTCACCCGCACGGAGCGCGGCGTACTCCGCATCGAAGTCGTCCGTGTCGGTGACGAGACGGGTCGCGTTCGGATAGCCCTCGGCGGCGAGGTCCCGGTCGAGAATCAGATAGACGACGGCGAGCGGCAGGGCCAGTTCGTAGCTGCGTACCCGCCGGAGGAGCCGGGAAGGCACACGATCCGGCGGCAGAAGCGACAGATACGTCTGCTGAATATCGACCGCCGACACGACCGCGGGGGCGAGAATCTCGCGTCCGGCCCCCGGAACGGTGTCGAGCGATGCGTCCTGTGTTCGTACGCCGCGAACTCTGCCGTCGTCGACGAGAATCCGGCTCACCTCCGTGCCGAGCAGTACGTCGCCACCATGGCCGCGCACCACCTCTGCCAGGCCCTCCGAGACGACCCGCGATCCGCCTTGCGGGTACGACAGGCCCTCGAGATAGGTGTGGATCATCCGGGCCGCCACCGGCAGCGACAGCCGCGACGGCGCCACGGCCAGACTGCCGGTCGTCCAGCCGAGAAGTGCGGTGGTGAGTTGCGGGGAGGCGTGCAGATGGCGCAGGTAGCCACCGGCGGTCGCGCGTCCGTAGCGCAGCAGGCCGCGTAGCCGCCACGGCAGCTGTGGCAGCTCACGCAGGTGCGGCCGCTCCGCGATCCGTCCCAGCTCCTCGGTGAGCAGCTCGACGGTGGTGAGGAATTCGTCGATCGTGTGACGCTCTGCCGGAAATGCCTCGTACAGAGTGGCTTTGAAGGCATCCATGCCCTTCGGGACCGCCAGTTCGCGGTCGCCGTTCAGCAGCCGGAACATTCCTGCGGGATCGAACTCCCGGAACGTCACGTCCACACCCAACGGTCCGAGTGCGTGTCGCACCGGCGCCTCGGAGGTGTAATGCAGCCCGATGTCGAACTCGTATCCGTCGTGGGTGAAGGCGGACATGTGCCCACCCGGCTGGTTGCGGGCGTCGGCCACCAGTACCCGGCGCCCGGCGGCCGCCAGATATGCCGCGGCCGTGAGCCCACCGGGTCCGGCCCCGATGACGATCACGTCGTAGTCGTAACGCTCTTCCATGCTGACCTCCGGATTGCGGGGAAATCGCCGGTTCGGGGCGCCGTTCAGTGGTGCCGGATCTCGCGGGTGGACGGGTGGCCCGCCACGTTGCGGACGAAGGTGACGAACGCGGCGACGATTCCGATGATGCTGCCCACGATTCCCAGTCCCAGCGCAATGCGCACCACGAGCGGCCAGTCGAACGAGGCGTCGCCGAAGTCGAACGGGAACACCTGCCAGATCCGCAGCAGCGCCAGCAGCGCGACCGCGGTGGTGACCACGTCTCCCAGCGCCTTGAACCAGACGGGATCCCACACGAAGTACAGGAGATTGGCGACCAGGCTCGCCAGGATCGAGGCATTGACGAAGCCGATGACCGACCGGGTGCCGTCGGTGAGGAATGGTACGGCTTCCCAGCCCGGCCACACGTTGGCGGCGTACAGCACCGCCGCATTGAGGAGCACCGCGACGAGATACCCGAATCGCCGGGCGGCGACCGGGGAGCGCGGACGGGTCGTGGTGGGTGTCATGGCGACCTCCCTCGGGCAGGACCGTCTTCCACGCTAGCCCCGGCGTCCGGATCCGCGTCAGGGAAGAAGGTCCCCGGCTGGCCGATGAGTTTGCCGTCGCTCGGCGGTCGGAACAGGTGCAGCATCGTTCGCAGCGGAGGAGTGAGCACCATGTTCGACCGTTCCCCAGCTTTTTCCGGCTTCGCCGTCGACGACGTTGCCGCGGCCGCGAAGTTCTACGGCGACGTCCTCGGCGTCTCCGTGTCCGAGGAGCACGGAATGCTCCACCTGCACCTCGACGGCGGCCGCGACACGTTGATCTATCCGAAGGAGGACCACACCCCGGCCACCTACACGATCCTCAACTTCCCGGTTCGCGACATCGAGAAGGCGGTGGACGAACTCGCCGCGCGCGGAATCCGGTTCGAGCGCTACGAGGGTGTCGACGGCAAGGGCATCTTCCGTCGGGTGGGCCCGCCGATCGCCTGGTTCCGGGACCCGGCGGGCAACATCCTCGCCGTCCTCGAGGTGGACGAGGCCCCGGCCGACGAACAGATCCGCGCGCTGATCGAGGAACACACCGCGGCCCGCAACGCCAAGGATGTCGATCGGCTCGCCGCGTGCTATATCCCCGGTGCGACGGTGTTCGATCTGGCGCCGCCGCTGCGCAAGTCCGCTCCCGACCCGCAGGCCTGGGCGTCGTGGTTCGCGGGGTTCGACGGCCCTCTCGACTGCGAAGTGCGGGATCTGCGCGTCGAGGCGGCCGGCGACGTCGCGTTCTGCCACGCGCTGTCGCGGCTGGGAGCGACACAGCTCGGTGGACCGCGATTCGACATGTGGTTCCGTGTCACGTTCGGTCTACGCCGCGTCGAGGGGTCGTGGCGGATCGCGCACGAGCACGAGTCCACCCCGTTCCATATGGACGGTTCCTTCCGGGCCGTCACGGACCTGCAGGAGTGACCGGCTCAGTCCGGTGGCTGCAGTTCGTGCCTGCCGCTGTTGCCCGTGCCGCCCGAGTTGCTGCGCAGCCACCGACCGGGCAGCTTGCCCGCGAGGTCGCCCAGTGGGCCCACCGCCCCGCGGAGCAGTTCGACGGTCTCCTGCAGCACGTCGATGCTGGTGCTCATCCGCAGGATGCTGGGGGTGAGCTGCGCCAGCGTCTCGGACAGCGACACGATCTGATCGAGCGGACCGCCCTTGGCGAGGAGGCGCTCGAGGGCGCCCTGTTCGGCGAGGAGGGTGTCCAGCACTCCACCCCGCTCGAGGGCCCGCTCGAGCAGGCCGCCGGGCTGGAGGGCGATGTCGACGATGCCGCCGGGGGCGGTGAGGCGTTCGACGGGCCCGCTCTCGGCGAGCAGGCGCTCGAGCGGGCCGCTGGGTGCGGTGAGACGGTCGAGGAGGCCGCCGTTCGACAGCAGGCGGTCCAGCGCCCCGTCCTCGGCGAGGATCTTCTCGAGCGGACCGCCGGGGGCGGTGACGCGGTCGAGGGCGCCGCCGGGCTCGAGGAGGCGGTCGAGGGGGCCGCCGGGTGCGGTGAGCCGGTCCACCGGCCCGCCGGGGGCGAGGAGGCGGTCCAGCGGTCCGTCGGGGCGCAGCGCCTGGCCGAGAGGACGGTCGTCGGCGGCGAGCACGGAGACCTGTTGCAGCAAGCCCAGCGGTCCCCGCGGATTCGCCACGCCGACCGCGCTCAACCCCGCGTACGTCCGGGGGGAAATCGCCAGGCGGACGGTGGCGATCGCGCCCTCCGCCACGCCCAGGGCCGAGTCCGCTGCGGCGAATCCGAGGCGGACGGGAAACGCGAGCGCGGACGCCAGACTCATGCCTGTCACTGTAACCGGCACAACAGTCCGGCTCGGCGGGACGAGCCGTTACCGAAGGTCGTCAGGAGACGCGGAGCGTTCCGACCCGTACGTACGTCTCGGTGCATCCGCAGCCGTGGGCGAGGTCGGAGCAGTCGACCACCAGCATGTGCCGCACGCGGGAGGTGTCGAAGCAGTCGGGTTCGGTGCATTCCACGGGCACCGTCGCGTGCACGACGAGGGTGCCGTGACAGTGGTCGAGATCGGATCGGCACGCCCGGCACGTCATGGGCGGGACCTCCTTCGCGGTGGCTGTCTTCGTCCCGTAATAGCATCACGCGCCGACAAGGTGGTGGACGTGCGGGGCGTGTTACGCCGGATCAGCGCCGCCTGCGCCGGGCGACGAGGGCGACGGCCAGCGCGCCGGCGATCACCCCGATCCCGGCTGCGACCCACCAGCCAGGTGTGCTGTCGGATCCGGGAACCGTCACGGCGACGGGTTCGGATGTCGCGCCCGCCGCGCCGGGCGCGCCCGAGTAGACCGCCGTGATCGTGTGGCTCCCGGCGCCGGAGACGCGGTGCTCGGTGGTGGCGCGGCCGTCGACGACCGCCACCGGTGGACCCAGGTCGGTGCCGCCGTCCCGGAACAGGATCGTGCCGCCGTCGACGTCCGGTGACACAGTCGCCGTGAGCGTGACGACCGTCCCGTCGTCGACCACGTCCGGGGCGTCGACGGTGACCGTGGCGGGCACCTCGGCGGTATCGGAGATGGTGATGGTCGCCAGCGGGCCGGCGCCGGCGTTGAGCGGACCGGTCATGGTGTCCCGCGGCGAGCAGCGGGTCGGTCCCCACTGGTTGGTGCCGAGGAACGTGGCCTGGGTGAGCGAGGTGTTGTAGTTGGCGTCGTCGTCGACCAGGCCCGCGGCACCGGCCGTGCGGAGCATCGGCGTGATCACGCCCGCGTCGCCCGCGATCATGGTCACCTCCACCGCCGGCAGCCGGAACCAGCTGTCGCCGACGGGGCTGGGGGAGCCGTCGAGCTGCAGCTGCGTCTTCGGCGCCCGGATCCCGGCCTCGCTGTCGGCACCGGACATGGGGCTGTTGCCGATGACCTCGTTGTTTCCGGACAGGCGCAGGATCGCGCCCGCCGGGTCGGGGACGCCGTCCTCGTTCACCCGCAGCACACCGGGCGGCACGTTGTCCAGGTTGAAGGCGGTGCCGGGTACGACAGCGGCGTCGACGAACGTCGCGTTGGCGGGAATGGCGAAGTCGTTCTTCAGGCGGGAGACGCTGCGGGTGGTGGCGCCGCGGCTCGAGTCGGGGTACGCGACGGGCGCCGTCTGGATGCGGTAGGTGAACCGCTCGCCGGGACGAACCCGGGCGGGCGCGTCCACCGTGGCCGACGACCCGAGCAGCTCGTCGACGTCGATCACCGACCGCACCCGGCACGCGATGCCGAACGAGACCTCGACCTCCTCCGCGGCCGCGGGCGGGCAGACCGCGATCAGGGACACGGCGACGGCTGCGGCCGACGCCGCCCCGCGGCGCACCCACTTCGGCGACACGGCGGCTCCTCCCGGTGCGGACACGTCCATGATCCCCGATCGCCGTACTCCGACGGCCCGAATTCGGCAGGGCCGGCATACAGGAAGTTCCCAGGATTCTCGCAGCGGCATGCCAGAGCCCTCCGGGAGAATCGACGCCGTGACCGACAAGACCCCCGAAGCGCGGATCCTGATCGTCGACGACGAGCCGAGCATCGTCGAACTGCTCTCGGTGAGCCTGAAGTTCCAGGGTTTCGAGGTCGAGACGGCGGGAAACGGCGCCGAGGGACTCGACCGGGCCCGGGCCTTCCGGCCGGACGCGGTGATCCTCGACGTCATGATGCCCGGGATGGACGGGTTCGGGATGCTGCGCCGGCTCCGGGCCGACGGTTCGGACGCGCCGGTGTTGTTCCTGACGGCGAAGGACGCCGTGGAGGACAAGGTGTCCGGCCTGACCCTGGGTGCGGACGACTACGTCACCAAGCCGTTCAGCCTCGAGGAGGTCATCGCCCGGCTGCGGGTGATCCTGCGGCGGGCCGGCAAGGTGTCCGAGGACGAACGCTCGTCCCGCATCACCTTCGCCGACATCGAACTCGACGACGACACCCACGAGGTGTGGAAGGCCGGCAGGCCGGTGTCGCTCTCACCCACCGAGTTCACCCTGCTGCGGCACTTCATGGTCAACGCGGGCACGGTGCTCAGCAAGCCGCGGATCCTCGACCACGTGTGGAGCTACGACTTCGGCGGGGAGGTCGGCGTCGTGGAGTCGTACGTCTCCTACCTCCGCCGCAAGGTCGACACCGGGGACAAGCCGCTGATCCACACCCTGCGCGGGGTCGGGTACGTCATGCGGGAACCCCGCGAGTGAGCCGCATGCGGGCGCTGCCGCTGCGGTTGGCGCTGGTCGCGGCGCTGGTGTCGTTGTCGGGGCTGGGGCTGCTGGCGTCCGGGGTGGCGGTGACGTCCGCGTTGCAGGGTTCGCTCCTCGCCCGCACCGATCAGGATCTGCACACCGCGGCGCAGACGTGGGCCAAGCCCCCCGGTGCCGGCCGCGAGCTGCCGCCGCCGGACGCCCCGAGTTCGAATCGCCCGCCGAGCCCGTTCTATGTGCGGGTCGTCGACCCCGACGGGGTCGAGCGGTTCGTCGTCAACGACGAGTCCACGTCGCCGGCGCTGCCCGGCGAGCCGGCGGGGGAGCCGGTGACCGTGGGTTCCGTCGACGGTTCCGACGTGCGCTGGCGGGTGGTGTCGACCCGCAGCACCGCGGGCATCGTGACCACCGTCGGGGTCACGCTGACCTCGATCGAGGAGACCGTGGATCGGCTCGTCGTGCTGCAGGTCGGCATCGGCGCCGCGGTGCTGCTCGTTCTCGGGGTGGCCGGCTACTTCGTGGTGCGGCGCAGCCTGCGGCCCCTGGTGGAGGTCGAGCGCACCGCCGTGGCGATCGCGGGCGGGGATCTGCACCGGCGGGTTCCCGAACGGGATCCGCGCACCGAGGTCGGCCGGCTGTCGGTGGCGCTGAACGTCATGCTCAGCCAGATCCAGGCGGCGTTCGCGGCGACGGCGTCGTCGGAGGAATCCGCGCGCAGATCCGAGGAGAGGATGCGACGGTTCGTCGCCGACGCCAGCCACGAGCTGCGCACCCCGCTCACCACGATCCGAGGATTCGCCGAGCTCTACCGTCAGGGCGCGAGCAGCGACACCGCGATGCTGATGGACCGCATCGAGAGCGAGTCCCGGCGCATGGGGATCCTCGTCGAGGATCTGCTCATGCTGGCCCGCCTCGACGCGCAGCGGCCGCTCGAGCGGAAGCCGGTGGACCTGCTGGCCCTGGCCGCCGACGCGGTGCACGATGCGCGGGCCGTCGCGCCCGATCGCGCCGTCGGGCTCGAGGTGTTCGACGGTCCCGGTACCCCGGAGGTGCTCGGCGACGACGCGCGGCTGCGGCAGGTCCTCGGCAATCTCGTCACCAACGCCCTCACCCATACCCCGGCCGACGCCCGCATCACCGTACGGGTGGGCACGATCGGATCCGATGCGGTGCTCGAGGTTCTCGACACCGGCCCCGGCCTGAGCGAGGCCGACCGTGCCCGGGTCTTCGAGCGGTTCTATCGCGCCGACACGTCGCGCACCCGATCGTCGGGCGGCAGCGGTCTCGGACTGTCGATCGTCGCGGCGCTGGTGGCGGCCCACGGCGGCCGCGTGGAGGTGGAGTCGGCCGTGGGCGCCGGTTCCACGTTCCGGGTGCTCATCCCGCGGATGCCGGTGGAGTGACGATCCGGCCCTCGGCTACGGTGACGTAACTGACTTTCGAGTAAGGAGACGTCGTGGGACTGTCGGGGACGGCGCAGCGCGCCCTGCGCAACGCCTGGGCGCTGTTCGTCGGCGACGGAATCGAACCGCCGCACGCCACCGCGTCGGCCGTCGTCGCCGACGGACCGCACCGTACCCTGCGCCGCTACGGCGAGCCCGACGCGGGTGCCCCCGTCCTGCTCGTGCCCCCGCTCGCCGCGCCCGCACGCTGCTACGACCTGCGGCCCGGGCAGAGCCTCGTGCAGCACCTCGTCGACGCCGGCCGCAGCGTCCACGTCCTCGACTTCGGCACCATGGACCGTTCCGACCGGCATCTCGGCTTCGAGCACTGGGTCGACGACATCGTGCCCGAGGCGATCGCGCGGGTCTCCGAACTGTGCGGCGGCCGCGACGTCGACCTGGGCGCCTGGAGCCTCGGTGGGACCCTGTGCCTGCTCACCGCGGCCGCCCACCCCGGGCTGCCGATCCGCTCGATCACCGCGTTCGGCACGCCGATCGACTACGCGCGCATCCCCTTCCTGGGGCCGGCCCGCCACCTCGGACGCGCCCTGGGCGAGCCCGCCCTCACCGCCGTGACCCACCTGCTCGGCGGCGTGCCCGCCCCGCTGGTGCAGATCGGCTACCGGGCCACCGCCCTCGAACGCGAACTGACCCGGCCGTGGTTCGTCGCCTGCAACCTCGCCGACGCCGACACCCTGGCCCGGATGGAGGCGATCGACCGGTTCCAGGCCGACATGCCCGGCTACCCCGGCAGGCTGTTCCATCAGATGGCGATGCGCATCACGGTCGCGAACGATCTCGCGACGGGCCGGGTCCGCTTCGACGACCGGACGATCGACCTCGCCGACGTCTCCGTGCCCGTGCTCGCACTCGGCGGCAGCGACGACGTGCTCGCGCCCGTCCCGGCGGTCGAGGCGATCCGCCGGGTGCTGCCCGGCTCGCCCCACGTGCGGTTCGAGGTCGTGCCCGGCAGTCACCTCGGGCTGCTCGCCGGCCTCACCGCCCGCGGCACGTCGTGGGCGCACTTCACCGCGTTCCTCGACGACCCGTCGGCGCCGGTGCCGACGGGTCCCGGCGCGTCAGTCGGGGACGTTGTCCGCGTACCCGAGTTCTCGTAGCGCGGCCTTCAGCTTCGCCTGCGCCTCGTCGAGCGACTCCGGCGACGGGTCCTTCTCGGCCTTGCTGATGTCGAAGTCGCCGAGGTCGTACGCCGGGAAGACGTGCAGGTGCAGGTGCGGCACCTCGAGGCCCGCGACGAGCAGGCCCGCGCGCGGCGCGTCGAACGCCGAGCACACCGCCCGGCCCATGATGCGGGCGACGTCGCCGACCTTGCCCCACACGTCGGCGTCGACGCTCTGCCAGTGGTCCACCTCCTGACGCGGCACCACGAGCACGTGGCCCTGGTTCACGGGGTTGATGGTCAGGAAGACGACGACGTCGTCGTCCTGCCACACGAACCGGCCCGGCAGGTCGCCGGCGATGATCATGCTGAACACGGAAGCCATACCGGGGAGAATAGGCGGACCGCCGCGCGCGCCGCCTCTCGTATCCTCGTCGCATGTCGTCGCCGCAGCCGCCCCGGACGGGCCCGCTGCGCGCGCTCGTCGCCGACCTGATCGACCGGCACCTGCGCATCGTCGCGGCGGGGGAGCGGCGCGTGGTCGGGCTCTGCGGGCCACCCGGCGCCGGCAAGAGCACCGCCGCCGACCTGCTCGTCGGCCTCCTCCGCGACGCGGGCATACCCGCCGCGGCCGCGCCGATGGACGGCTTCCACCTGTCGAACCACCGGCTCGACGCCCGCGGCACCCGATCCCGTAAGGGTGCGCCGGAGACGTTCGACGTCGCCGGGTTCGCGGCGCTGCTGCGCCGCATCCGCGACGACCGCACGGAGACCGTCCACGCCCCCGAGTACTCGCGCCGCCTCCACGAACCGATCGCCGCGTTCCACGAGATCACCCCCGAGACCCGCGTCGTCGTCACCGAGGGCAACTACCTGCTCCTCGGCGACGGCGGGTGGGAGCGGATCCGCCCGCTGCTCGACCTCGTCGTCTACCTCGACGCACCGGGCGACGAGCTCGCCGCCCGGCTCATCCGGCGCCATCGGGCCACCGGATCCACCGCCGAGCAGGCCGCCGAGTGGGTCCGCACGGTGGATCTGCCCAACGCGCGCACCGTCGCGCAGACCCGCGACCGCGCCGACCTCGTGTGGTGCCCGGTGTGAGGGGAACGACCGAGGCGCGGGAGCGGCCCGCTGGAGCCGCGCGGATGCGTCGGTCCGAGGCCCCGGACCGGTCCCGTAACCTGTGCTGCGTGCGCGTACTCGTTATCGGCTCCGGTGCCCGTGAACATGCCCTCGTCCTGGCCCTGACCCGCGATCCCGGCGTGACGGCCGTGCTGGCAGCCCCCGGCAACGCCGGCATCGGCCGGATCGCCGAGCAGTTCCCGGTCGACGCCGCCTCCGCCGAGGAGGTCGTCGCGCTCGCGAAGGAACAGAACGTCGACCTCGTGGTCATCGGCCCGGAGGTTCCGCTCGTCCTCGGTGTCGCCGACGCCGTCCGCGCCGCGGGCATCGCCTGCTTCGGCCCGTCCGCCGCGGCCGCCCGCATCGAGGGCTCGAAGGCCTTCGCCAAGGACGTCATGCAGACCGCCGGGGTCCGCACCGCGCACAGCGAGGTCGTCGACAATCCGGCCGAGCTCGACGAGAAGCTCGACCGCTTCGGACCCACCTGGGTGGTCAAGGACGACGGGCTCGCCGCCGGCAAGGGCGTCGTCGTCACCACCGACCGGGCCGCCGCCCGCGACCACGCGGCGGAGATCCTCGAGAACGGGCACCCGGTGCTGCTCGAATCGTTCCTCGACGGCCCCGAGGTCTCGCTGTTCTGCCTCGTCGACGGCGAGACCGTGGTGCCGCTGCTGCCCGCGCAGGACCACAAGCGTGTCGGCGACGGCGATACCGGCCCCAACACCGGCGGCATGGGCGCCTACACGCCGCTGCCGTGGCTGCCCGAAGGCATGGTCGACACGATCGTCGAGGACGTCGTCCGGCCCGTCGCCGCCGAGATGGTCCGCCGCGGATGCGGCTTCTCGGGCCTGCTCTACGCGGGCCTGGCCATCGGCAAGGACGGCCCGGCCGTCGTCGAATTCAACTGCCGCTTCGGCGATCCCGAAACCCAAGCCGTGCTCGCCCTGCTCGAGTCGCCGCTCGGGGAGGCGCTGAACGCGGTCGCGACCGGCACCCTGGCCGAGCTGCCGCCGCTGCGCTGGCGCGACGGCGCCGCCGTCACCGTGGTGCTGGCCGCCGAGTACTACCCGGCCAGCCCGCGCACGGGCGACGTCATCACCGGGGCCGACGCCGACGGGGTCCTCCACGCCGGCACCAGGCTCGCCGACGGATCGCTGGTCTCCGCCGGCGGTCGCGTGCTCAGCATCGTCGGCACCGGCGCCGACCTGACCGCCGCCCGCGACGAGGCCTACGCCACGCTCGCCGGCATCAAGCTGCCGGGGGGGCACTTCCGCAAGGACATCGGCCTCGCCGCCGTCGAGGGCCGGATCACCGTCTGACCGTCCCCGGCCGCCGGTCGCGCCCGGGCCCGCGACTACCGTCTGGTGACGTGCGGAGCGAATCGCAGCGATCCCGGATCCAGACCTTCCACGTCATGGACGTGTGGAAGGCCGCCACCGAGCGGCAGCGCACCCACGGCGACGTGCTGAGCCTGGCGGCGGGTCAGCCGTCCACGCCGGCACCCGCCCCGGTGCTGCGCGCCACCCACCGCGCGCTCGACGACGAGCTGCTCGGCTACACCGAGACGTTCGGGATCCTGCCGCTGCGCGCGGCGATCGCGGGCTACCACCGCGACCGCTACGGCATCGACGCCGACGCCGACGACGTGGTCGTCACCACCGGATCCTCCGGGGCGTTCACCCTGCTGTTCCTGGCCGCCTTCGACGTCGGCGACACGGTCGTCGTCGCCCGGCCCGGCTACCCCGCCTACCGCAACACCCTCGCCGCGCTCGGCTGCACGGTCGTCGAGCTGGACTGCGGGCCGCACACCCGCTACCAGCCGACCGTCGAGATGCTCGAGGCCCTCGACGGTCCGATCGCCGGACTCGTCGTCGCCAGCCCCGCCAACCCGACCGGCACCATGATCGAACCGGCCGAGCTGGCCGCGCTGGCCCGCTGGTGCGACGACCACGGCGCGCTGCTCATCTCCGACGAGATCTACCACGGCATCGAGTTCGGAACGCACGGTGCGCCCGCGACGAGCTGCGCGTGGGAGACCTCCCGCGAAGCCGTGGTGATCGGCTCCGTGTCCAAGTACTTCTCGATGACGGGATGGCGGCTCGGCTGGATGCTCGTGCCGGAGGGACTGCGCCCGCCGCTGCAGCGGCTGGCCTCCAACATGACGGTGTGCCCGCCGACGATCTCCCAGTACGCGGCCGTCGACGCGTTCGGCGCGGAGGCCCGGGCCGAACTCGACGGCCACGTCGCGCGGTACGCGGCCAACCGCGAGCTGCTGCTCCGGGGCCTGCCGGAGCTGGGGATCACCGAGCTTGCGCCCGCCGACGGCGCCTTCTACGTCTACGCCGACATCGGTCACCTGCTCCCGGCCGGCGAGAACTCCACCCGCTGGTGCGCCCGGCTGCTGCAGGAGACCGGAGTGGCGCTCGCGCCCGGCGTCGACTTCGACACCGTGCACGGCGACCGGACCGTCCGGCTGTCCTTCGCCGGTTCCACCGCGGACGTGCGGGCGGCGCTGGAACGGCTGCGCGCCTGGTTGCCCACACCGTGACGAAACCCGACAGATAGGTCCTACCTGCGAGTATTCGGGCCGTTTCCCTCAGGCGTGACCACCGGGACTGGCACCATGACAAAGGTGTCGATCGCAGCCACCCCGAAGGGCGAACGGCGCCGCCAGGCGCTCGTCGAGGCGGCGGCCGACCTGATCCTCGAGGGCGGGATCGATGCCGTCCGGCACCGCGCCGTCGCGCACCGCGCCGGACTTCCGCTCGCCTCGACCACCTACTACTTCCATTCCCTCGACGACCTGATCGCGAGCGCGGTGCAGCACAACGGGCGGCGCGAGCTCGACGCGATGCGCTCGCGGGTGCAGTGCGTCCCGCCGAGCGACCGCAGCCCCGAGTCCACCGCGGACCTGATCGTCGACCTGCTCGTCGGCCCCGGCGGGGTCGGCGAGATCGAACGCGAGCGCCTCATCGCCCGCTACGAACGGTGCGTCGCCACCGCCCGGCACCCCGAACTGCGCGACGTCCAGCATGAGTTGCGCGTGCAGATCGATCAGCTGCTCACGGACCTGCTGCAGCGGTGCGGGCGCTCGGTGCACGAGCCGCAGTTGCGGCGGCTCGTCGCGGTCGTCGACGGGGCCGTGCTCGGCGCGCTCGGCGATCTCGAGCCCGATCCGCGGGCCCTCGCGCGGGGCATCCTGCCCGACGTCGTGGAGCGGGTGGCACCGCCTGCCGAACAGGAGGCGTGACGGGGCGCCGTAAACTGATGTCCTGTGAGTCGCATCCCGAACGTTCTTGCCACCCGTTATGCCAGCCCGGACCTGACAGCGCTGTGGTCGCCGGAGCACAAGATCGTGCTCGAGCGCCAGCTGTGGCTGGCGGTCCTCCGGGCGCAGGCGGAACTCGGGATCGACGTCCCGCAGGAGGCCCTGGCCGACTACGAGCGGGTGCTCGAGCAGGTCGACCTCGAGTCGATCGCGGCCCGCGAGCGCGTCACCCGCCACGACGTGAAGGCCCGCATCGAGGAGTTCAACGCCCTCGCCGGCCACGAGCACGTGCACAAGGGCATGACCAGCCGCGACCTCACCGAGAACGTCGAACAGCTGCAGATCCTGCGCTCCCTCGAGCACGTGCACGCCCACGGCGTCGCGATCGCCGCGCGGCTGGCCGACCGCGCCGCCGAGTACTCGGCGCTGGTGATGGCGGGCCGGTCGCACAACGTCGCCGCGCAGGCCACCACCCTCGGCAAGCGGTTCGCGTCCGCCGCCGACGAGCTGCTCATCGCGCTCACCCGGTTGCGCGAGCTGATCGCCCGGTACCCGCTGCGCGGCATCAAGGGCCCCATGGGCACCGCGCAGGACATGCTGGACCTGCTCGGCGGCGACGCCGGCAAGCTCGCGCGTCTCGAGGCGACGGTCGCCGAGCACCTCGGGTTCGCGAACGTGCTCACCAGCGTCGGTCAGGTCTATCCGCGCTCGCTGGACCACGACGTGCTCTCCGCGCTCGTGCAGGTCGCGGCCGGGCCGTCGTCGTTCGCGCACACCGTCCGCCTGATGGCCGGGCACGAGCTCGTCACCGAGGGCTTCCAGCCGGGCCAGGTCGGCTCGTCCGCGATGCCGCACAAGATGAACACCCGTTCCTGCGAGCGTGTCAACGGCCTGCAGGTGGTGCTGCGCGGGTATGCGTCGATGGCCGCCGAGCTCGCCGGCGCGCAGTGGAACGAGGGCGACGTGTTCTGCTCGGTCGTGCGGCGCGTCGCACTGCCCGACGCCTTCTTCGCCCTCGACGGCCTGATGGAGACGTTCCTGACGGTCCTCGCCGAGTTCGGCGCGTACCCGGCGGTGATCGAGAAGGAGCTCAACCGCTACCTGCCGTTCCTGGCCACCACCAAGGTGCTCATGGCGGCGGTGCGCGCGGGCGTGGGCCGCGAGACGGCCCACGAGGTCATCAAGGAGCATGCGGTCGCCGTGGCGCTGGCGATGCGCGAGCAGGGCCGCGAGCCGGACCTGCTGGACCGGCTGGCCGCCGACGAGCGGCTGCCACTGGATCGAGCGGCTCTCGACGCCGCGCTGGCCGACCGGTCGGCGTTCGTCGGGGCCGCGGAGGCGCAGGTCGCCACCGTCGTTGCGGCGGTGCAGGACCTCGTCGAGCAGTACCCGGACGCCGCGAAGTACACGCCGGCGCCGATCCTGTAGGGATCGTCCGGAACGGGCTGCCGGGGGATTTGTCAGATGGGGGTAGCCGAAGTGCAGGGGAGAAGATGTTGGCTGGGAAGCCGGGTAATGCCGTACGAATTCGGGATGCGGTGCGGACACGAGCCGCGCTGCTCGACGCCGCGACGGAGGTCTTCCTCCGCGACGGATACGCCGCGGCGGCGACCGAGGAGATCGTCGCTGTCGCGGGCGTGACCCGCGGGGCGCTCTACCACCACTTCGCGAACAAGCGGGACCTGTTCCGCGGCGTCGTGGAACGGATGCAGGTGGAGACCGAGGAGACGCTCGCGGCGATCGAGGGGAACGATCCGTGGGACTCGTTCACCGCGGCGGTGCTCGCCTCGCTCGACGTCGTGTACGACCCGGCGATCCGCCGATTGCTGCTCATCGAGGCTCCCGCGGTGCTGGGCTGGGCGGAGGTGCGGGAGGGGCACCGCAAGAACACCATCATGATCACCGAGCGCGCGCTGCGGGCCATCGCGCGGCGCAGCGGTGAGCCGGCCCCGCAGTCGTCGGCGCTGGCGCACATGATCGTCGCGGCCGTCGAGGAGGCCATGCTCTACCTCGCCCACAGCGACGACCCGGTCCGCGAACGGCCGGAGGTGCAGGCGCAGCTGCTGCAGCTCCTCGAGGGCGTCCGGCGGCCGGCACCCGTCCAGGAGAGTGCGTGAGCGACTGCGTGTTCTGCGCGATCGTCGCCGGCACCGCGCCGGCGAGCATCGTGCTGGACGAACCGGACGTGTTGGCGTTCATGGACATTCGCCCGTTCACACCGGGACACCTGCTGGTGATCCCGAAGCGTCACGCGTCCGGTCTCGCGCACCTCGATCCGCAGGACGGCGCGCGGGTGTTCGACGCGGGCCGGCGCATCGCCACCGCACTGCGCGCGAGTTCGCTCCCGATCGAGGGGGTCAACCTCTTCCTGGCCGACGGCGTCGCCGCCGGCCAGGAGGTGTTCCACGTGCACCTGCACGTCGTTCCGCGGCGTCGCGGCGACGGGTTCGGGCTGCGGGCGGTGCCGCGCACGCCGAACCGCACCGTACTCGACGGGACCGCCGAGACGATCCGCGCGGCGCTGAGTGTGGGTTCCGATTGAGGCCGGGTGAATCCTCCGGACTCACCCGGCCAGATCGTCCGGGCCCACTTCGTCGTCACGCCACGCCGACGCGCTGACGCCCTGGCCCGACCGCAGCCACAGGATGCCAACGGTCAGGGCCGAGGCGAGCGAGCCGACGAGGACGACAGCGCGGCCGGAACGTCCGCGCCTGCGGAGCCGGCTCACCGGGGAACGGGAGGAATCGGTCACCGCACCATCCTCCCTCATCCCTGATGCGGCGGACATGTGCCCGATGGGCGCCTGCCCCGGCCGGCGACTGCATTGCCCTCGTCTCCCGGGCGCGGGAGACTGTCTGTGGACGGCGACCCGGCGAGTCGCAGGCGTTCGAGGAGGCGGTCGTGGAGTTGCAGATCGCGGCGGTCGACGAGCCGGACGACATGAACGTCGTCGGGAGATCGCCGGGATGATCGACGGGCGGCCGCCTGCCCGCGTGGAGTCGAGTTCCGACGTCGCCGACCGTAAAGCCCTGCTGCGCACGATCGGCTACAAGCTGTGAGCGGCCCCGTGCCGGACCGTCGGTAACCGGGTGCCGAGCCCGCGCGAGAGGAGACGACCGTGTCCGCTCGAAAGTCCGTACATCCGGGGATTCACGGATACGCGCGCAGCGACTTCGCGGCCGTACGGCAGGCGTTCGCCGAGAACTTCGCCCGCCGTGGGGAGTTGGGCGCTGCCTGCTGCGTCTACTACCGCGGCGAGAAGGTGGTCGATCTGTGGGGCGGGGTACGGGACAAGGCGACCGGCGAATCCTGGGAACGGGACACCATGACGCTGGTGTTCTCCGCCACGAAGGGGATGGCCGCCATGACCGTCGCGCTGGCCCATTCCCGTGGATGGCTCGATTTCGACGAGCGCGTCTGCACCTACTGGCCCGAGTTCGCGCAGAACGGCAAGGAACGGATCACCGTCCGCCAACTGCTGGCCCACCAGGCCGGGCTGTTCGGTTTCGACGAGCCGGTGGATGTCGGGGTCATCGCCGATCCGGACCGGCTGGCCGCGATCATGGCTCGCCAGAGACCGGAGTGGGAGCCGGGGGCGCGGCAGGCCTACCACGCGATCAGCCTCGGCTTCTATCAGGGTGAACTCGTTCGCCGGGTCGACCCGCAGCACCGCACGCTGGGGCAGGTCTTCCAGGACGAGATCGCGACCCCGCTGGGGCTGGAGTTCTACATCCGTCTCCCGGCCTCCGTTCCCGACGCCCGACTTGCCCCGCTGGTGATGCGGAACCCCTTCCTGAACCTCGCTGAGCTGTCGCCGCGGCTGTTTCCGGCGTTCCTGAACAAGCGGTCGGTGTTCTACCGCTCGCTGGTCGCCAACCCGGGAACGCTCGTGGCAATGGACGCGGACACGATCTACGCACGCGATCTGGAGGCACCGTCCGGCGGAGGCGTGGGCACGGCACGCGCCCTGGCGCACGCCTACGGCGTCCTGGCCGCCGGCGGTGCGGAACTCGGCATGCGCCCGGACACGCTGCACGAACTGACGGCCCCGCCGGTGCCGCCCCGGAACGGATTCCACGACGCGTGCATGCTCGGGGACATCCGGTTCTCCCTCGGTTTCATGCGCCCGAGTCCCGACTGGTCTTTCGGCGGGCCCCGGTCGTTCGGCGCGCCCGGTGCCGGCGGCTCCTTCGGCTACGCCGATCCGGATGCCGGGATCGGCTACGGCTACGTCTGCAACCGCATGGGCAAGTCTCGAAACGATCCGCGCGACGTCGCTTTACGTGCCGCGATGACCCGCGCCGTAACGTCGACCTGAGCCGGGGCGGTCGCGTACCCGGCCCCGGGGGGAATCGATCGAAAGACCCCTCCGGACAAGGTGTTCGGCGGATGTCAGGCCTTCGACAGCGCCGTCGGGTGGGGTTCGGTGTCGACGCCGGGGATGCCGCGCCCGCGCAGGGAAGCCCCGGCCGTCTCTGCCACGAAGTACAGCGCGACGAGGCCGACGACGCATGCCCCCATCATGTAGAAGGCGGGCACCAGGTCGTTGCCGGTCCGTTCCACCAGCCACTCGTTGACCGCCGGTGCGGTCCCGCCGAACAGCGACGTCGAGACGTTGTAGGCGATCGCGAAGCCGGCGAAGCGCACGTGGGTGGGGAACATGGCCGGGAATGTCGCCGAGATGGTCGACAGCTGCAGGACGTACAGCAGACCGAGGACGGTGAACGCGACGATCGCCCACCCGAAGCTGATGCTCATGAGCTTGTACATGGGAACCGCGAAGAGCAGCAGGCCGCCCATCGAGATCGTCCACATCGGCTTGCGGCCGATCCGGTCGGACAGGGCGCCCGCGAACGGGATGACGGCCATCATCGCGAGCTGGCCGATCACGACGAGGAACAGCGACGCGGTGCTCGACAGTCCGATGCGGTTCTCGAGGTAGGTGGGCATGTAGCTCAGCAGGGTGTAGTTGCAGACGTTGAGGGCGACGACCAAGCCCATCAGGGTCAGGATGGGCCGCCGGTACCGCACGAGCAGGTCCTTGAACTGCGTGCCGGTGTCGTGCTCGACGGCGCCCTCGGCTTCGAGTTCCCGGAACACCGGGGTGTCGTCGAGCCTGGACCGCAGGTACAGGCCCACCAGGGCGAGCGGTCCGGCGACGAAGAACGGCAGACGCCAGCCCCACGTGCTCATGAACGCGTCGGTGGAGACCAGGTCGACGAACAACACGATGAGCGCGCCGAACGAGAACCCGCCGAGGGTGCCGAACTCCAGGAAGCTGCCGAAGAACCCGCGCTTGCGGTCGGGGGAGTACTCGGCCATGAACGTCGCGGCGCCGCCGTACTCGCCGCCGGTCGAGAAGCCCTGGATCATGCGCAGCAGAACCAGCAGCAGCGGCGCCCAGAACCCGATGGACGCGTATGACGGGACGGCGCCCAGCAGGACGGTCGCGGTGCCCATCAGGATGATCGTGAGCGCGAGCACCTGCCGGCGGCCGAGGCGGTCGCCGAGGGGGCCCCACACCAGCCCGCCGAGGGGACGGACGAGGAAGGACACGGCGAAGACGCCGAGGGTGAGCAGGGTTGCCGACTCGAGATCGTCGGGGAAGAACGCGTCGGCGATGTAGGTGGCGGTGTAGGCGTACACGCCGTAGTCGAACCACTCGGTGAAGTTCCCCATGGCAGAGGCGCTGATGGCGCGCCGTAGATGCCCCGGTGGGACCTCCTGGGGCTCACCCTTCCGGCCGGCGTTGGTGGTGCTCACGACACTTCCCTTCGTTCGGACAACCGTCCCTGCGTACCCACAGAGCGCACGCGGGATCCGGTCGATGCGACGATGGAGAGAGTTCGTTACTGTTCCGTAATTGTTCTTCTGGGGTTTCCCGCATGGTGGACGCCGCCGCGCGCACGGGGGTGGGGGGTGCGAGCGGTTCAGTCGTGGTCCAGCGCGCCGGCCTTCAGCGCCGCGGCGTTGATGCGGGTGAGCACGTCGTGCAGTTCCTCCAGCTCGGCCAGGCTCACGCCGAGCTTGCGGACGACCGTCTCCGGGACCGTCGCGGCCCGCGCCCGCAGGGCCCGGCCTTCGTCGGTCAGGTCGACGACGAGTTGCCGCTCGTCCAGCGGGCTGCGGGTGCGGGTGATCAACCCGGTCGACTCGAGCCGCTTGAGCAACGGCGACAGGGTGGGGGAGTCCAGCTGCAGGGCCCGGCCGATCTCCTTCACCGACATCGGGGCGTCGCCCCACAGGGCCAGCATCACCAGGTACTGCGGGTGGGTCAGGCCGAGCGGCTCGAGCACCGGCCGGTACACCGAGAGCACCGCCCGGTTGGCGACGGCGAGCGCGAAGCAGACCTGACGGTCCAGGGCGAGCGGGTCGTCCGTCGCCCTCGCCGACCCGGCTTCGACCCCGGCCGACTGCGGGCGGGCCTCCGTGCTCATGGTCTCGATGCTACCCAACCGGTGACCTGCCCACTGCGGTCGCCTGACACCCGCTGCCGCGCCTCCTCCCGGCGGCGGTGTTACGCGGCGATGACGGGATTCCGGCCGATGTGAGCTCCACGAAATGCGGCGTTGTTCCAGGGGTGACCAACGCGAAATCGACTGCACGTCTACTGATTGCAGGCCGCAGCCGGGCGAGATCACCGGCGCGCCCGCCGAATCCACCGATCTCCGAGGAGAACTCAGTGACCGACATCGAGCAGACCATCGCCGACAACATCGCCAGGTCCCTGGCCGAGATCCCTCATCCGGCACTGCCCAAGGGCACCAACCTCTACGGCTCGACCAAGATCTTCCCCGACTATCGGGCCGAGGACGGCGAGTGCTACTTCACCCTCGTGCACGGCATCGCCCACGAGTCGTCGGTGAGCTTCGTCGCGGTCCTGCAGGCCACGCGCGCGCTGCGCAAGGGCTTCGAGTCGGCCATCTACTTCTACGGCACCGGAGCGATGAATGCCGTTGCCACACGCGGCTTCCCGACGACAGGTGACAACGGGTTCCCGGGTGAGCAGAACATCAACGACGCGCTGACCACCTTCATCACGGAGGGCGGCCAGGTCTTCGTGTGCCGGTTCGGCCTCGCGCTGCACGGGCACCGGGAGGAGGACCTGATCGAGGGCGCCATTCCCGCCCACCCCCTGGACGTGCAGGACGCGATCATCCACTACGCCCGCAAGGGCGCCATCATCAACTCCACCTACATGGTCTGAAGGGTGACACCATGAGCGGTCTCTCGACCCGGGTCGACCTGGCCGTCCGCGGCATCCGGTCCCTCGAGGCGCCGGTGCACAGGCGTTCCGGCGCCGGCCCGAGCGACGACGGGCACGTCCTGATCGGCGGGGTGGGCGGCGCGATCCCGATCCGGTCCGACAGCCCGTACACGGTGGACGGCACCCGGCTGCTGCTGGACGGAACGGACATGGGCCTCGACGTCGAGCCGGTGCGCCGGCCCAGGTTCTACGACCTGCAGACCGCGGACGGCGTCTCCTACGAGAAGATCGCCCGCCTGCACGGCGCCGACGTCCTGGCCACCACCGTGGTGCAGACCTGTATCCGGTACGACCCCGACCAGCGCTGCCGCTTCTGCTCGATCGAGGCGTCGCTGGCGGCGGGTTCGACGGTCGCGGTCAAACGTCCCGAGCAGCTCGCCGAGGTCGCCGCGGCCGCGGTCCGCCTCGACGGGGTCACCCAGATGATCATGACCACGGGCACCTCCGCCGGGACGGACCGGGGCGCCCGCCACCTGGCCCGCTGCGTGCGCGCGGTCAAGGCGGCCGTGCCGCACCTCGCCGTCCAGGTGCAGTGCGAACCGCCCGGCGATCTCGCCACCCTCACCGACCTGCGCCGGGCGGGCGCCGACTCGATCGGCATCCACGTCGAATCCCTCGACGACGGCGTGCGCCGGCGCTGGATGCCGGGCAAGGCGGCGGTTCCGCTCGCCGAGTACCGGGCGGCGTGGGCCGAGGCCGTGCGCGTCTTCGGGCGCAACCAGGTCTCCACCTACCTGCTCGTCGGACTCGGCGAGGACGCCGACGAACTCGTCGCCGGAGCAGCCGAACTCATCGCGATGGGGGTCTACCCGTTTGTGGTGCCGTTCCGGCCCCTCGCCGGCACCCTCGCCGTCGACGTCGACGGGGCGGCGGCCCCCGACGCGACGCTGCTCGAGGACGTCACCCGGCGCGTCGCCGCGCAGCTGCGGGCGGCGGGCATGGCCGGCTCCGACCAGAAGGCCGGATGCGCCGCGTGCGGCGCGTGCAGCGTGCTGCAGAACGCGGGAGGCTGACATGACATCCGAATCCGGTTCCCGGACCACCGAACTGTTCGACCCCGCGGTGCTCGCCGGTCCCGCACCGGCGCCGCCGCCCGGCTTCCTCGTGCGCGCGGCGGCCCACGCCGGCGACGTGGCCGCCTACCACCGGCTGCGCCGCGAGACGTTCGTGCTCGAGCAGGGACTGTTCGCGGGCAGCGACCGGGACGACCTCGACGACGATCCCCGCACCGTCGTCCTGGTCGCTGCCGCACCCGACGGCGCCGTCCTCGGCGGGGTGCGGCTCGCCCCGGCCACCGACGGCGTGGACCTCGGCTGGTGGACCGGCAGCCGCCTGGTCGTCGACAGCCGCAGCCGCCACGGCGGCGGCATCGGCCGGGCCCTCGTCCGCGCGGCCTGCGCGTACGCCGAGTCCCACGGCGTGCTGCGCTTCGACGCGACCGTGCAGGCACCCAACGAGCCGATGTTCACCCGACTCGGTTGGGTCCGCCGGGACGACGTCGTCGTCGCCGGTGCCCCGCATGTGCTGATGCAGTGGCCGCTCGACCGCATCGAACGGCTCGTCCGGTCCACGAAATCGGTCCTGGCGCAGGTCTTGGCGCCGTTGGACCGGGATCCGGACGGGCTCGGTGGCAACGGGTTTCGTGGCGACGACGGTGCGCCCGTCCCCGGCAGCGACCTCGTCGCGGCGTGCGACGCGATCGTGCCGGCGATGGTCCAGCGCGATCCCGAGTGGGCGGGCTGGTGCGCGGCCCTGGTCAACCTCAACGACCTGTCCGCGATGGGTGCGACGCCGGTCGGGATGCTCGACGCCGTCGGCGCCCCCAACCGCTCGGTGCTCACCCGCGTGCTCCGCGGGCTGGCGCACGCCGGCCGGATGTGGAACGTGCCGATCCTCGGTGGCCACACCCAGCTCGGCGTCCCCGCCGCGCTGTCGGTCACCGCGCTCGGCGCGGCGGCCGAGCCGATCCCGGCGGGCGGTGGCTCCGCGGGCCACGACCTCCGCCTCACCGTGGACCTGCGCGGCCGGTGGCGACCGGGATACACCGGACAGCAATGGGATTCCACCTCGACGTGCACGTCCGAGGAGCTCGCGCTGCTCGGGTCCTTCGTCCGCCGCGCGCGGCCGGCGGCGGCCAAGGACGTGAGCATGGCCGGACTCGCCGGCACCGTCGGGATGCTGGCCGAAGCGAGCGGCGTCGGCGCCGTCCTCGACGTCGCGAGGATTCCCCGGCCGGCGGGCCCGACGATGGGCGACTGGATGGCGTGCTTCCCGGGCTTCGCGATGGTGACCGCGGACCGGCCCGGACGCCCCACGCCGCCGAGCGGACCGGCCGTGTCCGCGGTGTGCGGGGAACTGACCACACGACCGGGGGTCGGCCTGCGCTGGCCCGACGGCATGATCACGAACGCGGTGCACGGCACCGTCACAGGATTGGGAAGAGCATGAGCGAGATCGGAATCTCGGTCGCGGCGGCGGAATTCGGCCGCGACATGGAGCAGTCCTACGCGACGATCGCGGCACTGATCGACCAGGCCCGCGCCCGCGGCAGCGACCTGCTGGTGCTGCCCGAAGCGTGCCTCGGCGGGTACCTGCCGAGCCTCGGCGGTGGCGACGAGAGCGAGGCGGCGCGGGAGCGGCGCCTGCGCGCGCTGCCGCCGGCGCTCGCACTCGACGGACCGGAACTGCGGCGGGTCGTGGACCTCGCCGGCGACCTCGTGGTGACCCTGGGCTTCTGCGAGGCCGACGGGCCGACCCGCTACAACGCGGCCGTGACGCTGCACGGCGACGGCATCCTCGGCTCCTACCGCAAGGTGCACCAGCCGCTGGGCGAGAACCTCTGCTACGACGCCGGCGACCGCTACGCGGCGTTCGACACGCCGATCGGCCGGATGGGCATGCAGATCTGCTACGACAAGGCGTTCCCCGAGGCCGCCCGCGCCCTGGCCCTCGACGGCGCGGAGATCGTCACGTCGCTGTCCGCCTGGCCGACGGCCCGGACCGCGCAGGCCGCGGCTCTCGCGGACGATCGGTGGACGCAGCGCTTCGACATCTACGACCGGGCCCGGGCCACCGAGAACCAGGTGGTGTGGGTGGCGTCCAACCAGGCCGGCACCTTCGGGTCGCTGCGGTTCGTGTGCAGCGCCAAGATCGTCGGGCCGGGTGGGGAGATCCTGGCGACCACCGGCACCGACCCCGGCCTCGCGTCCGCCCGGCTCGACGTGCGCGCCGAACTCGACGCGATCCGCGGCGGCGGCATGTACAACCTGCGGGACCGGCGGCCCGAGGTCTACGGCGACGTGGTGGCCCCCAACCTGGTGACCGGGACGCAGCTGAGCCGCGAGCAGCGGCCGGCGTCCCTCCGCGGCGCAGGTGTGCCGGCCCATGCCTGAAATGACCTACACGGTGCGGTGGCCCGACGGCCGCGCCGGCGAGTACTACTCGCCGTCCCTGGTGATGCACGACCATCTGACCGCGGGCGCGGAGTACGCCGTCCGGGACTTCGTCGACCGCACTCGCCTGGCCCTCACCGAGGCGAGCGAACGCGTGCGCGTCAAGTTCGGCATGTACTGCACCTCCGCGGCCGCGACACTCGCGGAGATCGAGGCGGCGGCCGGTCGTTACGAACCCGATGCCGTCGTGCGGGTGCTGGCCCTGGATCCGCCCACCGTCGACGCCGCGCCGGGCGGCGCCGGCGCAGCCCACCGACCGGAAGGAACAGTCCGATGATCGAGAACCGTGACGTCGTCGTCGTGGGCGGGGGCCAGGCCGGTCTGTCCGTCAGCTGGCACCTCGTGCAGCGGGGCATCGACCATGTGGTGCTCGAACGGGACGGCATCGCCCACGAGTGGCGCGACAGCCGGTGGGACAACTTCACCCTCGTCACCCCCAACTGGCAATGCAACCTGCCCGGCTACAGCTACCGCGGCGACGATCCGGACGGGTTCATGACCCGCGACGAGACGTACGCGTTCGTCCGCGGCTACGCCGGCACCTTCCACCCGCCGGTGCGCGAGGGCGTCGCGGTCACGTCGGTGACGCAGGCGGCCGGCGGCGGCTTCGATGTGCAGACCACCGCAGGCCCGATCCGGGCGCGGCAGGTCGTCGTCGCCACCGGCGGCTACCACGAGCCCGTGGTGCCGCGGTACGCGGAGAAGCTGCCCGCGCACCTCACCCAGCTGCACTCCTCGCGGTACAGGTCGGCGTCCGCGCTGCCGGACGGTGCGGTGCTGGTGGTCGGCAACGGGCAGTCCGGCGCGCAGATCGCCGAGGACCTCATGCTCGCCGGCCGGCAGGTCCACCTGGTGACCGGGAGCGCACCGCGGGTGGCGCGGTTCTACCGCGGGCGGGACTGCGTGGCCTGGCTGCACGACATGGGCACCTATGACGTGCCCATCGCCGAACACCCCGGCGGAACCGCCAAACGGGAGAACACCAATCACTACGTCACGGGCCGCGACGGCGGTCGCGACATCGACCTGCGGTCCTTCGCCCTCGAGGGGATGCGCCTCTACGGCAGGCTGCTCGGTGTGGACGACGGAGTGCTGCGTGTGGCGCCCACCCTCGGCGCGTCGCTCGACGCGGCCGACGCCGTGGCCGAGAGCATCAAGGACATGATCGACGACCACATCGCGCGGGAGGGCATCGACGCCCCGCCGGAGGAGCGGTACGTCCCGGTGTGGCGACCCGCCGAGGAACCCACCGGCCTGGACCTGGACACCGCCGGGATCGGCTCGGTGATCTGGTCGATCGGATTCCGGACGAACTACCGCTGGCTGCACGCCGGGGTCTTCGACGGTGCCGGTCTGCCGTGCCACAATCGGGGCGTGACCTCGGTGCCCGGCCTGTACTTCCTTGGCCTGCCCTGGCTGCACACGTGGGGATCGGGACGGTTCGCCGGAATCGCCCGCGACGCCGAACACCTCGCGGACCGGATCGAGCTCGAGGCCGGACTGCGGGCCTCGATCGGCGCCCCGGCCTGACGGGCGCCGCATGACGCGCATCGCCGCCCTGGCCGGTCACTTCGGACGCGACGTGCCGCGGGCCCTGCTCAAACTGGAGACCCTGATCGAGTCCGCGCGACGGGACCGCATCGAGCTGCTGGTGCTGCCCGACGCGTGCCTCGGCGGGTACATCTCGGACCTGCGCCGGCCCGACCCGGACGACCTGCCGCCCGCACTGTGGCGGGACGGACCCGAACTCGACGCGCTCGCCCGGATGGCGGGCGAGATGACCGTGTGCGTCGGCTACACCGAACGGGACGGGGATCTGCGGTACAACGCCGCCGCCTGCGTCACCGGCGACGGGATTCTCGGCACCCACCGGAAGGTGCACCAGCCGGCCGGGGAATTCCTCGCCTACGCGCCGGGCGACCGGTTCGAGGCGTTCGACACCCCGGTGGGCCGCATGGGGATGCTGATCGACTACGACAAGACGTTCCCCGAGTCCGCCCGCACGCTGGCGCTGGACGGCGCACGGATCGTCGCCGCGCTGTCGGCGTGGCCCGCGAGCGTCACCGACCGGGCGGCCCGGCTGCCGCAGGACCGGCAGTCCCGGCTGTTCGACCTGTACGACGCGGCCCGCGCCGCCGAGAACCAGGTCGTGCTCGTCTCGTCCAATCAGACCGGGATGCAGGGCGGCATGCGCTTCCTCGGGCAGGCGAAGATCGTCGGCCCGGGTGGCGAGGTGCTCGCCCGCACGGGCACCAAGGGCGGGCTCGCCGTCGTCGACATCGACGTCGAGGTCGAGGTGGAACGGGCCCGCCGGGTGCTGCACCACCTGGCCGAGCGGCGCGTGGACACCTATCGGGGACTGCTCGACGAGAAGGGGGACATCGGGTGAGGATCGCTCTGCTCACGTACTCCACCAAGCCGCGCGGCGGTGTCGTCCACACCCTCAATCTTGCCGAGGCCCTGGCCCGGACGGGCCACGACGTCGCCGTGTGGACGCTCGGGCGCGGCGGCGACGACGGGTTCTTCCGCGCCGTCGACCCGGCCGTGCGGGTGCGCGTCGTCCCGTTCGCCGGGGTGGAGGGGGGGGGGGTCGGGGAGTGCATCATGCGTTCGATCGCCGCGCTCGGCGCGGCGTTCACCCCCGGCAGGTACGACGTGGTGCACGCGCAGGACTGCATCAGCGCCAACGCCGTCGGAAACCGGTGCATCCGCACGATCCACCACCTCGACCGGTTCACCACGCCGCAGCTCGCCGCCTGTCACGAACGGGCCGTCGCCGAACCGTATGCGCGGATCTGCGTCTCGCGTGCGGTCGCCGAGGAGGTCCGCGCGGGCTGGGGTTTCACGCCCACGGTCATCGCCAACGGCGTCGACGCGCACCGCTTCTCGCGCGCCGAGCAGGACAGGGCGGCGCGGGCCCGGTGGCGGGCGCAGCTGGGGGAGTACGTGCTGGCCGTCGGTGGCATCGAGCCCCGCAAGGGCAGCATCGATCTGGTGGAGGCGTTCGCCCTGCTGCGCCGTGAGCGGCCCGGGATGCGGCTGGTGTTCGCCGGCGGCGAGACGTTGTTCGACTACCGGCCGTACCGAGCCGAATTCGACCGTCGCTGCGCGGAACTGGGCGTGGATCCGACGATCCTGGGGACGGTGGCCGAGGACGCGCTGCCGGCGTTGGTCGCGCAGGCGTCGGTGTTCGCGTTCCTGTCCACGAAGGAGGGCTTCGGGCTCGCCGCGATGGAGGCCTTGGCCGCCGGAGTGCCCGTGGTGGCGCGGGATCTGCCGGTGCTGCGCGAGGTGTTCGGCGACACCGTCCGGTTCGCGTCGACGCACCGGGAGATGGCCGGCGCCCTCACCGAGCCGCCCGTCGCCGCGCGGACACACCGGGGGCGGGCGCTCGCCGCGGCCCACACCTGGGACGACGCGGCGGCCGCGCACCTCGCGTTCTACCGCTCCGTCGTGCACCTGCAACCCGCGGAGCACTCCCGGGATGCGGCCCGGGGTCAGTGACCGGCGGGCCGGTAGCGGCGGACCGGTCGGCCGGTGCCGCCGTATTCGAGACGCAGTTCGAGCAGGCCTGCGTCCAGGTAGTGCTCGAGGTAGCGGCGCACGCTCACCCGCGACAACCCGGCCAGCTCCGCGCACTCGGTGGCGGACAGTTCGCCGCGGGCGCGGACCGTGTCGAGGATCAGCCGGCCGGTTTCGGCGCTCAGACCCTTCGGCAGCCGTACGGGTTCGGCGGCCTTGCCGCCGGCACCGAACAGGGAGTCGATGAACGTCTGGTCGGCGCTCGTCTGGGTCGCGAGCTCGTGCGCTCGGCGCCGGAAGTGCTCGAGCTTCTCCCGGAGCTGCGCGTACTCGAACGGCTTGACCAGGTAGTCGGTCGCTCCGCCGTGCAGGGCGCGACCGACGGTGTCGATCTCCCGGGCGGCGGTGATCATGATGACGGCGACGGCGTCGCCCTCGGCGCGCAGCCGCTGAAGGACGTCGAGTCCCGACATGTCGGGCAGGTAGACGTCGAGCAGGAGGAGGTCGGGTGCGGTGGTCCGCGCGGCGTCGAGCGCCTCCGCGCCGCTGTGTGCCACCGCGACCGTGGTGAATCCCTTTGTCCGGTCCACGAATCGACGGTGGATCTCCGCGACCATGAAGTCGTCGTCCACGACGACGACCTTGTGCGTCGCCGCCTCGTCCGATCCTGGACGGTCGTGCATGGTCAGCCATCCTTACTGCGCGGGATGTGGACGGTGAACAAGGCGCCGCCGGTGACCGGGGCATCGGAGACGGTAGCCGATCCGCCGTGCTGGGCGCTGACCAGTCGCACCAGCGCCAGTCCGACCCCGCGTCCCCCGGGCGTGTCGGGTTTGGACGTGACGCCCCGGGCGAAGATCTCCTCCCGCAGGGAATCGGGCACGCCGGGACCCGAATCGGCGACCTCGACCGTGATGCCGTCGGAGTCGGTGATGCGGACGGAGATCCGCGCGTCCCGCCCGCCCTGCGACACGTCGACGGCGTTGTCGACGAGATTGCCGAGGACGGTGATGACGTCGGTGGCGAGTTCGGGGTCGAGGGCCCGCAGGCGCGAATCGGGCTCGAGGACCAGGGTCACTCCGGTCTCCGCGGCGAGCGATGTCTTCGCGATGAGCAGGGCGGCCACGGCGGGGTCGGAAATACGCTGCGTCACAGCGTCACTGATTTCCGCTCGGCGCCTGGTGAGAGTTCCGACGAAGTCGGTGACGGCGTCGTAGTCGCCGAGTTGGGTGAGCCCCGAGATGGTGTGGAGCTGATTGGCGAATTCGTGGGTCTGGGCCCGGAGGGTGTCGGTGACACTCTTGTGCGACGACAGCTGGCTCTGCAGCGACGCCAGCTCGGTGCTGTCGCGCATCGTGGTGACGGTGCCGATCCGCTGTCCCCGGCTCGTCGCGGTCCGGCGACTGAGCGCCAGCACCCGGGACGCCGTCGACAGCACGACGTCGCCGCTGTCGTCCCCGCTGAGCAGGTACTGACGGACCGCGGGTTCGAGGTCGACGTCGTCGACGCGGCGGCCGACGGCGTCCGCGGTGAGGTCGAGCAGCTCCTGTGCGCTGTCGTTGAGAACGGTGATGACGCCCTCGGTGTTCACCGCCACCACGCCCTCGCGGATGTTGTGCAGCAGCGCCTCGCGGTGGTCGGCGAGGTTGGCGATCTCGGCGATCTCGAGCCCCCGGGTGTGGGTCTTGATCCGTCGCGACAACAGCCACGAGCCGAGGAGCCCGAGCCCGGCGCCGATGCCGAGATACAGCAGCAACCGGGCTCCGGCGCTGCTGAGGAGGTCCCACAGGGACGGGTAGTCGTCGCTCACCGCCACGATCGCGAGCACGGACCCGGCCGGCGACAGGATCGGGACGTGTCCCGCGATGGCCCGACGGCCGTCGACGACCACGTCACCGGACCAGGCCCGGCCGGTGGCCACGTCGCTGGCCCCGAGTTCCGCAGCCGCGCCGAGCCGGGTCGGGTCCGACGACACGAGGACCGTGCCGTCGGCGGTCACGATCTCGGCGAGCGTCGCCCCGGACAGGTTCACGGCGCGGTCCACTTCGGGCGCGAGAACCGTGCCGGCGGACGGTGCGGACAGCAGTTCCCGCACCACGGGCGTCGAGGCCACGTTCTCGGCGACCGCGATCATCCGCTGACCCTGCAGGTCGCGGAATCCGACGGTCGACTGGTGCACCGACACCGCGGCGACCGCCAGCAGCACCACCGCCACGACGGCGAGCTGAAGGAGCAGAACCTGCCCGGCGAGGCTGCGGATACGGAGGGGACGTGGTGACCACAATGAACTCAAGTTCCGTTTCGTACTCAAGAGTGACGTGACTCACTGACGGGTTCAGTATTGCCGAAGGTCACATTTTTCGGCGAAAGAAGGAACGATGTCCAGGACAGCCGGCGGAGGCCGCGTACGTGCGGTCCTACTGCTCGTGCTCGCGGGGATTCTCGTTGCCGGATGCGGCGTCACCCGCGGCGAGGACGAGGGTCTGCACCGGGTGCGGATGATGGTTCCCAACAGCCCCGGCGGAGGCTACGACCTCACCGCCCGGACGGCGGTGAAGATCATGGAGGACGACGGCATCACCGGCCGCGTGGAGGTCTTCAACGTCATCGGCGCAGGCGGAACGGTGGCGATGGCCCGGCTCATGAACGAGGCGGGCAACGACGACCTCATGATGATGATGGGCCTCGGGGTGGTCGGCGCCGGCTACACGAACGGCTCGACGGCCCGGGTGTCCGACGCCACGGCCCTGGCCAGGATGGTCGAGGAGCAGGAGGGCATTCTCGTCCCCGCGGACTCGCCGTTGCGCACCGTCGACGACTTCGTCGCCGCGTGGCGCGCCGACCCGTCGGCGATCACGATCGGCGGTGGATCGTCACCCGGAGGTCCCGACCACCTGTTCCCGATGGAGACGGCACGTGCGGTGGGAGTGGATCCGAAGGCAGTGAACTTCGTGTCCTACGACGGCGGCGGTGATCTGCTGACCGCGCTGCTCGGCGAGAAGATCACCGCGGGCACGTCGGGGCTCGGCGAGTACGTCGACCAGATCGAGGCGGGCCAGGTCCGGGTCCTCGCGGTGTCGGGCAACGAGCGCGTTCCCGGCATCGACGCACCGACGCTCCGTGAGGCGGGCATCGATCTGACCTTCACCAACTGGCGCGGAATCCTTGCGCCGCCCGGAATTTCGGACGAGGCCAAGGCGGCAATGGTGGAGGCGCTCGCGAAGTTGCACGACACCCCGGCATGGAAGGAGGCTCTGGTGAAGAACGGGTGGAGCGACGCGTTCGCGACCGGACCGGAGTTCGAGCGGTTCCTCGAAGAGCAGGACGAGCGGGTTTCGTCCACGCTGTCCGAGCTGGGGCTCGCATGAGTACGCGGGCAGCGGCCGATGCGACGCCGGCCCGCCGGATGAAGGATCCGGCCCAGTTCGTCGTCTGCGGTGTGCTCGTGGCGGTGGGAGTCTTCCTGATCGTCGACGCGCTCACTCTGACAGCGGGTTTCGTCAAGATCGACCCGGTGGGGCCTCGGCTGTTCCCGATGGTCGTCGGCACCGGACTCGTCGTCTGCGCGGTGGCGCTCGCAGCGGCGATCCTGTGGGGATCGACCGGCGAGGAGGACGGCGGAGAGGACGTGGACCTGTCGTCGCCCGGGGACTGGCGCACGGTCGGGCTGCTGGTCGCGTTGTTCGTCGCGACGATCGCCCTCGTCGGCCCGCTGGGGTGGGCGATCACCGGAACCCTGTTGTTCGCCGGCGCCGCGACGGTCCTGGGAAACAGGCACTACGTGCGCAGTCTCGTGATCGGGGCGGTCCTCGGGTTCGGCAGCTTCTACGCATTCTACGTCGGGCTCGGAATACCGCTGCCCGCAGGCATTCTGGACGGAATTCTGTGACATGGACACATTGACCTGGCTGCTGCAGGGGTTCGAGCAGGCGGCGACCCCGATGAACCTGCTCTACGCGTGTCTCGGTGTCCTGCTGGGGACCGCGGTCGGAGTACTGCCGGGCATCGGGCCCGCGATGACGGTGGCGCTGCTGCTGCCCGTCACCTACAACGTGAGCCCGAGCGCCGCGTTCATCATGTTCGCCGGCATCTACTACGGCGGAATGTACGGCGGGTCGACGACCTCGATCCTGCTCAACACCCCGGGGGAGTCGTCCTCCGTGATCACCGCGATCGAGGGCAACCGGATGGCGAGAGCCGGGCGCGCGGCGCAGGCCCTCGCCACCGCCGCCATCGGCTCGTTCGTCGCCGGATCGATCGGCACGATGCTGCTGGTGCTCTTCGCTCCCGCGGTGTCGCGCTTCGCCGTGACTCTCGGTGCGCCGTCGTATCTGGCGATCATGCTGCTCGCGCTGGTCGCCGTCACCGCCGTCCTCGGCAGTTCCAAGCTCCGGGGCTGCATCTCGCTGTTCCTGGGCCTCGCGATCGGACTGGTCGGAATCGACTTCCTCACCGGGCAGCCCCGCGCCACCTTCGGCATTCCGCAGCTGTCCGACGGCATCGACATCGTCGTCGTCGCGGTCGCGGTGTTCGCGGTCGGTGAGGCGCTGTGGGTGGCCGCGCACCTGCGCCGCCGCCCCGCCGAGGTCATCCCGGTCGGCCGTCCGTGGATGGGCCGCAGCGACTGGAAGCGGTCGTGGAAGCCGTGGTTGCGCGGCACCGCATACGGATTCCCGTTCGGTGCGCTGCCGGCGGGTGGTGCCGAGCTGCCGACCTTCCTCTCGTACATCACCGAGAAGAAGCTGTCGAAGCACAAGGACGAGTTCGGCAAGGGCGCCATCGAAGGCGTCGCGGGACCGGAGGCGGCGAACAACGCCTCCGCGGCGGGCACCCTCGTGCCGATGCTGTCGCTGGGTCTGCCGACCAATGCGACCGCCGCGGTGATGCTGACCGCCTTCGTGTCGTACGGAATCCAGCCCGGGCCGACGCTGTTCGAGAAGGAACCGCTGCTGATCTGGACGCTGATCGCGAGCCTGTTCATCGGCAACTTCCTCCTGCTCGTCCTCAACCTTCCCCTCGCCCCGCTGTGGGCCAAGCTGCTCCGCACGCCCCGGCCGTATCTGTACGCCGGCATCCTGTTCTTCGCCGCGCTCGGCGCGTTCGCCGTCAACCTGCAGTGGCTCGACCTCGCCCTGCTGCTGACGTTCGGCCTGCTCGGGCTCATGATGCGCCGGTTCGGTCTTCCGGTCCTGCCGTTGATCATCGGGGTGATCCTCGGGCCGCGCATCGAACGCCAACTCCGCCAGAGCTTGCAGCTCGGGGGCGGCGACTGGGGCAGCCTCGTCACCGAACCCGTCGCCATCGTCGTCTACATCGTCATCGCACTGCTGCTCGTCGCGCCGCTCGCCGCCCGGTTCGTCCACTCGCGCCGGCCTGCCGTGATTCCGGCCGGCACCCCCGGTGACGACTCCAGCGAGACCCGAGAGAAGGCCCACGCATGATCGTCGTCGGATTCACCCCGGACCGGTACGGCGGAGCCGCCGTCGACCACGGCATCGCCGAGGCCCGGTTGCGCGGCACCTCACTGCTCGTGATCAACACCTCCAGGGGCGATGCCCTCGCCGACCGGTCGTTCGCCGCCCGGGCACAGCTCGAGGCGCTGGAGGAGAAGTTGTCCGGAAGCGGCGTCGAGCACGAGATCAGGCAGACGGTCGGCGACGAGACCGTCGACGTGATCCTGGACGCCATGGAGCCCGACGAGGCGCAACTGCTGGTGATCGGGGTCCGCGACCGCACACCCGTCGGCAAGTTGCTTCTCGGCAGTACCGCCCAGCGGCTGCTGCTGTCCTGCCGCAAACCGGTGCTGGCGGTCAAGCCCGAGGAGGGGTGAGGCTCCTCGCCGCTCCGGGGTAGCTCACCCGCCGAGCCCGGTGACCCGCATCGTGAGGTTGAGCCGGCCCCGCGTCATCCCCGACGCGGGGTCGGCCGTGCCGGGAAAGACTTTGGGCACACCGTGATACGCGAACCGCGACGGACCGCCGAACACGAACAGGTCGCCGGATTCGAGCCGGACGTCGCGGTGGGGCCGGCCGCGGCTCTCGGTGTTGCCGAACCGGAAGGTGCACGCGTCGCCGATGCTGAGCGACACGATGGGGGCGTCGCTGCGTTCGTCCTTGTCCTGATGCATGCCCATGCGGGCGTCGCCGTCGTAGAAGTTGATCAGCGCGGTGTCGGGAGTGTAATCGTCGCCGGCGTGCGGGTCGTCGTACGCGGCGACGAGGGCACGCCGCCCGAGGTCGCCCAGCCGGTCCGGGAAAGGGGCGACGGGAGCGTCGTTCACGTCCACCGCGGTGCGGGTGTAACGGTACGGCGACCAGTGCCACCCGAGGCAGACGGTCTGCACCGACATCCGGCCCCCGCCAGGCAGGGCGGTGTGACGGATCGGCACGGGCCCGCGCGCCCAGTCCCGGCAGGCGGCGACGAGGCGGCGTTGCTCGTCGACGTCGAGCCAGCCGGGCACGTGCACGGCGCCCGGGGCGATCTCGACGCGGGCGCGCGGCACGGGGAACAGGGCGTCGCTCACGGGTGCCGCCTCGTCTGCCATTCCCGGTAGCGCCCCGGAAGGCACACCGCGCACGGGCGGTATCCGGCTGCGACGGCATCGGATTCGTCGGCGAAGAAGACCCGGTCCCGGACGTACCCGCCGCGGGCGATCGCCCGCAGCGCCGCGCGGCAGTCGAGGCGACCGTAGATCCGGCCGCGCCGGTGCCCACCGACGGACCCGGGGATCGGGCTGCGGTAGGGACGGCCGTCCGCGCCGAGCAGCGTGTAGCCGGTCATCGGGCGTCGTGCAGGACGAGGCCGAGGGTGCGGCGGACGCCGGCGCGGACGGTGCTGACCCCGTGCCGGACGGGGGAGCGGGTCCAGCCGCGCGCGGAGGGGGTGGGCCGGTCGCGGGTGGTGAAGATCAGCCCGTGACCCTGCTGCAGCACGGTGACGGTGCCGCGGGACTGTGCGCGGGCGCGTTGCTCGACGAGGAGGAACTCGCCGCCGAGGTGGTCGTGGCCGGGCCGGTCGAGGCCGATCACCACCTGCAGCGGGAACACCAGGTCGCCGTAGAGGTCGCGGTGCAGGGCGTTCCAGTCGCCGGTCGTGTAGCGCAGCAGGATGGGCGTCGGCCTGGCCTGTCCGGCGGCGTGGCAGGCGTCGAGCCAGTCGCCGAAGTCGTCGGGCCAGGGCGCCGGGTCGCCGAGCCGCTGCGCCCAGTCCCGTGCGACGGGCAGCAACCGGTGGTAGAACGCCGCGCGCAACCGGGTGATGCCCTCGGGTACGGGGTCGCCGAAGTAGCGGTAGGTGCCCTTGCCGAAGCGGTGCCGTTCCATGTCGATCGTGCTGCGGAAGCGGCGGTCGTCGTCCCACATCGCGGCGACGCGCGCGCACTCGTCCGCGGTGAGCAGCGGCCCGGTCTGCGCGCACCCCGCCGCGTCGAGTTCGGCGACGAGCGCCGGCCAGTCCTGAGCATCGACCCGCGCGGTGAGCGAGTC
>NZ_JAALEG010000066.1 GCF_011058165.1 Rhodococcus aetherivorans
GCCGGTGCGTCCGTCCCCCCGGCCGACGGCCTGATCCGCCGCGGTTGAGCCGTGTCCGAACGGCATCGGCCGTCGGCTCCGGTGGATCGGGCCGGCCTGCCGGCGCAGCAAGTCGACGGTGGACCGACTGTCATGGAATGTGCGCCGCCCGGCCGACCCGATCCCGGGTAAGGTACCCGCCCGTCGACACTTTCACACCAACGGAGCCCGGGGAACCGGTGTGAGGTTTCTCGCGCCCCGGAACGGACGTCGCAGGGCCGGCATCCGATTCCGGATGCCGGCCCTGCGATGCGAGCGAGTCAGCCGCGGTTGAGCAGCTTGCGCATGGCGTCGGCCGCGCCCTTGACGAGCGTGTCGCGCGGGAAGCCGCTGCGCTTGACCGCCGCGTCGTAGTTGCCGCCGGCCACCCACACCGGCCCGTCGGTGAGGTGTTCGAGCCCCTCGCGGGCCACCTCCTCCGGCTCGGCGACGAGCATGCCGGGGATGTCGAAGTTCAGCCCGGCGCGGATCATCGCCGGGGTGCGGGTCACGCCGAGGACGAGTTCGACGACGTGTACCCCGTGCGGGGCGAGCTCGAGCCACAGGCTTTCGGCGAACACGCGACTGAACGCCTTGGACGCCGCGTAGATGCTCTGGTGTTCCGCCCCCATGTAGCCGGCGAGCGAACCGAGCAGCATGATGCCGCCCCGGCCGCGCTCCTTCATCTTCGCGCCGAACAGGTGCGAGAGTTCGAGCTGCCGATGGATGTTGAGGTCGATGACGCCACGGAAGCCGTCGAGGTCGCCGGTGACGAACTCGTTGCCGTAGCTGTTGGCGCCGGCGTTGAAGATGAGCAGGCCCACCTCGACGTCGTCGGTCGCCTGCCGGATCTGCTCGACGGCGTCGGGGGAGAGCAGGTCGAGTGCCAGGGTGCGGACCTGGACGCCGTTGCTGCGCACCTTCTCCGCGGTCTCCTCGAGCGGGCCGGGCTTGCGGGCGATGAGCACCAGATTCAGCCCCGCCTTGCTCAGCTCGTCGGCGAAGGCGGAGCCGACGCCCTCGGAGCCGCCGGCGATGACGGCCCATGGGCCGTAGTGCTGGACGTCGATCACGAAAGTTCCTTTCCGGCTGACTTACTGGACGATCGGTCCCGGGACCGGGGTGTCGTCGAGGACGGTGAGGCGGCCTTCGGTCGCGGCCCACGTGATCGTCTCGGCGAGCTTCGCGCAACCGCGGCGCGGCGCCCCGGGCCGGGAGTCCTGCCCACCCTGCTCACGCATCTCGGGGCACCGGGACCGCGCCTGCTCGTTCCACTGGACGGAGGTGTGCTCCCAGCTGTTCTTGGCGACGAGAACCCGGGCGCCGCACTCAGTGCACTGCAGGGGTTGCATCGGTGGTCGCCGCCTCCTCGGCGTCCTTCGTGCGGGCGAGGTTCTCCTCGACCTCCTTCATCCACGCCGCCACCGGGCGGGTGGTGTCCATCTCGAACTCGAACCGCTCGGTCATCTCCGGCTTGACGTCGGCCGCGTCCACGTAGAACTGCTCGTACCAGCGGCGCAGCTGGTAGACCGGGCCGTCCTCGTCGCACAGCAGCGGATTCTCGATGCGCGTCTTGTTCTTCCAGATCTCGACGTCCTGCTCGAAGCCTCGGGCGATGAAGTCACCGAACTTGCGGGCCGTCTCGTCGGCCGAGTCGCCGAGGGCGTCCGACTTCTTCACGATGATCCCGTACATCAGGACGAACTTGTTCTCGGTGACGGGGTAGTGGCAGTTGAGCAGCACCGAGTCGATATCGTAGCCCTCGTACTTGTACTGCAGGTCGTCGATCATGAACGACGGTCCGAAGTACGCCGCCTCGGAGCGGCTGCCGACGAGCTTCGGCTGGCCGTCGGCGTGCGGCCGCATGTCCTCCCGCGCCTGACCGTGCATGATCTGCGTCGCGACGTGCCCCTCGAAGATGTTCTTGAAATACGTGGGGAACGAGTAGTGCACGTAGAAGAAGTGCGCCATGTCGACGATGTTGTCGATGATCTCGCGGCAGTTGGTGTCGACCTCGGTGGTGTACCAGACCCAGTCGGTCCACTCGTCGCTCGTCGCGCCGGCGATGCGGGGAATGGTCACGTCGGCCGGCGGCGGGTTGCCCTCGGGGTCGTTCCAGACGAACAGCATCCCGTCCTGATCGAGCGTGTGCCAGGCGCGGGTCTTCGCGATCGGCGGAACGCGGCGGGCGTAGGGGATTGCGGTGCAACGTCCGTTGCCGCCCCAGCGCCAGTCGTGGAACGGGCAGGCCACCGAGTCGCCCTTGATCGTGCCCTGGCTGAGGTCGCCGCCCATGTGCCGGCAGTACGCGTCGAGGATCTTCAGGTCGCCGTTGCTGTCGGCGAACACGACGAGCTTGGTGCCGAAGGCATGGACCGAGTGCGGCTTGCCGTCCTTGAAGGACTCGGACAGGCCGAGGCAGTGCCAGCCGCGGGCGAACCGGGTGGGCGCGGAACCGGCCTCGATCTCGCGAACTTCGACGTCGTCGGACTTGCTGGAGCTCACTGTCGTCCGTCCTTTCGAATGGAATGTCGTATCGGATGGAGCACCTCGGGCACCGGTGCTGTGCGCGGGTGGGCCGGGGGACGGTGGCCGCCTGCGACCGTGTGCTCGACGCTAGGTGAGCCCGCTCACCGGGGATGGAGCGCATCCCACTGTCCGGGACCGTCTGCGGCGGTGTGTCCGGACGGCACCGCAGGATGGGGTGCCTGTTCCTGCCACGGTGACCCGTCCGGGTCGCGAAGGAGACACACCGATGTCCGACGACGTGCTGACGAAGGTCCGCGAGCTGCTGCCGTCCATCGCGGAGCGCGCCCGCAGCGTCGACGAAACGCGCCGGGTGCCCGACCAGACCGTCCAGGACCTGGCCGCCGCGGGAGTGTTCCGGATGCTGCAGCCCGCCCGGCACGGTGGACTGGAGAGCAACCCTGTGCGCTTCTACGAGGTGGTGCGGGCGATCTCGGGTGCCTGCGGCTCGACGGGCTGGGTGGCCTCGATCCTCGGCGTCCACTCGTGGCATCTGGCGTTGTTCGATGCGCGGGCACAGGACGACGTGTGGGGACAGGACGAGTCGACGCTCCTGTCGTCGTCGTACGCGCCGGTCGGCGAGCTCGTCCCGGTCGAGGGCGGCTTCGAGCTGTCGGGCAGCTGGCGGTTCTCCTCCGGCTGCGAACACGCGTCCTGGGCGCTGCTCGGGGCGCTCGTCGTCGGGGCCGAGGGCCGGCCGGTGGACTTCATGACGGTGCTCGTGCCGCGCACCGACTACCGGATCCAGGACGTGTGGGACGTCGTCGGCATGCGCGGCACCGCGAGCAACGAGATCACCGTGGAGAAGGCGTTCGTCCCGCACCACCGGACGGTGCGCAACTACGAGCTCGCGCAGCTGCGGGCCCCCGGGCACAACGTCAACCCGGGGCCGCTGTTCAGGCTGCCGTTCGCGGCGGTCTTCACCACCGCCGTTGCCGCGCCGGTCATCGGGACGGTCGCGGGATGCTACGAGCAGTACCTGAGCGCGATGCGCGACCGGGTGCGCCTGAGCCTGGGTGGAGGCCGGTTCGCCGAGGACCAGTTCGCGCAGGTCGCCGTCGCCCGCGCCGCGTCCGAGATCGACGCGGCGATCCTGCAGACGGACCGCAACATCCGCGAGTTGTACGAGCTGGCCGTGGCCGGGGAGCCGCTGCCGACGAGCATGCGGCTGCGGGTGCGCCGCGATCAGGTGCGCGGCACCGAGCGCGCCGTCGAGGCGATCGATCTGCTGTTCAAGACCGCGGGCGGCAACTCGCTCGGCCGCGGCAACCCCGTCGAGCGGGCGTGGCGCGACGCGCATGCCGGCAGCGTGCACGTCGCCAACGATCCCGAACGTGCCCTCGCCCTGTACGGCCGGGGCGTGTTCGGGCTGCCGGTGGAGGACAACCTCGTCTGAGCCGGTCCTTCCCGCGCGCGTCGATGCTTCCTGCGCGCGTCGGAACACGCAAGTAAGCACCGTGCCGCGCAACCACATGGGATCGCCCGGTTCGGTATCCTCCATCTGGCCTGGGCGTGGATGTCGAACCCGGACGCAGGGATGCGGCACAGTCCAGGGCAGGTCCCACTGAGCGGAAGATTTCTGCCGGCACGATGCAGGATGAGGGACGCTGGGCGGCACGGCGTAGCCGCAGGTACGAGACGACGGAGGAACCACGGTGCCGAGAGTTGCCGAAGCGCGGGACGCCGCGGAGCCGACGTCCGCCGAGCAGCGCGCACGGTTCGGCCGCATCCTCGACGCGGCGGCGCGCCTGGCAACCGAGAAGGAACTCGAGCGGGTGCAGATGCATGAGGTCGCGAAGATGGCCGGCGTCGCCATCGGCACCCTGTACCGCTACTTCCCGTCCAAGACGCACCTGTTCGTGGCGGTGATGGTCGACCAGATCGAGCAGATGAGCGATCGGATGACCCAGCGCCCGAACCCCGATTCGACTCCGCAGGAGGCCATCTACGAGGCTCTCGTGCGGGCCACCCGGGCGCTGCGGCGACGGCCGTTGCTGGCGGCGGCGATGATCCAGTCCACGAGCACCGCCAAGGCCACGGCCATCCCCGACGTCGCCAAGATCGACCGCCGGTTCCGGGAGGTCCTCTACCGCGCGGCCGGGCTCGAGTACGTCACCGAGCGGGATGCGACGCTCGTGCGGGTGCTCGAGCAGGCGTGGTTCGGGATCATCCAGTCGAGTCTCAACGGCCGGATCTCGGTGCCGGATGCGGAGTCGGACCTGCGCGTGGCCTGCGAGCTGCTGCTCGCGGGCCTGTCGAACGCGCGGCCCGCTCCGTCCGCCTGACGCCGGGCCGCGCCGGTCCCCGCCGGGGCGCCGTGCCCGCACAGTACTGAAATGAATTCTTCTATCGGCGACGGTCGCGCGGGCCGGTCGGCTGCGCGACGTGCGCATGCATACTGGTAGTTCATTGCGAGAGCAGCCTCGCCGCCGACAGGCCATTGTCTCGGCGTAGTGAATAGAATACATTACAAAAATGAACGCGTTCCCGGTTCGTCCGTCGGCGCGTCCGATTGCCTTCCAGCCCAGCACTCACGTCCGAGGAGCTTGTTCATGACCGAGGTAGTCATCGTCGAGGCGGCGCGCACCCCCATCGGCCGCCGCCGGGGCGCCCTGGCCGGTCTGCACCCGGCCACCCTGCTCGGCACCGCACAGCGCGCCGTGCTCGACCGCGCCGGCCTCGCCCCCGACCAGGTGGGTCAGATCGTCGGCGGCTGTGTCACCCAGGCCGGGGAACAGTCCAACAACATCACCCGGCAGGCGTGGCTGCACGCCGGCCTGCCCTACGGCACGGCCGCCACATCGATCGACTGCGCGTGCGGCTCCTCCCAGCAGGCCGTCCACATCGTCGCCGGCCTCATCGCCTCCGGGCAGATCTCCGCGGGCATCGGCTGCGGTGTCGAGTCCATGAGCCGGGTGTTCCTCGGCCAGGCACTCACCCCGGAGACCGGCAACCCGTATCCGGACGACTGGACCATCGACATGGGCGACCAGTTCACGTCGGCCGAGCGCATCGCCACCCATCGCGGCATCAAGCGGGGTGACACCGACGCCTTCGGCCTCGAGTCGCAGCGCCGCGCCGCCCGGGCCTGGGCCGAGGGCCGGTTCGACCGCGAGATCGTGCCCACCGAGGCGCCCGTCCTCGCCGACGGCGTGCCCACCGGGGAGACCACCGTCGTCACCCGCGACGGCGGCCTGCGCGAGACCACCGCCGAGGGGCTGGCCGCCCTGAAGCCCGTCGTGGAGGGCGGCATCCATACGGCCGGGTCGGCGTCGCAGATCAGCGACGGCGCCGCCGCCGTCCTGCTGACCAGCGCGCAGCGCGCACAGGAACTGGGCCTGCGGCCCCGCGCACGCATCGTCGCCTCGGGAATGGTCGGGTCGGACCCCTACTACCACCTCGACGGCCCGATCGACGCCACGCGGAACGTCCTGGACAAGGCCGGCATGACGCTGGGCGACATCGATCTCGTCGAGATCAACGAGGCGTTCGCGTCGGTCGTGCTGTCGTGGGCGCAGGTGCTCGGCGCCGACCTGTCCAAGGTCAACGTCAACGGCGGCGCCATCGCCCTCGGCCACCCGGTCGGCTCGACCGGCGCCCGGCTCCTCACCACCGCACTGCACGAACTCGAACGATCCGACCGGTCCACGGCACTGGTCACCATGTGCGCGGGCGGCGCACTGTCCACCGCCACCGTCATCGAACGCATCTGACCACACCATCGAATCCACGAGGCCGACATGACCATTGGACTGACAGACGAGGATCGCGACCTGCGCGACTCGGTGCGGAGCTGGGCCGCCCGGCACGTCACCCCCGAGGTGCTGCGTGAGGCCGTCGAGGCCAAGGCCGACACCCGCCCGGCGTTCTGGGGCTCGCTCGCCGAGCTCGGGGTGCTCGGCCTGCACCTTCCCGAGGAGGTCGGCGGTGCCGGATGCGGCCTCGTCGAACTCGCCGTCGTCACCGAGGAACTCGGCCGGTCGATGGTGCCGGGCCCGTTCCTGCCGACCGTGCTGACCGCGGCCGTGCTGCGCGACGCCGGCCGGACCGGCGAGCTCGCCGGCCTCGCGGACGGATCCACGCTCGCCGGCATCGCTCTCGACCCGGGCACGCTGCGGGTGGAGCGCGGCGCCTCGGGCACCACGCTGTCCGGCCGGTCCGGGTACGTGCTCGGCGGCCACACCGCCGACCTGCTGCTCGTCGCCGCCGAGGACGCCGGCAACCGGGCCTGGGTGCTGCTGCGCCGGGACGGACTCGAGCTCGAGGACCTGCCCAGCCACGATGTGGTGCGCGGCAATTCGCAGATCGTGGTGGACGGTTTCGCGCTCGCCGCGGCGGACGTGCTGCGGATCGAGCCGCAGCGGGTCACCGACCTCGCCGCCACTCTGTTCGCGGCCGAGGCGTCCGGAATCGCGGACTGGTGCGTGCGCACCGCGGCCGACTACGCCGCCGTGCGCCGCCAGTTCGGCCGCCCGATCGGCCAGTTCCAGGGTGTCAAGCACCGGGCGGCGCGCATGCTCACGCTCGCGGAGCAGGCCCGCGTGTGCGCGTGGGACGCCGCCCGCGCGCTGACGCCCGGCGCTGCCGACGCCGACGAGGCGTCCCTCGCGGCCGCCGTCGCCGGCGCCACCGCCCCCGAGGCCGCCTTCGCCGTGGCCAAGGACTGCATCCAGATCCTCGGCGGCATCGGCTACACGTGGGAGCACGACGCGCACCTGTATCTGCGTCGCGCACAGTCGCTGCGAATCCTGCTGGGCTCCACCGCGTCCTGGCGCCGGCGCGTCACCGATCTCACCCGCCGCGGCGCCCGCCGCGTCCTCGGCATCGACCTGCCGCCGGAGGCGGAGCAGATCCGCACCGGGGTGCGTGACGAACTCGCCCCGGCCGTCGACCTCGGCGGCGGCGAACGCACGCGGTATCTCGCGGAGAAGGGATACACCGCACCGCATCTGCCCGCACCCTGGGGCAAGGGCGCCGACGCCGTCGCCCAGCTGGTGATCGCCGAGGAGCTGCGCGCGGCGAACCTGACGCCGCACGACATGATCATCGGCAACTGGGTGGTGCCGACCCTCATCGCGCACGGCAGCCCCGAGCAGCAGCGACGGTTCGTGCCGCCGTCCCTTCGGGGCGAGATCGTCTGGTGCCAGCTGTTCTCCGAGCCCGGCGCCGGCTCCGACCTCGCGTCGCTCACCACCAAAGCCACCAAGGTCGACGGCGGATGGGTGCTGCAGGGACAGAAGGTGTGGACCTCGATGGCGCGCGATGCCCACTGGGGCATCTGCCTCGCCCGCACAGACGCCTCGGTGCCCAAGCACAAGGGCCTGTCGTACTTCCTCGTCGACATGCGCAGCAGCGAGGGGCTCGACATCCGCCCGCTGCGCGAGATCACCGGCGAGGCCCTGTTCAACGAGATCTTCATCGACAACGTGTTCGTTCCCGACGACTGCCTCGTCGGCGAGCCCGGCGACGGCTGGAAGCTCGCCCGCACCACCCTCGCCAACGAACGCGTCTCCCTCTCGCACGACTCGTCCCTCGGCTCCGGGGGTGAGGCCCTCCTCGAGCTGGCGGCCGGACTGCCCGGCGGCCTCGACGACGAGCAGGCCACCACGCTCGGAAAGGTGCTGTGCGACGCCCAGACCGGCGGTCTGATGGGCCTGCGCACCACGCTGCGGTCCCTCGCCGGGGCCCAGCCGGGAGCCGAGTCCTCGGTCGCGAAGCTGCTCGGCGTCGAGCACATCCAGCAGGTGTGGGAGGTCGCGATGGACTGGGCCGGGCCGCGCGCCCTGCTCGGCGGGCAGCACCGCCGGTCGGCGACGCAGATGTTCCTCAACTCGCAGTGCATGTCGATCGCCGGCGGCACCACCAACGTTCAGCTCAACATCATCGGCGAGCGGCTGCTCGGCCTGCCCCGCGACCCCGAACCCGGAAAGTGAGCACGGCGATGACATCGACGCAACGAGGCGCCGGTTCCACGGACGAAGAGGAGAACTGACCGTGCCCATCGACCCGAACGTCGCCCTGTCCGCCGAACCGGCGGTGCGCGAAGCGATCTGGACCGACCGCGACGTCATGCTCTACCACCTCGGTCTCGGCGCCGGGGGCGACGGACTCGACCCGGCCGAGCTGAGCTGGGTGTACGAGAAGAACCTGCGCGTGCTCCCGACGTTCGCAATGGTCGCCGGTCAGGGGATCTCGGCCGGCGCGCTGAAGCCGGCCGGAATGAACCTGCCCGGCATCGACATCGACCTGCGCCGGATCCTGCACGGCGGGCAGTCGCTGCAGGTGCACGCACCGATCCCCATCTCCGGCACGGCGCACATCTCGTCGCGGGTGGCGCACGTGTGGGACAAGGGCAAGGCCGCGGTCATCGTGCTGGAGCAGTCCGCCGCCACCCCCGAGGGTGCCCCGCTGTGGACCACCGGCATGCAGATCTGGGCCCGGGGCGAGGGCGGCTTCGGCGGTGAGCCCGGACCGGAAGCGGCCCAGTCGATTCCGGATCGGGAGGCGGACGCGGTCCTCGTCTCCCCGACGAGCCCGCGGCAGGCGCTGCTGTACCGGCTCAGCGGCGACATGAACCCGCTGCACGCCGATCCGGCGTTCGCGCGGGCCGCCGGCTTCGACCGGCCGATCCTGCACGGCCTCGCGTCGTACGGCATCGTGTGCAAGGCCGTCGTCGACGGCATCCTCGACGGCGATCCCACCCCGGTGCGGGACTTCTCGGTGCGGTTCGCCGGCTCCCTGTTCCCGGGCGAGACCCTCGAGACCGCCGTCTGGCGCGACGGCGACCGGCTGACGCTGCTCGCCACCTGCCCGGAGCGCGACGGCGCCCCCGTCCTCACCCACGCCACGATGGAGGTCCGCTCGTGAAGACCGGCACCCATCCCACCGCCGCCACCCACGCGCACCGCACGGTGCTGACGTCGGCGCCGCAGGACGCACCCGTCGACCGGGCCACCGCCGCCGCGCGGCGCGTGGTCGACGCCATGCTGCGCACCGACCGGGGCAACGCCAACCTCGACCGCGTCGCCGAGGAACTCGACAGCATCGCCGACCACCTCGAGGAGCACGCACCCGCCGTCGCCGAGCGGCTGATCGACATGTGGAACGGCGAGGGTGTCACCCGGCACGACCCGGTCACCGGCCCCGAAAACGCGATCGCGCCGCCCCTGGTCCTCGAGGGCCTCGAGGACGGCTCGGTACAGGGCACCGTCACGCTCACGCTGCCGTACCAGGGCCCGCCCGGGTGCGTGCACGGCGGCGTGTCCGCGCTGATCCTCGACCACGTGCTCGGCGTCGCCAACGCCTGGGGCGGCAAGTCCGGCATGACGGCGAACCTCGTCACGAACTACCACCGGCCGACGCCGCTGTTCGAGCCGCTCGTCGTCACCGGCCGGCTCGTCTCCGTCGACGGCCGCAAGATCCGCACCGTCGGCAGCATCGCGACGGCCGACGGGCAGCTGTGTGTCTCGGTGGAGGGGCTGTTCGTCGACAGGACGGTGCCGCGGCCCCGCTAGGAGGAGAACACCGATGGGAGCACTCGAAGGCCGGGTCGCGCTGGTCACCGGCGCCGGCATGGGCATCGGCCGGGGCATCGCCGCGGCGTTCGCGCGGGAGGGCGCGGACGTCGTCGTCGCCGAGATCGACGAGACGGCCGGCGCCGGCACGGCCCGGTGGCTGCGGGACGAGTGGGGCGTGCGCGCCCACTTCCAGCGCACCGACATCACCGACAAGGGCCAGGTCCACGCGATGGTCGACGCCGCGGTCGAGCGGTTCGGCCGCCTCGACATCCTCGTCAACAACGCGTGGCGCAGCTCCGGTTACGCCCGGTTCGAGAACATGACCGACGAGCAGCTGCGCGGCGGCTTCGACATGGCGGTGATGGCCGCGTTCTGGGCGATGCGGCGCGCCCTGCCCGAACTCGAGCGTCGCGGCACCGGCCGGGTGATCAACCTGTGCTCCCTCAACGGCGTCAACGCGCACATGTACTCCGTGCAGTACAACGCCGCCAAGGAGGCGCTGCGCACCCTCACCCGCACCGCCGCGCGGGAATGGGCGCCGAAGCAGATCTGCTGCAACGTGATCTGCCCGGGCGCGCAGAGCGAGGCGTTCCGGCGGGTGGCCGAGGCCAACCCGCAGATGGCGGCCGCGTCGGCGGCGGCCAACCCGATGGGCCGGATCGGCGATCCGGTCGAGGACATCGGGCCCGTCGCGGTGTTCCTCGCCGGCGACGCCTCCCGCTACGTGACGGGCAACACGCTGTTCGTCGACGGCGGCGCCCACATCAACGGTGTCCAGTGGGCGCCGCAGGTGGACTGAGCCCCTCGCCGACAACGGTCCCGGACATCGACAACTGTCGCGACGTGTGTCGGTGTCCGGTTCCGTCCACCGCACCTGTTCGACGGGACGCGGGCCTCGAATCCGGGCGCGACCACAGCGTCGACCTCCCCCCGCGACCGAACCGTGACCGACGCCGACGAGGATGGAGCGGACACGAGTCGGTGAGTGGCGGGAGGCGTGGGCGGCGATGAGGCCGAGCAGGTGCGTGCGGTGCGGCCGGGTAATGGGCCCGTTCGAGGAGCGGATCCACGATCGGTGCGCGCGGTGCGCGGGCCCGGCACCGCGCTCGTCGGCACCGCGCTGGGCGGCACCGCGCTCGTCGGCACCGCGCTGGGCGGCACCGCAGCGCGACGCCGGACCCACGCCCTGGCCGCCGTCCGGTGAGCCGCCGCGCCCCGAGCCCGGCCCCGGGTCCCTGCTGCAGAGGCTTCGGCGCTCCCGACTGCACTGGCGTCGTCCCGCCCCCGCACCGCCGCCGCGCGTCCCGGTCCCGCCGCCGAATCCCTGGCTGCGCCGGGCGAAACGCGCGGCCGCGGCGCTCACGGTGGTCGCGTTCGTCACCGTCGTCGCGGCCTCGTCGCTGCGCGTGTGGACGCCGTCGTCGTCGCGGTTCATGCGGATCGACGACGGTCCGATCGCCTACCAGTACGTCTCGCTCGACCATGTCAGCCGGTACGTCGTCGCGTCGGTGATCGCGCACGAGGACGACCAGATGGGCCTGCGGGCACAGGCGTTCCACTGGGGTGACTTCGCCGACCGCGCCCGTGCCCATCTGACGGGCGAGGAACAACAGACGTATTCGACGATCCCGCAGCAGCTGGCAAAGAACATGTTCTTCACCCCCGACCAGAGCGCGGTCCGCAAGGCCGTCGAGACGGTGCCCTCGGTGCTGCTGAGTGCGACCCTGCCGGACGCCCGCATGATGGAGCTGTACCTGAACTACGCGCAGTTCGGCCCGGACCTGTACGGGGTGTGCGCGGCCAGCTGGTACTACTTCGACACCCCGCCGTGGGAGATGTACCAGTACCACGCGATGCAGCTGGCCGGCATGCTGCCCAACCCGGAGGACGTGGTGCGCCTGCCCGGGGGCGGTGTCGCGACTCCCGCCGACGCGCAGTACCCGAGCGCGGCGTTCCACATCAACGGCGCCGCGAACGTCGACCTGTCCGCCCGGTTCGCCGGCTGGGGCGGCTGGGAGAACCTCGTCGCGTCGGTCGGGATCGACGACTCGGCCGCCGACCACGCCGACGACCGTCCGAGCGACGACTCGTGCTCGACGATGCCCGAGCCGGTGCGGCAGCGCCTGGCCGTGGAGGATCCGGGGTTCGTGTCCCGGTCGCAGTAGCCGGACGCGCCGCGACGGACCTGGCGGTTGCGGGCAGCGGTGTTTCTTGCGCGCGAACGGACGCGCGCAAGAAACACCTTTCCGAGCAGGAACATTCGACGACGGCCGCTAGATGCCGACCTCGCGGCGCAGCGTCTTACCCGTCGCGTTGCGGGGCAGCAGGTCGGAGGTGATCCGCCAGCGCGTGGGCACCTTGAAGTACGACAGCCGCTCGGCCGCGAACTCGCGCAGTTCCTCCTCGGTGACGTGAGCCCCCTCGGCGACGACCACCACCGCCGCGACTTCCTGGCCGAGGTCGGGGTGCGGAACGCCGATCACGGCGCACTCGCGCACGGCCGGGTGCTCGTCGAGGGTCTGCTCGATCTCGGTGGGATAGACGTTCTCGCCGCCGCGCAGGATCAGGTCGGAGCGACGGCCCGTCAGTCGCAGCCGGCCGTTCTCGATGACGCCGTAGTCGCCGGTGCGCAGCCACCGGTCCGGGGTGATGGCCGCGGCCGTGGCCTCCTCGTCCTCCCAGTAGCCGAGCATGACGAACGGGCTGCGCACGCACACCTCGCCCTCCACGCCGTCCGGCAGCCATTCGCCGAACGGGTCGCGGATCTCGAGGCTCACGGTGATGATCGGCCGGCCCAGGGTGCCGGGGAACGCCTCGAGGTCCTGGGAGTTGGCCACCGCGATGGCGGTGCTGCACTCGGTGAGGCCGTAGCTGTCGACGAGGGCGTTGCGGGCGAACGGCACCTTCTCGCGCAGCCGGTCCTTGAACGCGATCGACGACGGCGCCGACGCGAGCGCGAACGCCGTCAGCGACGACAGGTCGTACTTGCCGAGGTCGTCGTGCTCGAGCAGCCGCGACGCCATGGTGGGGACCGCACCCCAGTTGGTGACGCGTTCGCGCTCGATGAGGCCGAGCACCTTGTCGACGTCGAACGAGCCCTGGTGCATGATCACGGCGCTGCCCGTCGCCAGGCGCGGGACGACCAGGTTGTGCAGGCTCGCGATGTGGAACAGCGGCGAGGTGAGCAGGTAGCGCAGGTCGCTGGGGACGTCGTCGCCGGCGGTCCGCCCGGTGAACGCGGCGAGCAGGGCGTCGCTGAACCGGTGGTAGTCCACGACGGCGAGCAGGTTGCGGTGCGAGTGCAGCGCGCCTTTGGGCCGGCCGCTGGTGCCGCTGGTGTACAGGATGACGGACGGGTCGTCCTCGTCGATGTCGACGCGCGGCGGCACGGCGTCGGGGAACTGCGCGATCAGCCGGGGCAGGTCCTCCTCCATCGTCAGGACCGTGATCCCACCGGTGTCGACGTCGGCCAGGGCCGCGGCGCGCTTGGCGTCGACGACGAGGATCTTCGGCCGGCTGTGCTTCAGGCCGTACTCGATCTCCCGCGGCACCCACCATCCGTTGAGGCCGACGGTGATGGCGCCGAGCACCTGGCTCGCCCAGAACGCGATCACCCATTCGGGGGTGTTCGCTCCCAGTATCGCGACCCGGTCACCCTTCTCCACGCCGTACCGCTCGCGCAACGCGTGGGCGAGGGAGTACGCCGCGGCGGCGTGCTCGGTGAACGACAGCCGGCGGTCGGCGGTGACGAGGTAGTCCCGGTCGCCCCAGCGCAGGGAGTCGGCGAGCAGGTCGCCCACGGCCTTGCCGCGGTTCTTCATCACCGGCATCGAGGCGCCGAGCACCTCTTCCTCGACGATCTCGAACCGGCCACCCGGGCCGGTGAGGCGGGAGACGACCTCGTCGAGGTACAGCCGGGGATCTGCGGACGCAGTCATGCGGGGACCTTTCCTTCGTGTCACGTGAATACCGTGTCACCTGCTGCGATGGACCTGGAACCCCACCCCGGCCGCGGCCGCGTGTGAGGCGTGCCACTGCAATTTCTCATGCCGGATCGCGGCCGCGGAAGTGGTTACCACTGAGCGGGACTTCCCGTGATCCACCCGACAGCCGGGGCTACGTTCGGCGCAGAATCGCTGCCGGAGGAGCAACCGCATGTCCACATTTCTCGACAACCCGACGACGAGGATCGATCCCTTCGCCCCCGCGAAGCTCGGTCCGCTGACCCTGCGCAACCGGGTCATCAAGGCGGCCACGTTCGAGGGGCTCACCCCGAAGGGGCTCGTCACCGACGAGCTCATCGAGTTCCACCGCCGGCCCGCCGCCGGCGGCGTCGGCATGACGACGGTCGCGTACTGCGCCGTCGCGCCGGACGGCCGCACCGCGCCCGGCCAGCTGCAGTGGACCGACGAGACCCGGCCCGGCATGCGCAGGCTCACCGACGCGATCCACGCCGAGGGCGCCGCGGTGTCGGCGCAGATCGGGCACGCCGGACCGGTCGCCGCCGCCAAGTACCTGGGCACCCCCGCGCTCGGTCCGAGCCGCGCCTTCCGCATGACGACCCAGAACTTCAGCAAGCCCGCGACCAAGGCGGACATCGCCCGCATCACCGAGGGCCACGCCGAGGCCGCGCGCCGCGCCGTCGAGGCCGGGTTCGACGCGGTCGAGATCCATTTCGGGCACAACTACCTGATCAGCTCGTTCCTGAGCCCGAAGATCAACAAGCGCAAGGACGAGTACGGCGGCTCGCTCGAGAACCGCGCGCGCTTCGCGCGGGAAGCCGCCCGCGCCGTCCGCGACGCCGTGGGAGACAGGATCGCGATCCTCGCCAAGCTCAACATGGACGACGGTGTGCCCGGCGGCTTCTGGCTCGACGAGTCGATCCAGGTGGCCAAGTGGCTCGAGGCCGACGGCTCGCTCGACGCCCTCGAGCTCACCGCCGGCAGCTCCCTGCTCAACCCGATGTACCTGTTCAAGGGCGACGCGCCGCTGCGCGACTTCGCCGCCGTGATGCCGCAGCCCACGAAGCTCGGGATCCAGCTGGTGGGCAAGCACTTCCTGCGCGAGTACCCCTACCGCGACGGCTACCTGCTCGAGGACGCCAAGCAGTTCCGGTCGCAGCTGAAGATGCCGCTGGTGCTGCTCGGCGGCATCACCAACCGGGCGATCATCGACGAGGCGATGGCCGAGGGCTTCCAGTTCGTCGCCGCCGCGCGGGCACTGCTGCGCGAGCCGGATCTCGTCAACCGCATGCAGGAGGACGCGGCCGCCGCGTCGCTGTGCAACCACTGCAACAAGTGCATGACCGCCATCTACGGGGGCACCCACTGCGTGCTCCGGACGGCGTGAAGGGAGCCGCGACGATGACGAGCACCGTGAACCCCCGCGCCGCCGCAACGGAGACGGGGGTGCAGCGCGCCACCATCGCCGAGATGCTGCTCGACCGCGTCGGCGACGACCGGCTCGGCCTGCGGACCCGGGAGCGGGACTGGACCTGGGACGCCGTGGTGCGCGAGAGCGCGGCCCGCGGCGAGCTGGCCCGCGCGCTGCGCGTCGACGGCCCGTTCCACATCGGCATTCTTCTCGACAACGTCCCGGACTTCCTGTTCTGGCTCGGCGGGGCGGCCCTGGCGGGCGCGACGGTCGTCGGCATCAATCCCACGCGCGGCGCGGCGGAGCTCGAGGCCGAGATCCGGTACGTGGACTGCCAGCTCATCGTCACCGACACCGCCGGGATGGCGAAGCTGCGCGGCCTCGACCTGGGCCTCGACGAGGACCGCTTCCTGCTGATCGACGATCCCGACTACGCGGCGCGGCTCGAGCGGGTGGAACCGGCGATCGCCGACGGCGTCGGCGAGGACAGCCTGTTCCTGCTGCTGTTCACCTCCGGCACCACCGGCCGTTCGAAGGCCGTCAAGTGCTCCCAGGGCCGGTTGTCGCGGCTCGCGTACGCCAACACCGCCAAGTACGGGCACCACCGCGACGACGTCGACTACTGCTGCATGCCGCTGTTCCACGGCAACGCGCTGATGGCGCTGTGGGCGCCGGCGCTGGCCAACGGCGCGACGGTGTGCCTGACCCGCAAGTTCTCCGCGTCCGGCTTCCTGCCCGACGTGAAGTTCTTCGGCGCGACGTTCTTCACCTACGTCGGCAAGGCCCTGGCGTACCTGATGGCCACGCCGGAGCAGCCCGACGACGCCGACAACCGGCTCGAACGGGGTTTCGGCACCGAGGCCTCGCCCGAGGACAAGGCCGAGTTCGTGCGCCGGTTCGGTGCGGTGCTGTACGAGGGGTACGGCTCGAGCGAGGGCGCCGGTTCGGTCCGGCTCGATCCGCAGGCCCCGGAGGGCGCCCTCGGCCGGCCCGCCCACGCGGGTATCGCGGTGGTGAACCCCGACACCCTCGAGGAGTGCGCCCGCGCGGTGCTCGACGAGCACGGCCGCGTCCTCAACCCGGACGAGGCGATCGGGGAGATGATCAACAAGGAGGGCGCCCGCGCCTTCGAGGGCTACTACAAGAACGACGTCGCCGACGCGGAGCGGATCCGCAACGGCTGGTACTGGACCGGCGATCTCGGCTACGTCGACGAGGCCGGCTTCATCTACTTCGCCGGCCGCAAGGGCGACTGGATCCGGGTCGACGGCGAGAACACCTCGGCCCTGATGATCGAGCGGGTCCTGCGCCGGCATCCGAAGGTCGTGAGCACCGGCGTCTACGCGGTGCCGGATCCCCGGTCGGGCGATCAGGTGATGGCGGCGATCGAGGTCGAGTCCCTCGCCGGCTTCGATCCGGTCGAGTTCGCCGAATTCCTCACCGGGCAGGCCGATCTCGGTTCGAAGGCCGCGCCGCGGTTCGTGCGCGTGTCGACGAACCTGCCGGTGACGGGCTCGAACAAGGTCCTCAAGCGCGAGCTGCAGGCGCAGCGCTGGCACACCACCGAGCCCGTGTACCGGTGGGTGGGACGCGGCGCGCCGGAGTACACCGCGATGAGCGCGGACGACAAGGCCGCGCTCGACCGGGAGTTCGCCGCGCACGGCCGGCAACGGCTGCTGAGCGTGTAGGCGATGCCGGACACCCGCGTCGCCCTCGTCACCGGTGCCAGCCGCGGCATCGGGCGCGAGACCGCCCTCGCGTTCGCCCGGGCCGGCTTCGACGTCGCGGTCACCGCCCGCACGGTCCGCGAGGGCCGGGGCACGGTGCCTCCGCGCACCCGCCGCGACGGCGACGAGCCGATCGCCGTCCCCGGCAGTCTCGAGACCACCGCGGCGGCGATCGAATCGCTCGGGGTGCGGGCACTGCCCGTCCCGATGGACCTGCTCGACGTCGACTCCGTGCGGGCCGCGGGCCGCCGTGTGCTGGACGTGTGGGGCCGGATCGACGTGCTCGTCAACAACGCCTACGCACAGACGAGCGGCAACATGGACCGGCTCCTCGACATCGATCTCGCCGACGCCGCCGCCATGGTGGAGGGCAACTACCTGCACCAGCTGGCGCTGATCCAGACGGTGCTGCCGGCCATGCTCGCCCGCGGCGGCGGCGTCGTGATCGACCTCGTGTCCGGGTCGGCCGCGATCGATCCGCCCGCGCCGCCGGGGGAGGGCGGCTGGGGTCTGTCGTACGCGGCGTCGAAGGCCGCGTTCGCGCGGGTCGCCGGGATGATCAACGCCGAGTACCGCGCCCGCGGTGTCCGGGCGTTCAACCTCAGTCCGGGTTTCGTCGTCACCGAGTCGGGGCGGGCCCGGGGCGGCACCCGCGCGGTGGAGGACGCCGGGTTCGACGCGGTGCCGGCGACGGTGCCCGCCGACGCCGCGGTGTGGCTGGCGACGGTGCCCGACGCGGACCGGTTGCTGGGCAAGGTCGTATGGGCGCCGACGCTGATCGAGAGGATGTCCGCTTCCGCGGTGGAGCGGCGGAACGAGAGGACGGACGTCACGTGAAGCTGGGTGTGGTGGTGCCGGTCGAGCTGGAGCAGAGCGGGGAACCCGAGTGGATCCTCGAATTCGCCCGCGCCGCCGAGAAACTGGGTTTCGACGAGATCTCCGCCGTCGAGCATTCCGTCGTCGTCGCGAACACGGGCAGCGCGTACCCGTATGCGCCGACCGGCAAGTCGCACCTGCCCGACGACTGCGACCTGCCCGACCCGCTCGAGCTGCTGTCGTTCGTCGCCGGCGCCACCACCGACCTCGGGCTCGCGACCGGGGTGCTGGTGCTGCCCAACCACCATCCCGTGGTCCTGGCCAAACGCCTGGCCACCCTCGACCGGCTCGCCCGCGGCCGGGTCCGGATCTGCCTGGGACTGGGCTGGATGCGGGAGGAGATCGAGGCGTGCGGCGGCGACTTCGACCGTCGCGGGAAGATCGCCGACGAGGCGATCGCGGTGATGCGGGCCCTGTGGGCCGGCACCGGTCCGGCCGGGGTGGACTTCGACGGCGAGTTCTTCACCTTCCGCGGCGCCCACAGCTGGCCGAAACCGCACCGCGAGACCGGGGTGCCGCTGTACATCGGTGGGCACAGCGCGGCCGCCGCGCGGCGGGCCGGCCGGCTCGGCGACGGGTTCCAGCCGCTCGGCCTGGCGGGGGAGGACCTCGACCGCGCGATCGGGCGGATGCGCCGCGCCGCCGAGGCGGCGGGCCGCGATCCCGGCACCGTCGAGCTGGTCTTGGGGGCGACCCTGCCGCGGCTGGACGAGGCGCGGATGGACCGGGCCCGGAAGCTGGGGGCCGGGCGGATGGTGCTGTCGGCCTCGCCGAAGGCCGGATCGCTGAGCCAGGTCCTCGACGAGATGGCCGCCTGCGCCGAACGCCTCGGCCGGGTCTGACGCCGGGCCGGTTCCCGCTGGCCGAGATGCTCCGCCCGGCCGACGGCAACGCTGACTAGCGTCCGAGGTCACAACGACATTCGGTCGCTAGGAGAATCGCGATGGATCTGAAGGAATCCCCGGAGCAGGTCGCGCTCAGGAAGGAGCTGCGCGCCTACTTCGCGTCGCTGCTGCCGGAGGACAAGCGCCGCCGTGCCGGTGAGCAGGGGGTGGGCGGCGAGCACTTCCGCGAGGTCGTCACGCTGCTCGGCAAGGACGGCTGGCTGGGGATCGGCTGGCCCACGGAGTACGGCGGGCAGGGCCGCTCCATCGAGGAACAGTTCGTGTTCTTCGACGAGGTGCAGCGGGCGGGCCTGCCCTTCCCGTTCGTCACCGTGAACACCGTCGGGCCGACCCTGATGAAATACGGCACGCAGGAACAGAAGGACCGCTTCCTGCCCGGCATCCTCTCCGGCGACATCGTCTTCGCGATCGGCTACACCGAACCGGAGGCCGGCACCGACCTGGCGTCGCTGAAGACCCGCGCGGTGCGCGACGGCGACGAGTGGGTGGTCGACGGCAACAAGATCTTCACCTCGGGCGCGAACACGGCCGACTACGTGTGGCTCGCGTGCCGCACCGACCCGGACGTCCCGAAGCACAAGGGCATCTCGATCCTCATCGTGCCGACCGACGCGCCCGGGTTCTCGTGGTCGCCGATCCACACCGTCGGGGGTCTCTCGGTCACCGCCACCTACTACAGCGGTATCCGAATCCCGGACCGGGACGTCGTCGGCGAGGTCGGCGGCGGCTGGCCGCTGATCACCGCGCAGCTCAACCACGAACGCATCGGCCTCGCCGCGATCGGCGGCCGCACCTACGGGCTGTGGCAGCAGGTGCTGGACTGGGCGAAGGAGAACGGCGCCATCGAGATTTCCTGGGTGCAGCAGGAGTTCGCTCGCACCCACGCCAAGCTCGAGGCGATGCGGCTGCTGAACTGGAAGATGACCGCCGCCGTCGCGGCCGACACCCTCTCCGGTGCCGACGCGGGCGCGACCAAGGTGTACGGCACGGAGACGCACGTCGACGTGTACCGGACGCTGCTGGGCATTCTCGGGGCCGCCGGCCGGATCCGCCCCGAGTCGCCGGGAGCCGTGCTCGCCGGACAGATCGAGCAGATCTCCCGTCAGGGCATGGTCAACACGTTCGGCGGCGGTGTCAACGAGGTCCTGCGCGACATGGTCGGCACGATGGGCCTGGGCCTGGTGCGGGAGAAGAGGGTCAAGTGAGCGAACTGCTGACCAGGCTGAGGGCGTTCGAGGGGCAGACCCTGACGCCGACGACGTGGGGCCCTGACGCGGTCAACACCCCGATGATCCGGCACTGGGTCGAGACGATGGGCGACACCAGCCCGATCTACCTCGACGACGCCGCCGCCCGCGCCACCGGCCGCGACGGTGCCGTCGCGCCCGCGCTCATGACGCAGGTGTGGACGATGCGCACCTTTACCGACAAGATGGCGAACAACGACCCGTCGCCGGTGTGGACCGACCTGATCGCCACGCTCGACGACGCCGGCTTCACGTCCGTCGTCGCGACGGACTCGGACTTCGAGTTCTTCGTCGAACTGCGCCCCGGCGAACGTGTTTCGCTCACCGAGGTGATCGAATCGATCTCCGAGGAGAAGAGGACCGGGCTCGGCGCGGGTCACTTCGTGACCACCCTCAAGACGTACCGCAACGGGGACGGCGCGGTCGTCGCCACCCAGCGCTGGCGCACCCTGCGCTTCCGGCCGAAGGACACGGCGCAGCCGGAGCCGAAGCGCGAGAGCTCGCCCGGCTCGGAATCCACCGTCCCGAAGGGTCTGCGCCCGCGTCCGGCGATCAACGCCGACAACGCCTTCTGGTTCGAGGCGGCCAGGGAGCACCGCCTGGTGATCCAGCGTTGCGCGGCGTGCGGCACGCTGCGGCATCCGACCGGGCCGATGTGCGGGCGGTGTCGTTCCCTCGAGTGGGACACCGTCGACGCGTCGGGCCGCGGCACCGTCTACAGCTTCGTCGTCAACCACCACCCGCGGATCCCCGGGTTCGAGTACCCGCTCGTCGTCGCGACGATCGAACTCGAGGAGGGCACCCGGCTGATCGCGAACATGACCGGTGTAGAACCGCACGAGGTCGAGATCGGCATGGCGGTGGAACTGGACTGGATCGACGCCGACCCCGAGTTGACGCTGCCCGCGTTCCGGCCGGCCGCACGGAAGGATTCGTAGATGGATTTCAACTTCAGCGAAGAGCAGGAAGCGATTCGCGGCCTCGCGCACGAGGTCTTCACCGGCAAGGCCGGCATCGATCGGGTCAAGCAGGTCGAGCTGAGCGACGAGCGCATCGACCGGCAGCTGTGGCGGGAGCTGGCCACGACGGGTCTGCTCGGCGTCGCGCTGCCCGAAGACCTCGGCGGCGGTGGGCTCGGCCTGGCGGAGCTGTACGTCCTGCTCGAGCAGCAGGGCCGGCACGTGGCGCCGGTGCCGATCTGGCAGTCGGTGCTCGCCGCGCTCGCCGTCGCCGAGTTCGGCACCGACGACCAGCGCACCGCGCTGGTGCCGGGTGTCGCCGACGGCAGCCGGTTCCTGACGATCGGTCTCGAGGAGTTCGGCCCCTACGTCCCCGGTGACCCGCAGACCACCGCCACGGAGGCCGGCGGCCGGTGGGCCCTGACCGGTGCGAAGGCCGTCGTCCCCGTCACCCACGTCGCGTCCCGCGCGATCGTCTCGGCCACCACCCCGGCCGGTGCCGCGCTGTTCGTCGTCGATCTCGCCGGCGCGGGCGTCTCCGTCGGGCAGACGCACTCGACCACCTGGGAGATCTGCGGCAACGTCACGTTCGACTCGGCTCCCGCCGAGCTGCTCGGGCCCACGGACGGCACCGCCGCGCAGTGGCTGCTCGACCGCGTCGAGCTCGCGCTCGCCGCGATCCAGCTCGGTGTCGGCTCGGGTGCCGTCCAGCAGGCCGTCACCTACCTCAACGGGCGCATGCAGTTCGGACGTCCGCTCGCGACGTTCCAGGCCGTGGGCCACCAGCTGGCCGACTGCTACATCGACCTCGAGGCGATGCGCGTGACGCTGTGGCAGGCCGCGTGGCTGCTCGCCGAGGGACAGGACCCCGGCACCTCGGTGCTCGTCGCGAAGTGGTGGGCCACCGACGGCGGCCAGCGCGTCGTGCACCGCACCACGCACGTGCACGGCGGCATGGGCGTCGACACCGACTATCCGGTGCATCGGCACTTGTTGTGGGGCAAGCAGATCGGCGCCACCCTCGGTGGCTCCGCGTCGGATCTGGCGCGCCTGGGCGCCCAGCTCGCCGCCGGCGTCGAGGTGGTCGCGTGACCGCCACCGTGTCCACGGGCCGCAGCTACGACGACATCGAGATCGGCGAGGCACTGCCCGAACTCGCGATCCCGCTCACCCGCACACTGATCGTCGCGACCGCCCTCGCGACCCGCGACTTCCAGGATGTCCACCACGACCCCGAGCTGGCGCGCGAGCGCGGTTCGAAGGACGTGTTCATGAACATCCTCACCAGCAACGGGCTGGTGGGCCGGTTCGTCACGGACTGGTCCGGTCCGTGCGCCGTCGTGCGGCGGGTGAAGATCCGTCTGGGCGCACCGAACTACCCCGGGGACACCATGACGATTACCGGCGAGGTGGTCGGCAAGTCCGACGGCCTCGTCGAGGTCCGCGTCCGCGGCGCCAACAGCCTCGGCGACCACGCCACCGGCACTGTCACGATCGCCTTCACCGACCGGCCGGGAGGAACCCGATGACCAGCCCGCTCTCCGGTGCCGCCGCGATCGTCGGCATCGGCGCCACCGAGTTCTCCAAGAAGTCCGGCCGCTCGGAGCTGCAGCTCGCGTGCGAGGCCGTCGTCGCCGCGCTGGCCGACGCCGGCATCGACCCGTCCGAGGTCGACGGACTGGCCACCTACACGATGGAGACCAACGGCGAGATCCTCGTCGCCCGCAACTGCGGGCTCGGGGAACTGAAGTTCTTCTCCCGCATCGGCTACGGCGGCGGGGCGGCGTGCGCGACGGTGCAGCAGGCCGCGATGGCCGTCGCGACGGGCGTCGCCGAGGTCGTCGTGGTCTACCGCGCGTTCAACGAACGTTCCGGTATCCGGTTCGGTCTCGGCCAGCACGACCGGCCGATGGATTCGACCGCCGACCGCGCCGCCTACGCGTGGCTGACCCCGCAGGGGCTGGCGACGCCCGCTCAGTGGGTCGCGATGTTCGCCCGCCGCTACATGCACCAGTACGGTGCCACGAGTGAGGATTTCGGTCGGGTTGCCGTCGTCGCCCGCAAGCACGCCGCGAACAATCCGGCCGCGTGGTTCCACGGCAAGCCCATCACGCTCGCGGACCATCAGAACTCGCGGTGGATCGCCGAGCCGCTGCACCTGCTCGACTGCTGCCAGGAGACCGACGGCGGTCAGGCCCTCGTCGTCGTCTCGGCGGAACGCGCCCGGGACCTGCGGCACCGGCCCGTGCTCGTCAAGGGCGCCGCGCAGGGCTCCGGTAAGGACCAGCACATGATGACCAGCTACTACCGTCCGGACATCACCGGCGTCCCCGAGATGGGACTGGTGGGCCGCCAGCTCTACGGCCAGAGCGGACTGAGTCCGGACCACATCGACGCGGCGATCCTCTACGACCACTTCACCCCGCTGGTGCTGCCGCAGCTCGAGGAACTCGGCTTCTGTGGCGTCGGCGAGGCCAGGGACTTCGTCCGCGAGGGCAACCTCGAGATCGGGGGCCGGCTGCCGAGCAACACCCACGGCGGCCAGGTCGGCGAGGCGTATCTGCACGGTGTCAACGGCATCGCCGAGGCGGTCCGCCTGGTGCGCGGCACCTCCACCAATCAACCCGACGGCGTCGAGAACGTGATCGTCACGGCGGGAACCGCGGTTCCCACGTCCGGACTGATCCTCGGTGCCGCCTGATCCCGGAAGGATTCGACAATGACGGCAGTGGAGCAGAAGGCCGGCGCGTGGCGCGGAGCCGACCTGGGCACCCGCACGGTGGCCTACGACGAGCGCGACGCGATCCTCTACGCGCTCGCCGTCGGCGCCCAGCCCGCCACCGACCTGGACCTGGTGCTCGAGGACCGGCTGCGGGTGCTGCCGACGTTCGCGCTGACCCTGGCCCAGTGGGCACCGGACGAGCTGGGCTCGCGCGGCGCGTTCGACACGACGACGGCGCTGCACGGCTCGCAGGAGCTGACCGTGCTGGCCCCGCTGCCGCGTCGCGGTGAGGTGGAGCTGCGGGCGTCGGTGGGCGAGGTGTGGGACAAGGGGGCCGCGGCCGTGTTCGAGGTCCGCGTCGAGTGCGAGTACTTCGTCGCGACGTGGTCGATCTTCGCGCCCGGCGCGGGTGGTTTCGGGGGCGAGCGCGGCCCGTCGAAGCCGGCGGCGCCGCAGGGCGAGCCGGAGCTGACCGGGGAACTGGCCACGGCCGCGAACCAGGCCGCGCTGTACCGGCTCACCGGCGACCGGCACCACATCCACATCGATCCGGAGGCGGCCGCGCGGATCGGTCAGCCGCGCCCGATCATGCACGGGCTGTGCACCCTGGCGGCGGTGACCCTGCCCCTGGCCCGGCTCCTCGGGGCGCATCCGGCGGACCTGACCGAACTGCAGGGCCGCTTCGCGGCGCCGGTGTTCCCCGGCGACGTCGCCGTGCTGCGGGTGTGGGGCGGACGCGACGACGCCGTGTTCGAGGTGGCCGCGGACGGGCAGGCCGTGATCTCGGGGGCGCGCGCGTCGTTCGCGTGAGGTCGTGGACCGGTGCCCGGCTGCCGGGCACCGGTCCACGCGTCACTTGCCGTGCAGGGCCATGTAGCGGGCCGGGTACTCGCCGCCGCCGTGGACCGCCAGGTCGGCGCCGTTGACGTAGGACGCGAGGTCGCTGCCGAGGAACAGGCAGGCGCGCGCGATGTCCGACGGGACGGCCATCCGCTCCATCGGCAGGGTGCGGGTCACCGCGGCGCCGCCGTCGTCGCCGTAGACCGAGGCCGCGGCCTCGGTGCGGATCAGGCCGGTGGTGATGTGGTTGACCCGCACCTTCGGTGCCCATTCGAGGGCGAGGGCCTTGGTCAGGCCCAGCAGGCCGGCCTTTGCGGCGGTGTACGCGGCGGTGCCGGGCTGCGGATCGTGTGCCGAGACGCTGCCGATGTTGATGATCGAGCCGCCCCCGGGCCGCTCCTGCATCACCCGGTTGGCCGCCTGCGCCGCGTAGAACGGGGCGAGCAGGTTCAGCGCGACGATCTTCTCCACGAAGCGCGGGGAGACGGTGGCGGCGTCGGAGTCCGGTGACCCGCCGGCATTGTTGACCAGCACGTCGAGCCGGCCGAACCGGGCGACGGCGTCCTCGACCAGGGCGGCCACGTCGGCGGGGTCGCGCACGTCGACGGCCCGGAACGCCGCGCTCCGCCCGCCGGCCGAGGGCAGGGACCCGGGCTCGTTGCGGGCGCATACCAGGACGTCGGCGCCCGCGGCGAGGAAGTGTTCGGCGACGACGAAGCCGATGCCCTTGGTGCCGCCGGTGACGATCACGGCGCGTCCGGTGTGGTCGACGGGATTGGGAAGGTGCACGTGGCTACCTTTCTGGAACTCGGGTCGGTTCGAGACTGCTTGCAGTCGCGCGCCTTTCGTGGACGCGAGCGGGAACCGACGTGGACAAGCAAGTGCTTGGTCAAGGATAGTGGACGGGACGCCTGGGGCACCAGGATTTCCGTAGTGGCGAGAGAACCGGGAGCAGGGACACATGGGCAAGCTGGACGGCAAGGTCGCGCTCATCACGGGCGCGGGACAGGGGATCGGACGGGGCATCGCCCTCGCGCTCGCCAAGGAGGGGGTGCACATCGCGGCCGCCGGCCGCACCGAATCCAAGGTGGTCGCGACGGCCGAGGCGATCGAGGAACTCGGCGGCAAGGCGCTGGCGTTGCGCTGCGACGTGAGCAGCGCCGACGACGTCGACGCGGCGGTGCAGCGCACCGTGACGCATTTCGGCGGCGTGGACATCCTGGTCAACAACGCCAACGACTGCCGGCCCGGCCCGCTGCTGTCGTTCACCGACGCCGAGTACGAGCGGTCCTTCGCCACCGGCCCGCTCGCGACGCTGCGGCTGATGCGGGCCTGCTACCCGGTGATGAAGGAGCGCGGGGGCGGCTCGATCGTCAACCTCGTCACGTCGGCGGCGGTCCGCTGGGACGCGAGCAACTACGGCGTCTACGGGTCGATCAAGGAGGGCATGCGGTCGCTGACCCGCGCCGCGGCCTGCGAGTGGGGAGTCGACGGGATCCGCGTCAACGCCATTGCACCACACGCGATGTCGCCGGGACTCGAGGCCTGGATGGCGCGCAACCCGGAGGAGGCGGAGGAGTTCCGCGCGGGAATCCCGTTGCGCCGCATCGGCGACCCCGAGACCGACATCGGGCGGGCGGTGGTCTTCCTAGTCGGCGAGGATGCGGGGTATCTCACCGGCGCGACGATCCCCCTCGACGGCGGCCAGTCGCGCTGGGGCTGACGCCCCCGGTGCGTCCTTTGGGCTGCCCTGGCGGCCCAAAGGACGCACCGGCGCCGCAGGCGCCTATCCGGTGACCCGTCCGGCGTTGCCGGCGTCGACCGGCAGCACGGTGCCGCTGATGTGGGCGCTCGCCTCGGCGGCGAAGAACAGCACCACGCGGGTGATCTCCGCCGGTTCGAGCCACGGCACCGGCTGCGCGTGCAGGCTCTGGAAGATCGGGGCCACGTCGTCGGCGCCGGGATGCTCGAGATCCGGGCGCATCAGGCCGTAGAGGAAGTCGTTGTGGATCATCGGTGTCGAGATGTTCCCGGGGGCAATCGCATTCACCGTGACACCGTGCGGCGCCAGATCCAGCGCGGCGCTCTTGGTCAGGCCGATCACGCCCCACTTCGATGCGCTGTACGCCGCCATGTTGGTGTTGCCCGCGCGGCCGAGCATCGACGAGATCGTCACGATCCGCCCGTAGCCGCGCGCGACCATGCCGGGCGCCACCGCACCGACGGTGTTGAAGACACCGGTCAGATTCGAGCCGATCGCCTCCGCCCACTGCGCCTCGGTCATCGCCTGGATCGGGGCGGCCACCGACACGCCCGCGTTCGCCACCGCGATGTCGATCCGCCCGAACTCGGCGTGCGCCTGCGCCACGAGTTCGTCCATTGCCGGGCGGTCCGCGGTGTCCAGCTTCGCGGTCAGGCACCGGCGCCCGGTGGCGCGCACCGCCGCCGCGGTCTCCTCCAGATCCGCCTCCGTGGCCAGCGGGTACGGCACCACCGGGCTGTCGGCGCACCGGTCGCACAGCACGATGTCGGCGCCGCGCTCGGCCAGCGCCACCGCGTGGCTGCGGCCCTGGCCCCGCGCCCCGCCCGTGATCAGCGCGACCCGGCCTTCGAACTCACTCATCGAATCCACTCCTGTCCTCCTCGGTCAGCAGGTCGATGCTCCAGCCCCGGCGGGCCCGCAGGGGTGCGGCGATCCCGCTCAGCGGGAAAAGGGCAGGCCGCGGGCCGTCACACCACCGCTGCGGCGGGCACCAGCGCGGCGCCCAGGCCGGACGGCGCGTAGTTCGGCCGGTACGACGGCTGGGGCCGGTTCCCCGCGACGAGCAGCGCGACGACGACGAACGCGATCGCCAGCACGAGCGCGAGCGCGCCGACGATCGACCAGAAATCCGGCCGCAACGACCGTCGGCGGGGTTCGTCGCCGTAGGTGAGCCGCTTGACGCGCCGGACCTCGGCGGCGGGCGGGGCGGAGTGGGCGGCCGCCGCGTGCCGGGACGCCGGCGGGCGGACCGGCTCCACCGCGGAATCGCCCGGCGTGAGCACCTGTGCGATGGGCTGTGTGATCGCCTGGGGGTCCACCGACTCGAGGTTGTGCATGGCCGTCCGTTCTCTCCATTGCCGACGGCCGTGAATCGCCGATTCGGAGACGTCCGTTACCTCGATCGTCGCGACACGGTCAGTCGGTCCACGCGAAGCGGAACCGTTCCGCGAGTTCGGCGGGCGGCCGCGAGCGGTACTCCCCGAACTCGTAGCGTTTCACGGCGAGCAGGGCCTCCATGATCGACGGTCCGAACAGGCGCTGCGCGAGGCCGGAGGACCCGAGCGCGGCGAGCACGCCGTCGGGGTCCGTCGGCAGGACGCGGACCCCGAGTTCGGCGCGTTCGGCATCGGTCATCCGGCCCGGATCGACCGGGATCTCCGGCGGAACCGGGAGTGCGTCGGTGAGACCGGCGTGGGCCGCCCCGAGGATCGCCGCGCCGGCGAGGTAGGGGTTGGCCGACGGGTCCACGGGCTTGACCTCGAGGTGGGCGCCGTAGGGGCTCCCGGGCGTGAGCGCGCACAGCCGCAGCGCGGCCTCACGGTTCTCGAGCCCCCAGCAGCACCACGCGCCGGACCACATGCCCGGCTGCAGCCGCAGATGCGAGAGCACGGACCCGGTGAGGACCGCCCCGAACTCGGGCAGCGCGCGCACGATGCCGGCGACGACGCTGCCGCCCGCCGCAGTCACCCCGTGCGGGCCGTCGCCGCCGGACAGGAGCGGCCGCCCCTCGCGGGTGAAGGACACGTGGACGTGGGCCCCGTTGCCCGCCCCGCCGACGACGGGGACGGGGGAGAACGACGCCCGCAGACCGTGCCGCCGGGCGGTGCGGCTGATCAGGATGCGTGCGAGCACCAGGTTGTCGACCGACTCCACGGGGGCTGCCGGAGACAGGGAGAGTTCGAACTGCTGCGCGCCCGCCTCGGCGTGAATCTGGTCGATGCCCAGACCCGCCTGCGCGGCCGCGTGCAACAGATCCGCGACGAACGGGTCCCGCCCGAGGACGGCACCGAGACCGTATGCGGACCATTCGCTGCGCCCGCCGTCGAAGAGCGTGAACTCGATCTCGTGCCCTGCCCGGGCCTGCACGCCGGCCGCGGCGAGCTCCTCGACGACGCGTTCGAGCGCTGCGCGCGTGCACAACGGTGACCGCGTCCCGTCCTGCTCGTACAGGCCGGCCGGCGCCCACCGGACGCCGTCCCCGACGGGCCGGAGCCGGTCGCGGTCGATCCGCAGCCGAAGATCGCCCGTCACCGACAGTGACGGCGTGAACGCCAGGTGGTCGTCGACGCAGAAGACCGCCCAGCTCGGCGACGCGCCCGCGCCCGACTCGACGAACGACGTAAGCCTGTGTCCGGGAAACACCTTCGCCCGCGAGATGCCGGTCGAATCGACGACCGAGCCGACGATGCGCTCCTCGCGGGCGCGTTCGCCCGTCACGGGGTCGAAGCGTTCCTCCGTCACGGCGGCGAAGCGTTCCTCCGTCACGGGGTCGAAGCGTTCCTCCGTCACAGGGACCTCCCGCCCGCGCCGTCGGCCACCGGCGGCATCGCCGGGCACGAGGACGCCGGGCACAAGGACACAGTAGAGGCGAGGTCGGGTCACGGGGACCGTCTTCGCCGACACAGGGCCGTGCCGGCGAAGACGGGCGTCCTCACCGCGGCTGATGCTGGGTGATGCAGTGGATGCCGCCGCCGCGGCGGAAGAGCGGCCGGGCCTCCACTCCCACGACGCGACGGCCGGGATACGCGGCCGCCAGGATCTCCGCGGCCTCGTCGTCGGCGGGGTCGCCGAAGCGGCAGGCGATCACCCCACCATTGACGACGTAGTGGTTGATGTAGCTGTAATCCACCCAGCCCTCGTCGTCGCGGACCGTCGCCGGGGCCGGCACCCGGACGATGCGCCACGGCTCGCCGCGCACGTCCGCCGTGTGCTGCAGCCGCTCGACGATCAGCGCGGTGACGTCGAAATCCGGGTGGTCCCGGTTGCGCTGGTCGTGGACGAGGACCACACCCGGGGACGCGATCGCGGCGACGATGTCGACGTGACCGCGGGTGCCGTAGCGCTCCTGGTCCCGCGTCAGCCCGCGCGGGAGCCAGATCGCGCAGGTCGCGCCGATGGTGCGCCGCAGTTCCGCTTCGACCGCGGCCTTGTCGAGGTGCGGGTTGCGCCCGGGGTCGAGCTGGACGGTCTCGGTGAGCAGGACGGTGCCGAGACCGTCCACCTGCATGCCACCGCCCTCGTTGACGAGTGTCGACGCGACCCGTTCCACGCCGGCCCGCTCGAGGACGAACGACGCGATCCGGGCGTCGTGGTCCCACCGGGCCCAGTCCTGCGCGCCCCAGCCGTTGAACACCCAGTCGACCCCGCCGCACCGGCCGTCGTCGTCGAGGACGAAGGTCGGCCCGATGTCGCGCATCCAGGCGTCGTTCAGCGGGGCCTCGACGAGTTCCACGTCGCGGGACAGGTACCGGCGGGCCGCGTCGACCTGGCCGGGATCGGCCACCACGGTGACCGGTTCGAACTCTGCGACGGCGTGCGCGACCGCGGCCCACGTGGCGCGGGCCTCGTGGTGCTCCTCCGCGTTGTCGCCCAGCGAATATCCCTCGGTGGGGAAGGCCATCCACGTGCGCGCGTGCGGTTCGCTCTCCGCGGGCATGCGCCAGGTCATCGCGTGGCTCCGAAGGGTGCGTGCGCGTCCACCGGTGCGGTCAGCGAGCCGTAGGTGTCCGGGCGGCGGGTGCTCAGGAACGGGAACAGCGACAACCAGTCCCGGCGCTGCGCGAGGTCGAGATCGGCCACCAGCACGGCGGATTCGTCGCGCGGAGCTTGCACCAGGATGCGCCCGTAGGGATCGGAGATGAACGAGGAGCCGTAGAAGGTGATGGCTCCCTCGCAGCCGTGCCGGTTCGGCACGATCATGAACGTGCCGTTGGCGATGCCGTTTCCGACGATCACCTGCTGCCACAGCGGGCGGGTGTCGAACTCGGGGTGGTCGGGCTCGGAGCCGATCGCCGTCGGGTAGACCAGGATCTCGGCCCCGGCGAGCGAGTACGCCCGCGCCACCTCCGGGAACCACTCGTCCCAGCAGGTCGGCATGCCGATGCGGGCGCCGTCGAGGCCGTCGGGGGTGTGGACGGGATACGGGTCACCGGCCGGACCGCCCCGGAAGTAGGTGTCCTCGTAGTATCCGGCGGTCACGGGGATGTGCAGTTTCCGGGTCCGGGCCACCGGTTCGCCGGCGGGGGAGACGAGGACGGCGGTGTTGTAGCCGAGGCCGTCGGGTGCGTCGGCGCGTTCGTAGAGGGACGCGTGTACGAACACACCGTGGGCGGACGCGGCGGCCGCGGCGAAGGCGACGGTCGGGCCGGTCCGCAGGTCCTCGGCGGTCCGGGCGGCGTCGGCGCCGCCGGGCGTGTCGGCCGGGTAGCGGCTCAACGTGAGTTCGGGCAGGAACACGACGCGCGCGCCGAGTCCGGCGGCGCGGGCGATGCCCTCGGTGAGTTCGGCGTGCAACGCCCGCTCGTCGTCGTGCCAGCGGTGCTGAACCAGTCCGACGCGCAGCGGCGGCCGATCGGGGGCGTCGACCCGGCACAGCGAGTCGGGCGGCGTGGTGGCGGTGATAGTGAGCATGGGAAGTCCTCGGCTCGATCCGGGGGGATAAAACGAATTTGATTCGTTAAGTATGGTGGACGAGCGCGTCCCGGGCAAGAGCCCACGACGATTTCGAGGAGTATTCGTATGCCACGACCGCCGAAGCGGCTGCTGTCGCCCGAGATCATCACGGACGCAGCGATTCACATGGTGGATACGGCGGGCGACTTCACCATGCCGGGATTGGCCGAGCGGCTGAAGGTGCGGCCGTCGTCGCTGTACAACCACGTGTCGGGACGCGCCGAGATCGTCGAGGCCATGCGGGCGCGCATCATGTCCACCATCGTCGTGGGCGAACCGGCCGGCGACTGGTCCGAGACGGTCGCCGGCCTCGCCCGCGAGTACCGTCGCGCCTACGCCGCGCATCCGCGGCTGATCCCGTTGTTCACCGCGCAGACCGTGCAGTCGCCGGTCGCGTTCGGGCTCTACAACGCTCTCGCGCAGGCCTTCACGGATGCCGGATTCACGCCCGCGCACGTGCTGCATGCCATCACCACCGTGGACAGCTTCGTCCTCGGCTCGGCGCTCGACCTCGCCGCGCCCGAGGTGGTGTGGGCGAACGTCCCCGAAACCGGCGACGCGATGCGCGCCGCGCTGCAGACCGCCTGCCCGAATCCGCAACGGGCCGACGCCGCCTTCGAATTCGGCCTGCGCGCACTGGTGGCCGGCCTGGTCGCCCAGACGCCGGCCGGGGCCTGAACGGCCCGGCCGGCGTCGGCGCGGTGGTCGGTGCGGTCCGGGTTCAACCGCGGTCGGTGGTGAACACGTCCGTCTCCCCGGTGAGCGCGGCGGTGCTGCGCGTGAGGGTCTCCCCGCGGAAGAACTGCGGATTGCGCACCCGCATCACCAGCATCAGGACCGCGCCGAGCAGCAGGATGCCGAAGCCGAGGAAGAACACCAGCCCGACGCCGCCGATCTCGGCGCCGCTGCCGTTGTCGGGATTCATGCTCTCGCCCACCGAGATCGCGAAGACAGCGGCGAGCATTATCCCGCCCGACAGGGGGAAGACGAACCGGAACACGGCGTTGCGGGCACTGGTGAACAGACGTCCGCGGAAGTACCACACGCACGCGAACGCGGTGATCCCGTAGTACCAGCAGATCATGATGCCCAGCGCGGCGATGGTGTCCAGGAGGGTGCGTTCGGACAGGAACGTCACGCCGGCGTAGAACACCGCGGTGACGACCCCCGCGACGACCGTCGCGTACGAGGGCACAAGAAAGCGGGGATGCACCGCGGCCAGCCGGCGCGGGAACGCGCCGTAGGCACCCATCGCGAGCATCGTCCGCGCCGCCGGCAGGAAGGTGGTCTGCAGGCTCGCCACCGACGAGACGAAGATGGCGAGGAAGAGCAGCAGACCACCCCACTGGCCCAGGACGGGATCGGCGAGGGCGCCGAAGATGTTCTCGGAGTTGTCGGGATTGCCCAGCCCGAGACCCGTCGTACCGACACCGGCATACATCATCGCCGCGACCGACACCAGCAGGTAGGTCAGCAGGATCGTCGCCACGCACAACAGGCCGGCCCGGCCCGGGGTCTTCTTGGGGTCCCGGGACTCCTCCCCGAGGGTGAGGCACGTGTCCCACCCCCAGAACGCGAAGATCGAACCGGTCACGCCGATCACGAAGGCGCCGATCGCAAGCCCGTGGAAGGGGTCGAACCAGGCGGCGTCGAGCGACAGCCCGGCGGGCGCGTCGCCCGCGCCGACGTGCACGAGTGCCGCGACCGCGAACGCGAGCAGGAGCACCATCTGGAAGCCGACGAGCGCGTACTGGACGCGTTCGCTCGTGGTGATGCCGCGGCTCGCGATCCATGTCGCGATCGCGATGAACACCAGGGTGGTGCCCACGTTGACGAACTTGTTCCCGGGAAGATCTGCGATCGCGGAGTCTCCGGTGATGCGGGCGAGGAACAGGTAGAAGAACTGGACGGCGATCGCGGCCAGGTTGGACAGCACGATGATCGTCGCGATCACCATGCCCCAGCCGCACATCCACCCGACGTACGGGCCGAAGGCCTTCGTCGACCACGTGAACGACGCCCCGCAGTCCGGTGATTCGGAATTGAGTTCGCGATAGGCGTACGCCGTGAGGAACATCGGGATGAACCCGGCGATGAAGATCGCCGGCATCTTCAGCCCGACGGCCGCGACGATCAGGCCGATGCTCGCCGTCAGCGTGTAGCCCGGCGCGACGGACGAGATGCCCAGGACGGCGCCGGCGAACGTGCCGATCCTGCCGGCGGCCAGGCCCTTCGGCACGACGCCGTCGCCGGGGGTGATCACCGGGTCGGCCTCTCGAACCCGGGTGGGAGGAAGCGAATTCGTCATGGCGGGCCTACTCACTGTTCTCGGGGTCGTGGGCGGGAACGACGACCATGGGCACCGGAACGACCCGCAGCATCTTCGCTGCCGTCGAACCCAGGAAGAGCCGGTGCGGCTGGGCGAGCCGGCTCGAGCCGACCATCACCACGTCGCCGTCGCGCCACTCCAGCGTGGCCACCGCCGATTCGACGGTCGCACCGTCCGCGACGAGGGAGGCGACCGGGAAGTCGTCGGGGAGCTGGGCGCGTGCGGTGTCCAGGACGCACCGGGCATGTGCCCGCGCCGCTTCGAGCACGTGCTCGTGGGACGGATGTGCGCCGCGCCCGACCCCGTGCGGATCGAACGCGACGAGCGAGACGAGCCGCAGCGGCGTGCGCATGTGCTCGCAGGCGCGCACCGCGGTCCGGAGCAGGACGTCCGCTCCGGTGCGGGTGCCCAGTGCGCACGTGACCTCGCGGATCCGGGGGGCGGCGGAGTGCCGGAATCCCCGCGGTGCCAGGGCCAGCGGCACGGGCGCGGAATGCAACAGCTCGGACGACACCGTGCCGATGGAGTGCCGGCCGAGGAGCCCGTCGCCCGCGGCACCGACGACGACGGCGCGGGCGCCGAGCCGCGCCACCTCGTCGAGCAGGCCCTGCGCGAAGGACTCGTGAAAGCTCAGGTGGGTATGTGCCCGCACGTCGTCGGGCACCGTGGCCGCCGCCTGGGCGAGCCACGCTTCGCCCGTTCCGGCGAGGACGTCCTCGTACCCGGGCTCGGTGGGTGCCCGGGAGGGCACCGGGCGATCCGGGGGCAGGACCATACAGATGTCGAGTTCGGCGCCCAGGCTGCGGGCCAGCTGGACGCCGAGCGCCAGCCCGTCCGCGCCGCTGGGGGTGGCGAGGTATCCGACAACCAGTCTCATGGGAATCCGATCCGGTAGGGAAGCCGGAGCCGGGGTGATGCCGGCTCCGGCGACGGCGCGGTGGGGCCGCGGAAGGTCAGTCGTGGGTGCTCATCACGTGCTTGATGCGGGTGTAGTCCTCGACGCTGTAGGCGGAGAGGTCCTTGCCGTAGCCGGAGTGCTTGAACCCGCCGTGCGGCATCTCCGCGACGAGCGGGATGTGGCAGTTGATCCACACCGCCCCGAAGTCCAGCGCGGCGGACAGGCGCTGGGTGCGCCCGTGGTCGCGGGTCCACACGCTCGCGGCGAGCCCATAGCGGACGTCGTTGGCCAGGGCGACGGCCTCGTCCTCGGTGGCGAAGGACTGCACCGTCAGAATCGGGCCGAACGTCTCGTCCTGCACGATGGGGTCGTGCTGGTCCACGCCGGTGACGATCGTCGGCTCGAAGAAGAAGCCCTTCTCGCCGGCGCGCGTGCCGCCGGTGACGATCGTCGCCGAGGCGGGCAGGGCGGCGATCTTGTCGGTGACGCGCTGGAAGTGCTGGGCGTTGTTGAGCGGGCCGTAGAAGGCGTCGGGGTCGTCGGGCCGGCCCGGTCGCAGCTGCTCGGCCTGCCGCGCCAGCGCGTCGACGAGATCGTCGTGGACGGACTCGTGGACCAGTACCCGGGTGGCGGCCGTGCAGTCCTGGCCACCGTTGAAGAAGGCGGCCGCCGCGACGGCCTCGGCGGTCTTGGCCACGTCGGCGTCGTCGAACACCAGGACGGGGGCCTTGCCGCCGAGTTCGAGGTGGGCGCGCTTGAGCTGCCGGGCCGCGGAGACCGCCACCTCGATGCCGGCGCGGACCGAGCCGGTGATCGACACCAGGCCGAGTGCGGGATGTTCGACGAGGGCGGCCCCGGTGGCGGCGTTGCCGAGCACGACGTTGAAGACACCGTCGGGCAGGATGCCCTGGGTCAGGCGGGCCAGCACCAGCGTGCTGTCCGGGGTGGTGTCGCTGGGCTTGAGCACGATCGTGTTGCCGGCGGCGAGCGCGGGACCGATCTTCCACAGCGCCATCATCAGCGGGTAGTTCCACGGCGTGACCTGGCCGACCACACCGATCGGCTCGCGCCGCACGTAGGAGGTGTGGCCCTCCATGTACTCACCGGCCGCCTTGCCCTCGAGCAGGCGGGCCGCGCCGGCGAAGAAGCGCAGCTGATCCGCGCCGACCTTGACCTCCTCGTCCGCGATCATGGACTTCGGCTGGCCGGTGTTGCGGCACTCGGCCTCGACGAGTTCGTCGCAGTGCTCCTCGAGGGCGTCGGCGAGCTTCAGCAGCGCCGCCTGGCGTTCCTTGGGGGTGGTCCTGCCCCAGCTCCGGAACGCGCGCTGCGCGGCCGCCACCGCGGCGTCGACGTCGGCGGCGGTCGACACCGGGATCGAGCCCACGAGGGACTCGTCGACCGGGTCGATCAGCGGCAGGGATTCCGTGGCCGTCGAGGGCACGAACGCGCCGTCGATGTAGTTCTCGCGGATGTCGGTCATGGGGGTCCTCTCGGAAGCTGTCTCTTATACACCTCTGACGCTGCCGCCGAATGGC
>NZ_JAALEG010000067.1 GCF_011058165.1 Rhodococcus aetherivorans
ACATCCGTAATCCCGGTGAACGGGAGTTCGGGGTGATTCCGGGGGCGGTGCCGATCCCGTTGGCGCAGCTGCGGACCCGGCTCGGGCAGGTGCCGACCGGCAAGCCGATCGTGGTGCACTGCGCCGGCGGGTGGCGTTCGAGTGTGGCCGCGTCGCTGCTGCGGGCGCAGGGCTTCGACAACGTCTCGGACCTGCTCGGCGGTTACAACGCCTGGGCCGAGGCCCACGTCCCCGCCTGATCCCGCACCCGAGGAGAACGAAAGGAACCCCCGATGGCAACGACGAATCTCACCCTCGCGGACTTCGAGTCCACGATCACCGACAACGACATCGTCCTGGTCGACTTCTGGGCCTCGTGGTGCGGTCCGTGCCGGGCGTTCGCCCCCGTGTTCGACAAGTCCTCGGCCGCGCACCCGGACGTCGTGCACGCCAAGGTCGACACCGAGGCCGAGCAGCAGCTCGCCGCCATGGCCGACATCCGCTCGATCCCCACGATCATGGCGTTCCGCGAGGGCGTGCTGGTCTACGCCCAGCCCGGCGCCCTGCCGGCGGCCGCCCTCGAAGACCTCATCGGGCAGATCAAGGCCCTGAACATGGCCGAGGTCCACGCCCAGGTCGCCGAACACAAGGCCGCCGCCGGCGCCTGACCCGCCACCCCCGTTACCCGTCCCGAGGAGGACCCCTATGTGTTACCCCGTCACCTGCCCGAACTGCGGAAAGACCGGCTGGGGCGGCTGCGGCCAGCACGTCGACGCCGTCATGCGCTCCGTGCCCGCACCCGACCGCTGCGCGTGCGGCCAGGACACCGCCGCGGGGGCGCAGGCACGCACCCTCGGCGCGCTCTTCCGACGCTGACCGCACCTCGAGGAGACTGCGCCTCCACCGCACTCTCCGCCGCGGCAACACCCCGCCCTGCTCGAGCAGGGCGGGGTGTTCGCGTAGCAGGCCGAGGGCCAATTACCCTTCCGCGGTCGGCCGACCGGTGAAAAACTCGTAAACGCCCACTCGAGAAGGGACGGCCACGGTGAACAGAGCGATGGGGCCGGTGGACACCATCTGGCTCAACATGGACCGACCCGAGAACCTCATGATCATCGACTCGCTGATGTTCTTCGAGGGCCCCGTCGACTGGTCGCGCGTGGTGTCCCTCGTGCAGCGACGATTCGTCGACACCTACCCGTCGTTCCGGCAGCGGCCGGTGCAACCGCGCACGCATGTCGGGTCGCCGCATTGGGAGGACGACCCGGAGTTCGACCTCGACGACCACCTGATCCGGACGACCCTGCCCCGCAGCGACGACGCGACGCTGCAGCGGTACATCGAACGGCGGATGCCGGTGCCGTTCGATCGTCGCCGCCCGCTGTGGGAGATGCACCTCATCGACGGATACCGGCACGGAGCCGTGATCTACACCCGGCTCCACCACTGCATCGGTGACGGCATCGCCCTCAACCAGGTGATGCTCTCGATGACGGGGGAGACCCCGGACAGCGACCTCGACGACGCCCCGACCGCCGTGCCCGAGCACCATGCCGGTCTCCTCGAGGGGGCCGCCAAGTTCGCGGGGGCCGCGGTGTCGAACACCGCCAGTGCGGCGTCCGGCGCTGCGCACATGCTGCTCGACCTGCCCAAGCTGCTCGATCCGCATGTCCTCGGCGACGCCTTCACCCAGGCCGAACGCACCGGCGAGATCGCGAACAAGCTCGTGCTCGGCCCCAAGCCGCACACTCCGCTCAGTGGCGAACCAGGAACGGCCAAACGGGCGGTATGGTGTGAGCCCTTTCCGCTCGACGACATCAAGCACATCGGTCACCGGACCGGCACCACCGTCAACGACGTGCTCATGGGAGCCGTCGCCGGGGCGCTCGCGACGTACATCCGCGAGCACGGCGGCGAGCCGCAGGACGTGCCCACGATGGTGCCGGTCAACGTTCGCCCCCTCGACAAGCCCCTGCCGAAGGAACTCGGGAATCAGTTCGCTCTGGTGCTCTTCAAGTACCCGTCGGCACTGGAGACCCCGCTCGAACGCATCGTCGAGACCCACCGGCGGATGGAGGTCATCAAGCACTCTCCCGAGGTGACGCTCACGTTCGGCCTGATCAAGGCGATCGGACGGACCGGTCCGGAGCTGGAACGGTTCTTCGTGGACTTCTTCTCCGGCAAGGCGATCGGGGTGACCACCAATGTTCCCGGTCCCACGAGCGACCGGTACATGGCGGGGGCGAAGATCCGCGGTGTGCTCGCCTGGGTGCCGGGCGCCGGCGATCAGACCCTCGGCGTCTCGATCTTCAGCTACAGCGGCAAGGTCCGGGTGGGGTTCAAGGCGGACGCGGACCGGGTGCCCGATCCCGAGAATCTCGTCCGCGCCTTCACCGAGGAGATCGACGGGCTGCTCCGCCTCTCGCACGCCGTGTGACGGCGACGTGAATCCGCCGATTCGGTGTCCGTTCCGGGTGAGGATGTCTACGGTCGGCTCATGAGCGAGCACGGGCACTACCAGGAAGTCCTGAACGCACTGAATCCGCAGCACCGGGCGCTGCGCGCGGCGATTCCCGAGGTGTATCAGGGTTTCAATGCCCTCAGCAAGGCCGCCTTCGCCCCCGGGGCCCTGGATACCAGGACCAAGGAACTGATCGCGCTCGCGATCGGCGTCGTCGACGAATGCGACGGCTGCATCGCCTCCCATGCGCGCAGCGCCGTCCGGGCCGGGGCGAGCAGGCAGGAGGCCGCCGAGGCGATCGGGGTCGCATTTCTGATGCAGGGCGGCCCGGCGACGATCTACGGGTCGCGGGCTTACACCGCGTTCTGCGAATTCGCCGACGCGGAGGAACAGCGGGACCGGTGACGGTCCGGTGGAGGGGATGACGGGAATCGAACCCGCGTAGCCAGTTTGGAAGACTGGGGCTCTACCATTGAGCTACATCCCCATGCATGCGATCGACCCGGGATCGCCGGGTCTGCCGCGTGCAGGAACAGACTGTACCGAACCTCGCTTTGGATTTCATAATCGGGGGGCCGTAGGATTCTCCCTCGGGTCCCCGGAAGGTTCCGGGTGCCGGTGTTGACGGGATGTGGCGCAGCTTGGTAGCGCATCCGCTTTGGGAGCGGAGGGTCGCAGGTTCAAATCCTGTCATCCCGACCAGGAAGAACCGGGTGGACGACCGAGCACCCGGTGACAGCTTGATCGAACGACCAACGAGCACGACAGAAGGAGCATGTCCGTGAAGAGCACCGTCGAGCAGCTCAGCCCGACGCGAGTCCGTATCAACGTTGAGGTGCCCTTCGAGGAGCTCCAGCCTGATTTCGACCGCGCGTTCAAGGCCCTCGCCAGCCAGATCCGCCTTCCCGGCTTCCGGCCCGGCAAGGCCCCGCGCAAGCTGCTCGAGGCCCGCGTCGGACGTGGCGCCGTGCTCGAGCAGGTCGTCAACGACGCCATCCCGGCCCGCTACAGCGAGGCCGTGACCGCCAACGAGGTCAAGGTCATCGGCCAGCCCGAGGTCGACATCACCAAGCTCGAGGACAACGTCGAGCTCGTCTTCACCGCCGAGGTCGACGTCCGGCCGGAGATCACCCTCCCCGACTTCTCCGCCATCGCGGTCACCGTCGATCCCGTCGAGGTCACCGACGAGGCGGTCGAGGAGCAGCTGCTGTCGCTGCGTCAGCGCTTCGGCACCCTCACCGGTGTCGAGCGGCCGGTGCAGGACGGCGACTTCGTGTCCATCGACCTGTCCGCCACCGTCGGCGGCGAGGAGGTCCCCGAGGCCTCCACCACCGGTCTGTCCCACGAGGTCGGTTCGGGCCAGCTCATCGACGGCCTCGACGAGGCGCTCGTCGGCCTGTCCGCGGGCGAGTCGAAGGAGTTCACCACCACGCTCGTCGCCGGTGAGCACGCCGGCGAGGAGGCCGTGGTAACCGTCACGGTGAACAGCGTCAAGGAGCGCGAGCTGCCCGCCGAGGACGACGAATTCGCGCAGCTCGCGAGCGAGTTCGACACCCTCGAGGAGCTCAAGTCCGACCTGCGCGAGCGGGTCTCCCGCGTCAAGAAGGTCGAGCAGGCCGGTCAGATCCGCGACAAGGTTCTCGACGCCCTGCTCGAGGCCGTGGAGGTGCCGCTGCCCGAGGCCGTCGTCCAGGCCGAGATCGACGGCGCCCTGCACGATGCCATCCACGCGCTCGACCACGACGAGACCAAGCTCAACCAGCTCCTCGAGGAGCAGGGCTCGAGCCGCGAGGAATTCGACAACGACACCCGCGAGTCGGCCGAGCGCGCCGTGAAGGTGCAGCTGCTGCTCGACGCGATCGCCGAGGCCGAGGGCACCACCGTCGAGCAGGAGGAGCTCACCGAGCGCATCTTCTTCCAGGCGCAGCGCTACGGCATCCCGCCGGAGCAGTTCATCCAGCAGATCGGCCAGGCGAACCAGCTCGGCGCCGTCTACGCGGACGTCCGGCGCGGCAAGGCCCTCGGCAACGTCGTGGACCGGGCCACGGTCACCGACACCAGTGGCGCCACGATCGACACCTCCGAGCTGTTCGGCACGAAGGGCGACGCCGAGTCCGAGGACGCCCAGGCTCCGGCCGGCGAGGGTGACTCCGAGTAGTAGAGCGAGACCCGTTGCCGCGCCGCGCGATTGCATGTGCGACCTCGCAACGGTTCTGCGCAGGGAACGCAGAGCGGAAATTTCCGCTTTGAGCGAAGTGGGGCGGCACCGGGCATCCGGTGCCGCCCCACTTCGTTACTGTCAGTGTCAGCAATCCACGATTGACGAGAAGGCAGGTACCGTGACTCCTCAGAATCCGGCGACATCCATCGGTCCCACGATGACCTCGGCCACCGCTGGGCTCAACCTCAGCGACTCGGTCTACGAGCGGCTGCTGCGCGAGCGGATCATCTTCCTCGGTACCCAGGTCGACGACGACATCGCGAACAAGCTCTGCGCGCAGATCCTGCTGCTGTCCGCGGAGGACCCGACGCGCGACATCTCCCTCTACATCAACTCCCCGGGTGGATCCGTCACCGCCGGCATGGCGATCTACGACACCATGAAGTTCGTCGAGTGCGACGTGGCGACCTTCGCGATGGGCCTGGCCGCCTCCATGGGGCAGTTCCTGCTCTCGGCCGGCACGCGGGGCAAGCGGTACGCCCTGCCGCACGCGCGGATCATGATGCACCAGCCGTCCGCCGGTATCGGCGGCACGGCCAGCGACATCGCGATCATGGCGGAACAGTTCGCGCACACCAAGCGGGAGATGGCGGAACTGATCGCCGAGCACACCGGCCAGACCGTCGAGCAGATCACGAAGGACTCGGACCGCGACCGCTGGTTCACCGCCAAGGAAGCACTCGAGTACGGCTTCGTCGACCATGTCGTCTCGCGGGCGCAGCAGGCCGGCGGCACCGGCAACTAGTTCCGAGCCCTCCGATCCGCTCTACGCCCCACGAATTCCTGGAGAAGCGATGACCAACCTGTTCGATCCGCGCCAGCTCGGCGGCCAAGCTCCGGCTTCCCCCGCGAGCCGCTACATCCTGCCCTCGTTCATCGAGCACTCGAGCTACGGGGTCAAGGAGTCCAACCCGTACAACAAGCTGTTCGAGGAACGCATCATCTTCCTCGGCGTGCAAGTGGACGACGCCTCGGCCAACGACGTCATGGCGCAGCTGCTGGTGCTCGAGTCGCTGGACCCGGACCGCGACATCACGATGTACATCAACTCGCCCGGCGGCTCGTTCACGTCGCTGATGGCGATCTACGACACCATGCAGTACGTGCGTGCCGACATCACGACCGTGTGCCTCGGCCAGGCCGCCTCGGCCGCGGCGGTGCTGCTCGCCGCCGGTACCCCCGGCAAGCGGCTCGCCCTGCCCAATGCGCGCGTGCTCATCCACCAGCCCGCCACCGGCGGCATCCAGGGCCAGGTGTCCGACCTCGAGATCCAGGCCGCGGAGATCGAGCGCATGCGCCGCCTGATGGAGACGACCCTGGCCAAGCACACCGGCAAGGACCCCGAGCAGATCCGCAAGGACACCGACCGCGACAAGATCCTCACCGCCGCGGAGGCCGTCGACTACGGTCTGATCGACAACGTGCTCGAGTACCGCAAGCTCTCGGCTCAGAAGTAACCGCCTCGGCCCGGCCCGGAGCGCGCCTCGCGCGCCTTCGCGGCCGGGCCGGTGTGCTCGAGCGGCATTACCGCCGCCCCGCACAAAATATGGCCCGAATCGCCCGGAACCGGTCGACCGCCGTCGCAGTCTCCGGGTACGGTCGTTCCAAGGGCCCGCTCCCCGGACCGGCGCTGTCGGCGGTCGCGGGATCGGTTGCACGCTTACGAGGAAGTAGGGACCTGACAGATGGCACGTATCGGTGACGGGGGCGACCTGTTGAAATGCTCTTTCTGCGGAAAGAGCCAGAAGCAGGTCAAGAAGCTCATTGCGGGCCCAGGGGTCTACATCTGCGACGAGTGCATCGACCTGTGCAACGAGATCATCGAGGAAGAACTGGCCGAGTCCAACGAGGTCAAGCTCGACGAGTTGCCCAAGCCGGCCGAGATCCGCGAGTTCCTCGACAACTACGTCATCGGGCAGGACTCCGCGAAGCGGACCCTGGCGGTGGCGGTCTACAACCACTACAAGCGGATCCAGGCGGGGGAGAAGGCCCGCGACACCCGGGGTGAGTCGGTCGAGCTGGCCAAGTCGAACATCCTGCTGCTCGGGCCCACCGGCTGCGGGAAGACGTACCTGGCGCAGACGCTGGCGAAGATGCTGAACGTGCCGTTCGCGATCGCCGACGCCACCGCCCTGACCGAGGCCGGCTACGTCGGTGAGGACGTCGAGAACATCCTCCTCAAGCTCATCCAGGCGGCCGACTACGACGTCAAGCGCGCCGAGACCGGGATCATCTACATCGACGAGGTCGACAAGATCGCCCGCAAGAGCGAGAACCCGTCGATCACCCGCGACGTGTCCGGTGAGGGCGTCCAGCAGGCGCTGCTGAAGATCCTCGAGGGCACCCAGGCGTCGGTGCCGCCGCAGGGCGGACGCAAGCATCCGCACCAGGAATTCATCCAGATCGACACCACCAACGTGCTGTTCATCGTCGCCGGTGCGTTCGCCGGGCTCGAGAGGATCGTCTCGGACCGGGTCGGCAAGCGCGGAATCGGCTTCGGCGCCGAGGTGAAGTCCAAGGCCGAGATCGACACCACCGACCACTTCGCCGAGGTCATGCCCGAGGATCTGATCAAGTTCGGTCTCATTCCCGAGTTCATCGGCCGCCTGCCGGTCGTCGCCTCGGTGACGAACCTGGACAAGGATTCGCTGGTGCAGATCCTGTCGGAGCCGAAGAACGCGCTCGTCAAGCAGTACGTCCGGCTCTTCGAGATGGACGGGGTGGAGCTGGAGTTCACCCAGGACGGGCTGGAAGCTGTCGCCGATCAGGCGATCCTGCGTGGTACCGGTGCCCGCGGCCTGCGCGCCATCATGGAAGAGGTCCTGCTGCCGGTGATGTACGACATCCCGAGCCGCGACGACGTCGCCAAGGTGGTCGTCACCGCCGAAACCGTCAACGACAACGTGCTGCCGACGATCGTGCCGCGCAAACCCGAACGGGAGCGTCGCGACAAGACCGCCTGATCCGACCGCGTGAAAGGCCCCGGCATCCGTGCCGGGGCCTTCGCCGTAGGTGGGGTGCTTCCGCCGGAGCCTGCGACGCCGCGGTGGCCGCGACGCCACAGTGCCCGCGACGCCACAGTGGCCGCGACGCCGCAGTGGCCGAATGTCACATCACGTCACTCGAAGCGACGTGATGTGACATTCGGCCACGTAAGCGGAGGTCAGATGCGGTTGCCGAGTTCGCGCAGCGGGGTGCGGAAGGTTTCCTTCGCCGACAGGGCGGACACGGCGCACACCAGGCAGGCGCCGGACGTCAGGAGGGCGACGGGCAGCCAGTTCGTCGGATCGCCGCCCATGAGCGCGGTGCCGATGGCGGGGGCGAAGCCGGCGATGGCGAAGCCGAGCTGGGTGCCGATCGCCATGCCGGAGTAGCGGACCTTGGTGTTGAACATCTCGGCGTAGAACGCCGGCCAGATCGCGTTGGGCGCGGCGTAGAGCAGGCCCATCAGGGCGATGCCGGCGGCGAAGATCAGCGCGACGTTGCCCGTGGAGATGGCCTGGAAGTACACGAAGATGAACACCGCCGAGCCGAGGACGCCGGTGACGAAGACGGGCTTACGGCCGACGCGATCCGACAAGGCGGCGAGGGCGGGCTGGCTGAACAAGGCGACGGCGTTGGCGGCGATCGCGACCCCCAGCATCGTCGACTTGGCGATGCCCACCTCGGCGCTGGTCGCGAACGCCAGGCCGAACACGGAGAAGATGGTGCTCACCACGGCGACGAAGGCGCAGAAGATCACCCGGGTCAGGTTGGCCGGATGGGTGCGCAGCAGGTCGGCGACCGGCAGCTTGGCGACCTCGTGGGACTTCTTGGTCTCCGCGAACTCCTCGGGCTCCTCGAGCTTGAGCCGCATGACGTACGCGGCGGCCAGCACGAACAGGCTGCCCCAGAACGGTACGCGCCAGCCCCAGCTGTAGAGGATGTCGTCGGGCATGGCCGCGACGGGCAGGAACACCAGGCTGGCGAGGATGAAGCCGGCCTGGGTGCCGTTGAGCGTCCAGCTCGCGAAGAATGCTCGACGGTTCTGCGGGGCGTGCTCGAGAGTCAGCGAGCTGGCGCCGGACTGCTCGCCGGCGGCGGAGATGCCCTGGAAGATTCGCATCAACACGAGCAGCGCGGGAGCGAGTACGCCGATCGACTCGGCGCTGGGGATCAGGCCGATGCCGAAGGTGGCGACGCCCATGAGGATGAGCGTGAACAGCATGACGTTCTTGCGTCCGACCCGGTCACCGAAGTGGCCGAGCACCACGGCGCCGAGCGGCCGCGCGACGTAGGCGACACCGAAGGTCGACAGGGACAGCAGCGCCGCGTGGCCGCTGTCGGGGAAGAACACGGTCGGGAAGATCAGGGCGGCGGCGGATGCGTAGATGTAGAAGTCGTAGTACTCGAGCATGCTGCCGAGGAAGGCCGACGACGCTGCGCGCTTGACCTTGGTGGTGTCGTGCGGGCGGGTTTCGGTCGTCATACCGGAATTCTCCGGCGTGTCGAGGGTGTGCGCGGTCATCGCGTCTCCTGTGCGGAAAAGGGGAGGGGATGTTCGAGATACGAACCCAGGTTCGTACTGCGTTGTCTCGAATGTAGGCGCCATCACACGGTGAACGCAAGATGTATGAACTAGATAGTTCATAAAATTTCGGAACGCGTCCCCGTGCGCATTCCCCCGAGGTCCCTCAGTCGGGCAGGGTCGTCAGGAACGCGACGAGGAGGTCGCCCAGCATCCTCCGATGCCTGGTCCGCAGCTCGTCCGCGGCGAGGTTCTGGTCGAACAGGGCCTGCCAGGTGTACCGGTTGGCGGTGCGGAAGACGCAGAAACTGCTGATCACCAGGTGGACGTCGAGGGCGTCGACGTCGTCGCGGAAGAGGCCGTCGGCCCGGCCGCGTTCGAGGATGCCGGTGAGCACGTCGACGGCGGGGGCACCCAGGCCGGCGAGATGGGGAGACTGCCGGATGTGCTCGCCCCGGAGCATGTTCTCGTTGGCGACGATGCGGATGAAGTCGGGATGCTGGTCGTGGTGGTCGAACGTGGCCTCGGCCAGCACGCGGATGGCGTCGACGGGGCCGAGGTCTTCGAGGTCCAGCTCGCGCTCCTGGGCGCGGATCGTCCCGTAGGAACTCTCGAGGACGGCCCGGTAGAGGCCCTCCTTGTCGCCGAAGTAGTAATAGATCATCCGCTTGGTGGTCTGCGTGCGCTCGGCGATCTCGTCGACCCGGGCTCCTGACAGTCCCTTGTCCGCGAACTCCGCGGTGGCCACCTCGAGGATGTTCTCCCTGGTGAGGTCGCTGTTGCGGCGTCGTCGGCCGGTCGTCTGCTCGGGTGCCATGGCGCCACCCTATCGACCGGGGTCTTGTCTCCGTGCCGCCCGTGGCCGTACGCTATGGCTTGTAACTCACTAGTTCGTACATTGTGACGTGAAAGGCCCGCCATGACCGACTCGATTCTCTGCGGCCTCATCGGAACCGGCATCGGTGCCTCGCTGACACCCCCGATGCACGAGGAGGAGGGCGCGCGGCAGGGTCTGCGCTACGTCTACAAGATCATCGACCTCGACGAGCTGGGCCTCTCGGTCGCCGACCTGCCGCGGCTGCTGCGCACCGCGCGCGAGCTGGGCTTCCGGGGCCTGAACATCACCCATCCCTGCAAGCAGGCCGTCCTCGACCATCTCGACGACCTGTCGCCCGAGGCGAGCCGCCTCGGCGCCGTCAACACCGTGCTGTTCGACGGCGGGCGCGCGATCGGTCACAACACCGACTGGTCGGGCTTCGGCCGCAACTTCGACCGCGGACTCCCCGGCGTCGCGCTCGACGCGGTCGTCCAGCTCGGAGCCGGTGGGGCCGGGGCGGCGGTCGCGTACGCCGCGCTCACCCGCGGGGTGCGCGCGTTCACCGTCGTCGATCCCGACCTCGCGCGCGCCACCGCGCTGCGCGACACGCTCACCGTGCTGTTCCCGGACGTTGCCGTCTCGTCCGCGACGCCGGCCGAGCTGCCGCGGCTGCTGGCCGCCGCGGACGGCCTGATCCACGCGACGCCCGTCGGCATGGCCGCACATCCCGGAACGGCCTTCGACCCGGCACTGCTGCGCCCCGACCTGTGGGTCGCCGAGGTCGTCTACCGGCCCATCGAGACCGAACTCGTCCTGCGTGCCCGCGCACTCGGCGCCCCGACCCTCACCGGCGCGGGCATGGCCGTCTTCCAGGCCGTCGACGCATTCCGCATCTTCACCGGGGTGGAGCCCGACGCCGACCGCATGCTTGCCCACATGACGGCCCTGATCGAGGCGGAGCGGGTGCCGGCCTGATCTGTCCGTGGGGACGACGGCGCCGCCTCACCGCGGTCGGGACGACGGCGCCGAATCACCGCCCGGCACGCGCAACATCGCGCAGGCGAGCTCGACGATCTCCGACTCGAAGGTGGACAGGTCGGTCGCGTCCCCGGCCTCGTGGGCGCGCTCCCACGAGGCGAACGAGCCGATGACGAAGCGCACCGTCAGCCCCACGCGCCGACGGGCGTCGGCTTCGGGGAGGTCGAGACACTGCGCTATCGTCTCCAGGAGGGAGGCGAGGACGGTGAGCGACTCGTCGGACGGGTAGTAGTCGGCCTGGACGGCCCCCGGCTGGGGGACCGCCAGGAACACCAGGGGGGCGGTGGCGAGCCACTGCTCGTTGAAGCGAGCCCAGTAGCTGGGCCTTCCGCGGGCGATCTCGGTGACGAGCGGATGGACGTAGGCATAGACGAGCCGTTCGAGTGCCGGGGAGCCGTCGAGGTGGGCTGCGTCCGTCAGTGCCGCCCGCTGGGCGTTGACGTGCGGCGCGTGCCGGCTCCAGACCGCGTCGAGCAGTCCGTGCCACGAGCCGAAGTGATAGGCGATCGCCGAATTGTTGCGCTGACCGGCGGCTGTGACCACCTCGCGCGCCGAGACGCCGTGGATGCCGCGACGGGCGACGAGTTCCTCCGCGGCATCCAGCAGAGCGAGACGACCTGTTGACACTGCCATGCGTCCACTGTACTAAGAAGTTCGACTTTCCAATTAATAAGAACTTCTTAACGGAGGATTCCATGGGTCATCTCTCCTCCCGGAGCGTCCTCGTGGCGCTCGCGGTCACCTCGGTGCTGGCCGCCACGGCCTGCGCGGATTCCGAACCGGCCCCCGCTGCCGAGCGTTCCCCCGGCTCGCTGATCAGCACCCGGCCGCTGACGAGCGCGGCGGCGCTGCCCAGCGCGGCGCGCACGGAACTGATCACCTACCTCTCGGAGGACGCCACGGGACGCCCGATCCTCGTGTCGGGCACCGTCGCGATCCCGCGCGGCGACGCCCCCGGCGGAGGATGGCCGGTGATCAGCTGGGCGCACGGCACGACGGGTGTCGGAGATGCCTGCGCGCCCTCGGCCGACACGGTCGGCGGACCCGCCCACAGCTACCTCTCGCGGACCACCGCGATGCTCGATCGGTGGGTCGCCGACGGCTACGCCGTGGTCCAGACCGACTACGAGGGCCTCGGAACGCCGGGCGGACATCCCTACATGAACGGCGACAGCGCCGCGAACACGGTCGTCGACATCGTGCGTGCCGCACGCGAGGCCGAGCCCGGCATCGGAAACCGGTGGACGGTGATGGGGCACAGCCAGGGCGGGCATGCGGCCCTGTTCACCGCCGCCCAGGGCGCGGAGCGCGCTCCCGAACTGGAACTGCAGGGCGCGGTCGCGTTCGCGCCGGGAAGCCGGACGAGCGAGACCGCCGCCTACTTCGCAACCGGGGGCCCGGGGATCGCGCAGGCCCTGACCTTCCTGCCCGTCCTGTTGCTCGGCGCCGAGGCCGCTGACCCCGAGGTGTCCGCCGACGCGATGCTCACGGACGCGTCCCGTCCGCTGCTCGCGGCGGCGCGCACCGGGTGCATGGACGACGTGCGCAAGGTGGCCGCGACCGTTCCCGTGGACCAGGTGTTCGCGCCCGGTGCGGACGTCGGGCGCCTGACCGAGTACTTTGCCACGCAGGAACTCGAGCAGCTCGCCCTCTCGGTGCCGACCCTCGTCGTGCAGGGCACCGCGGACGTGCTCGTGGCCCGGCAGGTCACCGACGAGGTGACGAAGACCCTGTGCGGCAACGGTTCCCCCCTTGCCTACCGGGTCTACGACGGTGCCGACCACCGCGGCGTGCTCGAGGCCTCCCACGACGACGTGCGGGCCTTCGTCGACGGGGTCAGCTCGGGCGACGCGCCCGAACAGGACTGCAGCTGAGCCGTTCCCGGGCCCCGGGTCATACGACGGATCCGGTGTAGACGTTCATCGAGTCGCCGCGGAGGAAACCCACCAGGGTGAGGCCGGACTCCGCGGCGAGATCGACCGCCAGCGACGAGGGGGCCGACACCGCTCCGAGCGCCGGGACGCCGGCCATCACGGCCTTCTGCACCAGCTCGAAGGAGGCCCGCCCGCTGACGACGAGGACGGTGTCCGGCAACGGGACCCGGTTCTCGGTCAGTGCCCAGCCGAGTACCTTGTCGACCGCGTTGTGCCGGCCCACGTCCTCCCGCAACGCCAGCAGGGTGCCGTCGGGGGTGAACAGCGCTGCGGCGTGCAAGCCCCCCGTGCTCTGGAAAACCTTCTGCCGCTGCCGCATTCGTGGTGGCATCGAGGCCAGCGCGCGGGCGGAGACCACGAAGCCGTCGGTCAGCGGGAACCGGGTGCGCCCGCGGATCCGGTCGAGGGACTCCTTCCCGCACACCCCGCACGCGGAGCTGGTGAGGAAGTTGCGGGCGCCCGCACCGTCGGGAACGGAGATCCCCGGCGCGAGGTGGACGTCGAGCACGTTGTAGGTGTTGGCGCCGCTGTCGTCGACGCCGTCGCAGTAGCGCACCACGGAGACGTCCTCGCGGCCGCCGACGATCCCCTCGGCGAGCAGGAATCCGTGGGCGAGTTCCACGTCGTGGCCCGGGGTGCGCATCGTGACCGTCAGGGCGCGGCCGTTGAGGCGGATCTCCAGCGGTTCCTCCACCGCGAGGCTGTCCGGTCGGCGTGCCTGCCCGTCCGCGGTGATCCGCAGGACGGGCCGGCGCGCGGTGACCCGCCCCATCAGTCGGCCCCGGCCCGCTCGAGTCGGACGACGATCGCCTTGGAGACCGGGGTGTTCGACTTCGTCGCGACGTGGTCGAGGGGGATCAGCGGATTGGTCTCCGGGTAGTAGGCGGCCGCGTTGCCGCGCGGGGTGCTGTACGCGATGATCCGGAAGTCGCGGACGCGACGCTCCTGCACCGCGCCGTCGGCGGGCCACTCGGACACGATGTCGACGAGGTCGCCGTCGGCGAATCCGAGTTCGGCGATGTCGTCCGTGTGGACGAACACGACCTTGCGGCCGTTCTTCACGCCGCGGTAGCGGTCGTCGAGCCCGTAGATGGTGGTGTTGTACTGATCGTGGCTGCGCAGCGTCTGCAGCACGAGCCGGCCCGGGGGAGTGGGCACCCACACCAGGTCGTTGACGCTGAAATTGGCCTTGCCGGTGTGCGTGCGGAATTCGCGGTTGTCGCGGGGCGGGTGCGGCAACTGGAACCCGTCGCGCCGGCGGACCTTGGTGTTGTAGTCCTCGCAGCCGGGCACGACCCGCCCGATCGAGTCGCGGATCAGGTCGTAGTTGCCCTCGAACGCCGACCAGCGGACCGGATGGTCGGGGCCGAACAGCTCGCGGGCGAGCCGGCAGACGATCGCGACCTCGCTGTGCAGCTGGTCGCCGACCGGCTGCAACCGGCCCCGTGACAGGTGCACCATGGACATCGAATCCTCCACGGAAACAAGCTGTTTGCCGCTCTCCTGGATGTCGAGGTCGGTGCGTCCGAGGGTGGGCAGGATCAGCGCTGTGCGCCCGTGCACGAGATGGCTGCGGTTGAGCTTGGTCGAGATCTGCACGGTCAGCTCGCAGCGGCGCAACGCCTCCTCGGTGGCGTGGGTGTCCGGGGTCGCGGCGACGAAGTTGCCGCCCATCGCCATGAAGAAGCTCGCCCGGCCGTCGCGCATCGCGCGGATCGCCTCGACGGTGTCGTACCCGTGCCTGCGCGGGCTCGTGATCCCGAACTCGAGGTCCAGCGCGGCGAGGAAGGACTCGGGCATCTTCTCCCAGATGCCCATCGTCCGGTCACCCTGCACGTTCGAATGCCCCCGCACCGGGCAGACCCCGGCCCCGGGCTTGCCGATCATCCCGCGCAGCAGCAGCAGGTTGACCGCCTCGGCGATGGTGGCGACGGCATGGGTGTGCTGAGTCAGGCCCATCGCCCAGCACGCCACGGTGCGTTGGGAGGTGGCCAGGTCCCGGGCGGTGGACCGCAGCTGCGCCTCGCTCAGCCCGGTGGCCTCGAGGACGGTGCCGAGGTCGACCGCGCGGACGTGCCGCTCGTAGTCGTCGAAGCCGGCGCAGTGGGCCTCGACGAAGGCCCGGTCGATCACGGTGCCGGGCGCGGCGTCCTCCGCCTCGAACAGCAGCCTGCCGAGCCCCTGGAACAGCGCCATGTCGCCACCGAGGCGGATCTGCAGGAACTCGTCGGCGATGTCCGTGCCGTGGCCGAGCACGCCGTCGACGCGCTGCGGGTCCTTGAACCGGAGCAGCCCCGCCTCGGGGAGCGGGTTGATCGCGATGATCTTGGCCCCGTTCTCCTTGGCCTTCACCAGGGTGGAGAGCATGCGCGGATGGTTGGTGCCCGGGTTCTGACCGGCGACGAGGATGAGGTCCGCGTGCTCGAGGTCCGGCACCGACACCGAGCCCTTGCCGATTCCGATGGTCTCGACGAGTGCGCTGCCGGAGGACTCGTGGCACATGTTGGAGCAGTCCGGCATGTTGTTGGTGCCGTAGCTGCGGATCAGCAGCTGGTAGAGGAACGCGGCCTCGTTGCTGGTGCGGCCCGACGTGTAGAAGACGGCGTGGTCCGGGGTGGGGAGCGCACGCAGGTGGTCGGCGATCAGCCGGTACGCGTCGTCCCAGTCGACGGGGGTGTAGTGGGTCGCGCCGGGGCGGAGGACCATCGGATGGGTCAGGCGGCCCTGCTGCCCGAGCCAGTAGCCGGTCTTCTCCGACAGTTCCGCGACGGAGTGACGGGCGAAGAACTCGGGCGTGACCGTCCGCAGGGTGGCTTCCTCGGCGACGGCCTTGGCGCCGTTCTCGCAGAACTCCGCGGGCTTGCGGTGGCCGGGCGTCTCGGGCCAGGCGCACCCCGGGCAGTCGAAACCGTGCCGCTGGTTGAGCCGCGGCAGCGTGGCCGCCGTGCGGGCCACGCCCATCTGCTCGTAGGCGCGTTTCAGCGACACCAGGACCGCCGGGACACCGGCGGCGTGGTCCTTGGGTCCGGTGACCTCGAGGTCGGATTCCACGATGTCGTGCAGCGGACCGTGTCGAGTCATGTGTCCATCCTCACCCGCGAGCGATGCGCATACCAGTTCGAACGCTACCGGTCGCCCCCGAGCGAGCGCTCGGCGGTGGGCAGTGCCGGGGGCGAGCCGCCGTTACACGAAGTTCACCGGCGGCTCCCACGCAGATTACACACTGGGTTCACTCTCAGATGACGGTGATTAACAACATAAGACAGTCACCGCGACACGTACGAGGGGCGATCCCTCGGGACTGAACAAGGTGGACACCTATGGAAGAGGCAATCGCTGCCGCCGACACCGCCTGGATTCTCGCGGCCTTCACGGCGGTCTCGCTGATGGTTCCCGGGCTGGCGCTGTTCTACGGCGGCATGGTGAGCGTCCGCAGCACGCTCAACATGATCATGATGACGTTCGCGGGCTTCGCGCTCGTCGGAGTTCTGTGGGTCCTGTTCGGCTACTCGGCGGTGCTCGGAAACTCGCTCGGCGGTGCCGGACTGCTCGGCAACCCCCTCGAGTATCTCGGGCTCGGCCAGCTGCTCGAGGCGCCGGCCGAACCGGGACTCCCGCCGGCGCTGATAGCCGGATTCCAGCTCTTGTTCGCGGGCATCACGGTCGCCCTCGTGTGCGGCGCCCTTGCCGACCGCATGAAGTTCTCGGCCTGGATGGTGTTCGCCGGGCTGTGGGCTGTGCTGGTGTACTTCCCCGTCGCGCACTGGGTCTTCGCGTTCGATTCCGAGGACGGGTCCGTCGTCGGCGGCTGGATCGCCAACACCCTCGGTGCGGTCGACTTCGCCGGCGGCACCGCCGTGCACATCAACGCCGGCATCGCGGCCCTCGCGGTCATCATCGTCCTGGGCAAGCGGCGCTCGTTCCTGAATCCGCCCCGCCCGCACAGCCTTCCGCTGACCGTTCTCGGTGCCGGCATCCTGTTCTTCGGCTGGTTCGGGTTCAACGGCGGTTCCGCGCTCGCCGCGGACAACAACGCCTCGGTCGTCGTGCTCAACACCATCGCCGCGTCGTGCGCCGGCATCTGTGGCTGGCTGATCGTCGAGAAGCTGCGGGAGGGTCACGCCACGACCCTCGGCGCCGCGTCCGGCCTCATCGCCGCGCTCGTCGCGATCACCCCGGCCTGCGGTGCCGTCTCGCCGCTCGGCGCACTGGTCGTCGGTGCCCTGGCCGGTGCGCTGTGCTGCTTCGCGATCTCGCTGAAGTTCCGCCTGGGCTACGACGACGCTCTCGACGTCGTCGGCATCCACCTCGTCGGCGGTGTTCTCGGCACGCTGCTCATCGGTTTACTGGCGGTGCCGGAGGCTCCCAGCGGCGCGGCCGGGCTGTTCTACGGCGGCGGAATCGGCCTGCTCGGCACCCAGACCGTCGCGGTGCTCGCGGTGCTGGCCTACTCCTTCGTCGTCACCTGGATCATCGCCAAGGGTCTCGACCTGGTGATGGGCCTGCGCGTCGATCCGGAGGCCGAGTACGAGGGTCTCGACGTCGTCGTGCACGGCGAGACCGCCTACGTGCTCGACGCGGTGGGCTTCACCGGCACGTCCCGTACGGAGGCGGCGTCGGTCGCGGAGGCGGCGACGGCACTCACGTCCAAGGCGGCAGCCGAGAAGCTCTGACCGAGGACCGACAACGGGTGAGGCCCCCGCTACGGCGGGGGCCTCGTTCGTCGTCGAGCGGGAGATTCTCGCGACGAGGGGGCGGTTACCGCTGCCTGCACCCGCGATGCACCGCGGCGGTGTCCCTCTCGACGCGGAAACCCCCCCGCTCGTGGTGGAGAGCGGGATCAGTCCTGGTGTTTGTCCGGGTACGCGGTGACCGCGAGGAACCGGATGGGCAGGGTGACGAGCTCGTTCGGCCCGTGGATGCCCTCGCCGTCGAGCAGCAGGGCGTCGCCGGGTTGGAGCCGGTACTCGGATTCGCCGTGCCCGTAGACCATCTCGCCCTCGAGCATGTAGAGCAGCTCGGTCCCCGGATGCTGGAACAGCGGGAAGACCTCGCTCGCGTCGGTGAGCGTCACCAGCACGGGCTCGAGCCGCTTGTGCTGGCCCCGCAGCGTGCCGAGCAACTCGTAGTGGTGTCCGACGCGGGTGCCGCGGCCGACGATCTCCGCGCCCTGGCCGGCCTTGACGAACACCGCCTCGCGCTGCGCGTCGGCGCCGCGGAACAGCGACGTCACCGGTACGTCGAGACCTGCGGCCAGGCGGGCGAGGGTCGAGAGGCTGCACGACGTCTGGGCGTTCTCGATCTTCGACAGCATCGCCTTGGAGATGCCCACCTTCGCGGCCATGTCGCCCACGGAGAGCCCGCTGGCGATCCGCAACTTGCGGACCTCCTGTGCGATGGCGCGTTCCAGGTCCACCCCGGTCGGGGTGTCCCGCGGGACCTCCCGGCCCGGCGCGTCGTGCAGTACGGGGCGCTCGGGGCTGCTCATGTCCTCACTGTACGTGCTGTTTCCCGACAGTGGACGATCGTGCGAGGGGCAGGCACACGGAACGAGCGAATGTGCCTTACCGTCGGACAGGCCGACAGTAAGGCACATTCGCTCGGTGGAAGGCGGGCAGCGGCTCAGAAGCCCTGGCCGGGCACCCAGTTGGTGCCGGCCAGTGGCACCCGCGCCATGGCGGCCGACTCGATGGTCAGGGCCACGAGGTCCTGCGGCTCGAGGTTGCGCAGGTGCGACTTGCCGCAGGCGCGTGCGATGGTCTGGGCCTCCATGGTGAGCACGCGCAGGTAGTTCGCGAGGCGGCGGCCGCCCTCGACCGGATCGAACCGGGCCTGCAGGTCCGGATCCTGCGTGGTGATGCCGGCGGGGTCCTTGCCGTCCTGGAAGTCGTCGTAGAACCCGGCGGCCGAGCCGAGCTTCTCGTACTCCGCCTGGTACCGGGGGTTGTTGTCGCCCAACGCGATCAGCGCCGCGGTGCCGATGGCGACGGCGTCCGCGCCGAGGGCCATGGCCTTGGCGACGTCGGCGCCGGACCGGATGCCGCCGGAGACGACGAGCTGCACGCCACCGGGGGTGCGGTGCATTCCCATCTCCTGCAGCGCCTGCACGGCCTGGGGGATCGCGGCGAGGGTGGGAATGCCGACGTGCTCGATGAACACGTCCTGCGTGGCGGCCGTGCCACCCTGCATGCCGTCGACCACGACGACGTCGGCACCGGCCTTCACGGCGAGCTTGACGTCGTAGTAGGTGCGGGTTGCGCCGACCTTGACGTAGATCGGCTTCTCCCACCCGGTGATCTCGCGCAGTTCGATGATCTTGACGGCGAGGTCGTCCGGGCCGGTCCAGTCGGGGTGCCGGCACGCGCTGCGCTGGTCGATACCGACGGGCAGGGTGCGCATTCCGGCGACGCGCTCGGTGATCTTCTGCCCGAGCAGCATGCCGCCGCCGCCGGGCTTGGCGCCCTGGCCGAGGACGACCTCGATCGCGTCGGCCTTGCGCAGGTCGTCGGGGTTCATCCCGTAGCGCGACGGCAGGTACTGGTAGACGAGGTGCTTGGACTGACCGCGTTCCTCCGGCGTCATGCCGCCGTCGCCGGTGGTGGTGGACGTGCCGACCTCGCTGGCGCCGCGCCCGAGAGCCTCCTTCGCCCGCCCGGACAGCGCCCCGAAGCTCATGCCGGCGATGGTGACCGGGATGTCGAGGTGCAGCGGGTACTTCGCGTGCCGGTCGCCGAGGACCACGTCGGTCTCGCACTTCTCGCGGTAACCCTCGAGCGGGTACCGCGACATCGACGCGCCGAGGAACAGCAGGTCGTCGAAGTGCGGAAGCTTGCGCTTGGCGCCCCATCCGCGGATGTCGTAGATGCCGGTCTCGGCGGCACGCTGGATCTCGTGGATGACGTTGCGGTCGAAGGTGGCCGACTCACGAAGTCCGGGCTGGAAGGTCATGGGAGTCTCCTGGGATGCGGTGCGGGCGGTGCGATCAGTACGCCGAGGCGTTGTCGACGTGGAAGTGGTAGAGCCCGCGGGCGGAGCCGTAGCGGGTGAACTCGGCGGGGTCGGCGTCGAAGCCGGCCGCCCGGAGGAGTTCGCGCAGTTCCTCGAGGTGCTCGGGCCGCATCTCCTTCTTGACGCAGTCCGCACCGAGGGAGGCGACGGTGCCGCGGACGTAGATGCGCGCCTCGTACAACGAATCTCCGAGGGCCTCGCCGGCGTCGCCGAGGACGACGAGCCGTCCGGCCTGTCCCATGAAGGCGCTCATGTGGCCGATGCTGCCGCCGACGACGATGTCGACGCCCTTCATGGAGATGCCGCAGCGGGCGGCGGCATTGCCCTCGATCACCAGCAGCCCGCCGTGGGCCGTGGCGCCGGCGGACTGGGAGGCGTTCCCGGTGACGCGCACGGTGCCCGACATCATGTTCTCGGCGACCCCGACCCCGGCGTTGCCCGCGACGGTGACGGTCGCATGCTTGTTCATCCCGGCGGCGTAGTAGCCGACGTGGCCTTCGATGCGCACGTCGATCGGCCGGTCGAGCCCGCACGCGAGGGCGTGCTTGCCCTGGGGATTGGTCACGGTCACCGCGGCCGGGGCCTCGGTGGCCTGCAGTGCGGCGTTCAGTTCGCGCGTGGTGGTGACGTCCAGGTCGTACGTCGCCGTGGCGGGGAGCGTGTCGGTGGGCAGTGTGTCGGTGCGCAGCGTCTCGGTGGTCATGGGCGTCTCCGGCGTCGAAGAGATGGGGGAAGCGTCGGTGCTGGTCAGCGGTGCCATACGTAGACCCGCTCCGGCTCGGGCTCGAAGATGTGAGCGTCCGCGATGCCGGGCAGGCCGGCGAGGGCCCGGAACTCGGAGGCCATCGCGACGTACGCGTCGGTCTCGGCGACGATCGCCGGCTTGCAGGCGATCGGGTCGCGTACGACGGCGAACGAGTCGGACGTCGACACGAGGAGGGTGTAGAACCCGTCGAAGCGCTCCCCGAGCAGACGCAGGGCCTTCTCCAGGTCGGCGCCCTCGGCGAGGTGCTTGGCGACGAACCGTGCCCCGACCTCGGTGTCGTTCTCGCTGTCGAATGCCACACCCTCGGCCTCGAGTTCGCGCTTGACCGACAGGTGGTTGGAGAACGAGCCGTTGTGCACCAGGCACTGGTCCGGGCCGACGGCGAACGGGTGCGAGCCGGCGGCGGTGACGGCCGATTCGGTGGCCATGCGGGTGTGGCCGACGCCCTGCCAGCCGGAGGCGGCCGGGATCCCGAAGCGCTCGGCCAGCGCCACCGGATCGCCCATGCCCTTGAGGACGGTCACGTCGTCGCCGAAGCCGATGATCGTTGCACCGGGGTCGACGGCGCGGACGGTGTCGGCGAGCAACTGGGCCGGGACCGGCGCGTGGAGCACGGTGGTGGGGGCCAGGTCGATCGCGGTCACGGTCACGCCGAGTGCGGCACCGGCGGTGGCGGCGACGTCCGGGGCGGCGCCGAGCAGGGACACCGACGCGTGGCCGGCGGGGGAGAAGGTGGGGTCGCCGTAGAGGGCGACTCCGGCCGAATCCGGTCCCCGGTCGACCATCTGGCCGAGCATGCCGGTCAGCAGGCCACCCAGCCGGGGGGCGAGGGAGGCGTCACGCAGGTGAAGCCCGACGATTCCGCACATGGGTCGTCTCTCCTTTACAGGTCGTCGTTCGCGGTGGCCCGTTCGGACCGAACGGGTCAGAAGGCGGTCAGGTAGCTGTCGATCTCCCACGAGGTCACGGTGTTGTGCCAGTGGAAGAACTCCTCCCGCTTGAGGGAGGCGAAGTACTCGGCGACGCCCGGGCCGGCGGCGTCGAGGGCGCCGGTGACGACGGGGTCGGCGGTGAGCGCGTCCATCGCGTGCAGCAGGGTCATCGGCAGCGTCTCCGAGTTCGGGGTGCCGCCGGGTGCGCCGGGATCGAGCTTGCGGTCGATGCCGTCGAGGCCCGCCGCGACGGTCGCGGCGGCAGCGAGGTACGGGTTGGCGGAGCCGTCCCCGCCGCGCAGCTCGACGCGGTTGCCGTCCGGAACGCGGAGGTAGTGGGTGCGGTCGTTGCCGCCGTAGGTGGCGTGCCGCGGCGACCACGTCGCGCCGGAGCTGGTCGCGGTGGCGCCGGTCCGCTTGTAGGAGTTGACGGTCGGGGCGATCACGCCCTGCAGGGCGCAGGCATGGTCGAGGATGCCGGCGATGAACGCGTAGGCGGTCTCGGACAGGCCGAGACCGCGGGGGTCCTCGGCGTCGGGGAAGGCGGAGCCGTCCTCCCGCCACAGCGACAGGTGCATGTGCATGCCCGAGCCGGTGCGGTCGGCGAACGGCTTGGGCATGAAGGTCGCGGTCATGCCGCGCTGCTCGGCGAGCACCGAGATCAGGTAGCGCAGGGTGACGACGCGGTCGGCGGTGGTCATCGCGTCGGCGTACTGGAAGTTCTGCTCGAACTGCCCGTTGCCGTCCTCGTGGTCGTTGGCGTAGTTGCCCCAGCCGAGGGAGTTCATCGCCGCGGAGATCGAGGTCAGGTGCTCGTACATGCGGGTGACGTCACGGGCGTCGTAGCAGGGCTGCCGGGAGGTGTCGAGCACGTCGGCGGTGCGCAGCGTCCCGTCCTCGTCGCGCTGGACGAGGAAGTACTCGATCTCGGCGCCGACCTTGACGGACAGGCCCCGTTCGGCCGCCTTGCCGAGAACCTCCTTCAGGATCACCCGCGGGGCGTAGGGCCAGGGCTTGCCCTCGACGTGGGGATCGCAGTGCACCAGCGCAAGGCCCGGGCGCACGAACGGGATCGGCGTGAAGGAGGTGGGATCCGGGATGGCGACGAGGTCGGGATCCTTGGGGACCTGACCCATGGCTCCGGCGGCGTAGCCCGCGAAGCCGACCCCGTCGGACTGCAGCTCGTCGACCGCCTCGACCGGGACGAGCTTGGCGCAGGGCTTGCCGGCGAGGTTGGTGAACACCGCGAGGATGAAGCGGGTGTCGGTGGCGCGGGCGAGTGCGGCGAGATCGGCGGAGCCGGCGGCATCGGCGGGGGCGTCCGTGGAGGGCAGACGCATCACGGGGAGGTCGGTGGCTTCGAGCGTCATGGGGACTCCTGGGGTTCGGCTGCGAAGTTTCATAAGGTGAATCGCTGTCGAATGCAATGAAACATAGCATGCATGACGGGCGTGTTACGCCGCCGTGAGTTTGTGGTGACGGTCCGGCTCGGCCCGCGCCGCTCGGGGGAGAAACGAATGTTCCTGACGCTGAGAGGATTCGGTTACACGCGTTAACGCGTCGGCAACCGTCGGTGCGTTTCATCTCATTACTGTCTGTTTCACGTCAGCGATCGACGTTCCGTCCTCCCGCCCACGGCCGGTGCAGCCGGCCTCGTTCCTAGGAGCACTCATGGCAGAAACCACCACGGTTCCCGCATTCCGCGTCACCGCCGACTTCTGGAAGACCCTGCCCCAGATGTCCACCGAGGAATTCCCGGGCACCGAGGGCTTCATCGACGACGTCTATCCCAACCCCGAGGGGTCGGAGATGGCCGCGGGCTACTTCAAGCTCGCGCACACCGACGCCCCGCTGGACTATCTGTACGAGTACGACGAGATGAAGGTCGTCCTCGAAGGGGAGTTCCGCCTGGAGAACCTGGATACCGGCCAGGTGGAGATCGCCCGCGCCAAGGACGCGATCTTCTTCCCCAAGGGCTCGCGGATCCGCTTCACCACCCCCCACGGCGCCCTGGCGTTCTACGTCGGCCAGCGCACGTTCGCACCGTAAGGATCCGGCCATGAGCGTCTGTATGGAGACCACCAGCGTGCCGCGCTGGGACGAGGAGCGGACCGTGGCCGACGGCGGCAGGACGGTCACCGTCCTGTCGTTCGGCGACGCCGCCACCGACCACGCCCGCCGCCTGGTGACCTCCTTCGAAGGCCGGCGAGTGAGCTGGCTACGGGCGCCCGCCACCTGGGGCGACGCGGCCGCGGAGGTGCTGCAGCGCCAGCTCTCCGCGGCCCGCGTCGGCTGGCGGCTCGTGCTGGTGGGCGACGAGGCCGCCGTCCTCGCCGCCCGGGCCGTGGCCGTCGCCGCGGGGGCGCTCGACGACGAGATCCTGCCCGAGGTGCTGACCACGGACACGCGCACGGTGTACTGCGCCCACTGCCGACACACCCACGACGCCACCGCCGCGATCGGGCAGACCAGCACGTGCCCCGCGTGTTCGGCGGAACTCGTCGTGTACCACCACGTTTCGCGCCACCACGGCGCATATCTCGGCTACCAGCTCGACGCGGAGGAAAGCTGATGACCCTCGTATCCGATGCCGGAGCGGCCGTCCGGCGCAGCGACGCGACCCTCGCCCTCACCGTCGCCGAGGTGGCCACCGTCGCCACCGGAGTGCGGCACGTGCGGTTCGTCGACCCCACCGGTGCGCCGCTGCCGTCGTTCACCCCGGGCAGCCACGTCGTGCTCTCCTGCGGCGCCCACGACGACGGCCGGCCCCGCCGCAACTCCTACTCCCTGACCGGTCCGGAGCTCGAACCGCAGAGCTACTCGATCTCCGTGCGGCTCGACGAGACCGGCCGGGGCGGCTCCCGCTGGATCCACGCCCTCGAGGTCGGGGACGTCGTGGAGGTCAGCAGGCCCCGAAGTGCCTTCGCGCCGATCCTCACCGCGCGTCACCACATGCTCGTGGCCGGCGGTATCGGCGTCACACCCATCCTCTCGCACGCCCGCGCCGCCGCTCAGTGGGGCCGCTCCTTCGAGGTCCATTACACCTTCCGCGAGGGCGACGGCCCGCACCTCGGCGAGTTGCGCGAACTGTGCGGAGACCGCCTGCACACCTACCACACCCCCGAGGAGTTCTGGGCCGCACTCGGCCCGGCCCTGCTCGATCAGCCGCTCGGCACCCACCTGTACGTATGCGGGCCCTCCGGTCTCATCGACGAACTCACCCGTCGCGCCCGCGGCGCGGGCTGGCCGGACGCCCGCATCCACTACGAGCACTTCGGTGTCGGCGACCTCGAGCCCGGAACCACGTTCACCGCGCATCTGCGCCGCGCCGGGGTCGACATCGCCGTGAAGTCCGGCGTGAGCCTGCTCGAAGCGCTCGAGGCGCGCGGGGTACCGGTGCCCAACCTGTGCCGGCAGGGGGTGTGCGGCGAGTGCCGGATCCCGGTGGCGGACGGCGCGATCGAGCACCGCGACCTGTACCTGACCGACGCGGAGAAGCACGCCGGCGACTGCATGATGCCGTGCGTCTCCCGCGCCGGCGGCGAGCGATTGGAGCTGGACCTGTGACTGCCGCAACCGAATTCGAGGTGCTCCCGGAACGCGTCGCGCGGTTCCCGTTCCCCTTCCCGCGGGACACCTACCGGTACAGCACCAACGTCGAGCCGGCCGGGACCCGCGCGGACACGGCGGCCGGCGGCTGGGGTGAGCACCCGGTCGACATGGACGGCTTCCTTCTCGACGAACTCGCCGAACGACGGCGCGTGCTCGACGCCGACCCGAGCCGCTTCCAGGCGCTCGGGCACATGGAGGTCGCGCAGTGGGACGCGATGCTCACCCTCATGAAGATGCTGGCCGAGGCATACCCTCAGACGTTCGCGCTCGACCGTGACGGCACCGTCCGGCGGTGGAGCAACCGCGCCCTCGACCTCGAGCAGGCGTTCGTCTACGGGCAGTCCGCCACCCTGCCCGAGCCGCCGCTGCTGTACATCGGCCGGCAGATCCAGGAGGACGTCGTGCTGCTCGATCAGCGCGACGGCGCCCTGTGGGGTGACGCGGGCCTGGTGACGTTCGCCGCGGACTGGTCGCTGCGCTTCGACGTCGGGATGAGCTTCCTGCAGATCCACGGTCCCGTGCCCCGCATCCACACCGAAGGGGTGATCACCCGCGCCCAGTCCTTCCTCATGGGACTGCACGCCGGGCAACGGTATCGGCGCACCAACTGGACCCTCACCGTGGACCGCCGGCTCGACACGGCCACCGAGACGTATCCCGAATGGGGACGCGATCGGCGCCTGCTCGCCGAGGGCCCACTCGACGACGTCGGCCGTCGCCTGCACCTGCGGGTCGAGGTGCAGCACCTGATCCGGCTCGGCGCGTCCGGCGCGATCATGTTCCTCATCCGCACCTACCTGCTGCCCTTCGAGGAGATCGCGCTGGTGCCGGAATGGGCCGACCGGCTCTACCGGGTGCTCGAGGAACTGCCCGAGGACATGGCCGACTACAAGGGCATCACGCGCACCCGCGAACCCGGTCTGAAGTGGTTGCGCGAGTTCGGAGGTGTGCGGCCGTGAAGAACTCGGGATTCGTCACCGGTGCGGTGCCCCCGATCGATCCGGGCGGGCGCATCCACCTGCTGTTCAGCCTCGGCGACTGCGCCGACGCGCGGGCCGCGGTGACGGCCTGGGCGGCGCAGGCACTCGCCCTCGGCCGCGTCGCGACCACGGTGCCGAACGCGAGCGCGGACGAGGTGTCGCGGCTCGTGCGTGAGGCCCGCGCCGGCGCCCGCGTGCTGATCGCCGGCCCGCGGCGTGAGGCGATGGCCGCGACGGCTGCGGCGCGTACCGCCGGCGTGCTGCCGTGCGAGATGACCACCTACGTCACCGCCGCCGACGGAGTGTCGCTGTTCTGCCCGCACTGCGCCACCACCCAGTCCGTCGACGCCGCTCCCGGGGCGGTCGTCGCCTGCGGTTCGTGCGGCCTGGACCTCGAGATCCGTCCTCATCTGTCGGGACATCACGGCACCTATCTCGGCGCCGTGGCCTGACCCGCCATCGGAAAGGAACCTTCGTGACCACTTCCGTCGTCAGCGACCTGTCCTGCCTGCCGTGGCCTTTCCCCGAGGGCGACAGGACGTTCCGTTACGCCGTGAACGTCGAACCGGCGCCGCGCCGCACCGAGACCGCCGCCGGGGCCTGGGGCGAGCGCATCGTCGACCTGGGCAAGAGCCACGACGAGTACGTCGAGATGATGCGGTTGCGTCGCTCGATCGTCGAGGCCGACCCCGGGCGCGTGCAGATGCTGCCGCACATGACGCCGGCGTGCTGGGACCTGATGCTCTACTACATGCGCGACATGGCGGCCTCGTTTCCCGACGTCATGCATCTCGACGTCGAGAACGGCGGATACCGCTGGCGCAACGACCTTCTCGGAATCGATCAATGGTTCGTGCCGGGGGATTCGGGCACCCTGCCGGAGCATCCGCTGGTGTTCATCGGGTGTCAGCTGCCCGACGACGTGCTGCTGGTGACCGAGCGCGACGGGCACCTGTGGTTCGACGCGGCGCTGGTCACGTCGTCCGCCGACTGGTCCGTCAAGTTCGACATCGGCATGAGCCTGCACGAGATCCACCGGCCCGTTCCCGGCCTGACCCCGAACGGGGTGACCGACCGCGCCGAGCAGTTCATGCGGCGCCTCACCACCGAGCGGCCGTACCGGCGGGTGAACTGGACCTTCTCCGCGGTCGGTTCGCGGCGCCGGGACACCAGCCTCGAGACGATGCCCGAGTGGATGGACGACATGCCGCGGCTGATCGCCGAACGCGACTGGGGCCGCATCCAGTTGCGCATCGAACTCGAGCACCTGATCCGCCTGCCGATGACGGGGGCGCTGGTGTTCAACATCCGCACCTACATGGCACCGCTCGAGGAGATCGCGCAGGTCCCGGCGTGGGCCGAGCAACTCGCCGACATCGTCGAGGAACTGCCCGCCGAGATCGCCGCGTACAAGGGCATCGACTCCTACCGCATGCCGGCGATGGCCTGGCTGCGCGAGCGGACGCGCGCCCGGGCCGCGTAGTGGCGCACCGGATTCACCGGCGGCCGGTACGGTGACGGAGGGAGGGTCTCCGGCGAGGGGAGAAGCGAGCGTGCGAGCGTGGAGCGGACCGGTCGACGGCGGCATCGCCGTCCTGGGTGCGGGCCTGAGCGGACTGTCGCTGGCGGCCCATCTCGCCGCCGTCCCGGCGCGACCCGGCCCGGTGGTGCTCGTCGACGACGGCGCCCGCGACATCCGTGACGCCGGCTGGGCGTTCTGGTCCCGCCGGTCCGGGCTGCTCGACGCGGCCGTCTCCGCGCGGTTCGCCCGGATCCGGGTCCATGCGGGCGGACGGGCCCGCACGCTCGGCCTCGGCCGGTACCGGTACGGCGTCGTCCGCGGAGCCGACCTGGCGTCGGTGGTCGGCGAGGTTACGGACCGAGTCGACGACATCGGGCTCCGCACCGGCCGGGTGACGCAGGTGCACGACGGGGCCCGCCCGCGTGTCGCCCTGTCCGACGGCACGGAGCTGCACCCCGAGTGGGTCTTCGACGGCCGGGGCCCCGACGCCGACGACCGCGGGACGAGCCCCGATGCGTGGCTGGACTTCCGCGGGTGGCGGATCCGCACCGAAGCTCCCCTGTTCGATCCCGACGTCCCCACCCTGTTCGACTTCCGCACCGATCAGCGCCGGGCGGCGTCCTTCGTGTACGTGCTGCCCACCGATACCCGGCACGCCCTCGTCGAGCACACGAGTTTCGCGCACCCCGACGGCGGGCCCGTCGGCACCGCCGCTCACGACGAGGCGCTCCGGGAGTACCTGGCGGCCGTGCTCGGCGCGGACGAGGACACCTACGTCGTGGAGGCGGACGAGTCCGCGCGGCTGCCGTTGGCGTCGCGGCCGCCCGCGCGGCGCAGCGGCAACATCGTGCGCATCGGCGCCGCGGGCGGAATGCTCAAGGGCAGCAGCGGATATGCGTACCAGCGGATCCAGTGCGACAGTGCGGCGATCGCGCAGTCGCTCGCCCGGCACGGGCATCCCTTCGACGTGCGGCCTGCTCCGTCCCGGTTCGCCCGGTACGACCAGGGGCTGCTGCGGGCCGTCGTCGAGCGGCCCGCGGTGCTCGAGCGCGCCTTCGCGGGGCTGTTCGACCGGTCCTCCGCGGAGCCGATCCTGCGGTTCCTCGACGAGGAGTCGACGTGGCGCGACGAGGCGGCGCTGTTCGCGTCGCTGCCCGCAGCCCCGCTGCTCAGGGCGATGGCCGGCCGCTGACCGTGCCCGGGTGGTACCGCGCGACCGGCCGCGGGCGACCCGGTCGGGCCCGGCTCGTTCGATCGGCGAGGTACCGCGCTTCGCCCTAGGGTTGGGCGCGTGTCGGACTCGGTGGGCGCAGCGCTGCTGGCGATCGCCGCGGCCTTGTGCATCGCGGTGGGTACGGTCGTGCGTCAACGCACGGCGGCCGGTGTGCCGGACGACGCCGTGGGCACGCTGGGCCCGATCACCGCTCTCGTCCGCAACCCCGTGTGGTGGCTGGGCACCGTCGCCGGCGTCGGGGGATACGCCTTCCAGGCCGCGGCGCTCGGCCGGGGCTCTCTGCTGCTCGTGCAGCCGCTGCTGGTGCTGTCACTCCTGTTCGCGCTGCCACTGGGTGCCCGCCTCGCCGATCGCAGCGTCGGCCGGAGTGAGTGGCTGTGGGCGGCGGCGCTCACGGGGTCGGTCGCCGTGCTCGTGGTGCTGGGGAATCCCCGGCCGGGACTCGCCCGGGCCGAGCCGCTGCACTGGGTGCTCACCTGTCTCGTCGGTGCCCCGCTGGTGGCGGCCGGTCTGATCGCCGCCCGGCGGGTGCGCGGCGCGCGCAAGGCGCTGCTGCTCGGCGCCGTGGGCGGCGCCCTGTTCGGGGTCTCGGCCGTACTGACCAAGGGAGTGGTCGACATCGCGTCCCGCGGTGTGCTGCCGCTCGCCACCGCTCCCGAACTGTGGGCGCTCCTGCTCCTCGCCGCGGGGGCGGTGACGGTTCAGCAGGCGGCGTTCCAGGCCGGTGATCTGCGGGCGTCGTTGCCCGCCACCACCGTCCTGGAACCGGTCGTGGCGTCGCTGCTCGGATTCGTGGTCCTGGGGGAATACCTCGACGCGGACCGCGCCATGAGTGTGGTTCTGGTCACCGCGGCGGCGGTGATGGTGGCCGCGACGGTCGCCCTCGCGCGGGGCGACGCGGCCGCGTCGTCCCCCGACCAGGCGGTATGTCCTCCGGGGGAATAGCCCGGCCGGCGGCGCCGCCCACGGTCTCGCGAACCTTCGACAAATCTCGCTCTTTGTTGGCATGAATTTCGGTGGCGCGGGGTACTCCCCGGTCCATGAGATCGACGAACCGAGAATCGGCCCTTCGGGGCGGTCCCGGCGCGTGGATCGAAGTGAGCGAAAGGTCGCAGACTTTCGTCCGGTCCGCTCGCACTGCGTGCGAGCCTGCTGTCAAGGAGAGCCCCGTGCCATTGTCACCTCACCCGCTCCGGCCGACCGTCGATGTCTGGAACTGGCAGATGCAGGGCTTGTGCCGCGGCGTCGACTCGTCGGTGTTCTTCTCGCCCGACGGCGAACGGGGCCGAGCGCGGTACCAGCGAGAGTCGAAGGCCAAGGAGATGTGCCATCGGTGCCCGGTCATCGAGCAGTGCCGCGAGCACGCGCTCACCATGGGCGAACCCTACGGAGTGTGGGGCGGGATGTCGGTCTCCGAGCGGGAGAAGTACGTGCAGTCCCGGAGACGGAAGATCGCGAGCTGAGCCGGATTTCGACCGGCACCGACCCCCGGTCGGTGCCGGGTTCACGTCTCCGGATCCCCTGACGGCTCCGGGATGTCGCCGCCGCCGGGGTCGGCCCGGCCGTGGAGTCCGACCAGGCTGAGCACGTGGTGGGCGGTGCTGCCGGGTGGCGCCACCAACGTGACGGTGGAGTGCTGCTTGGCCGCGCGGTCGCGGGCCGTCGAGAGCAAGGAGACCCCGGCGGAGCCGAGGTTGGTGACCTCGCTCAGATCCACTGTCACCGACAGCGTTCCGCTGTGGGATACGGCGTCGAGGCACCCCTTGAGGATGGGCGCGGTGTCGATGTCGATGTCCCCCCGCACCGCGAGACGACCGGGTTCGGTTTCGGCGACGGCGAATTCGGGCGAGACCTCGGGACGGCCGACGATCGCGCCTTCCGTGAACTCGGTGACGACGCGGGCGCTGCGGGTGAGCCGGAACGTGACCGTCGCGGTCGTGCCCGTGTCGTCGCTGTCGACGACGAGGTCGTCGGCGAAGATCCGGACCATCGTGAGCCCGCGGCCGCGGCTGGTCGGTAACCGATGTGGCTCCGGGGTTTTCGCGGGGGTCTTCCAGCGGCCCCGGTCCCGCACGCGGACCCGGAGGCAGCCGTCGCCGTCGAGCGTCCCGTCGATGTCGACCGGGGCATGCCCGGCGTCGCCGCCGGAATAGGCGTGCTCGACGACGTTGGACACGAGTTCGGAGACCGCGTGCTCGACGGCCACAGTTCCGGCATGGTCGGCACCGATGCGCACGAGCCATCGCCGCAACGACGTCCGTGCCGACCTCGGTGCCTCCCGGTCGGCGTGGAGCCGAAGCTGCAGGGGATCCGGCATGGCCGTGCGCTGAGCGGCCACGATGGTCACGTCGTCGCTGTATCCGGTTTCCCGGAGCAGGAATTCGAGGATCTCCGCGCACACCCGATCCACCGTCCGGGCGCGCGTGTCCGGGATCGGGAACGACCGGCCGGCCACGCTCAGGGCCGCCCGCTCCGCGAGTTCGGCGGTGCTCGCCGGCGGGGGCCGGCCGGGGCGCTCGATCAGTCCGTCGGTGTAGAGCAGCACGACGTCGCCGGCGGCGAGGGCGTCGGTGGCGACGGGGAACGTCGAGCCGGTACCGATCGGCGTTCCGCCCGAGGGTGGGAGGTATCGGACCGCCCCGGCCGGGCTCGCCACCAGCGGCGGGGGATGCCCGCTCGTGCAGTAGCGGACCCGGCCGGTGGCGGTGTCGAGGACGACGACACAGACCGTCGCGGTGCGGGCGCCGGGGACGTGCGCCGAGAAGGCGTCGAGGGTGGACAGGGCGGCGGCAACGTCCGCGCCCGCGAGGATCTGCTGGCGCAGCACCGCGCGGAGCTGCCCCATCACGGCGGCGGCCTCGACGCCGTGCCCGACGACGTCCCCGGTGATGAGCACGAGTTCGCCGTTCGCAAGGGCCAACGCGTCGAACCAGTCGCCGCCGGCGGCCGTGTCCTCGGCGGCGACCAGGTAGGCGGCCGCCACCTCGGCCCCCGGCACGACCGGGACGGACGGCGCCAGCAACGCCTGCTGCATCACCGTCACCGCGTCGCGGGCCTGCTCGTACTTCTCCGACATCAGCTGGGCCCGTGCCTCGGCGCCGCGCCGGGCCAGGACACTGTCGGTCACGTCGGAGGCGAAGAAGAGCAGCCCGGCGACGCCGCGGTCGGGGTCGCGACGGGGGGCGATGGTGAAGTCGAAGTAGCGCTCCCGGACCACGCCGCTACCGTCGGTATCGATCTGCAGGCGCCACTCCTTGGCGGTCTCGGCGACGCCGGTCGCCGCCACCCGGTCGAGCAGCTCGAAGAACTGCTGGCCCTCGAGTTCCGGTACGACCTCGCGCACCGGCCGGCCGAGGAGGTCGTCGCGCCCCAGCAGCGCCCGGTAGGCGGCGTTGGTCGCGACGTACACGTGATCGGGTCCCTGCCACGCGCCGAGGGCGAACGGCAGTGCTTCGAACACGCGGAGAACCGTGTCCGGCTCTCCCGTGGCCGAGAACAGGTCCTCGCCTTCCGGCATGCCGTGTACCTTCTCCGGTTTCCGCGGTGAAGCGTCACCTTCAGTTCTATACCCCTCCGGGGCTTCGGTACAGCGGCGTGCCGGCCGGCCCGGTTCGTCAGCGCATCTCTCCGGCCCCGACGTACGGATTGAGGCTGGCGAGCGGTTTGCCCTCGGCGAAACGGGAGTAGCGGAAGTCGGCGCCGTCGACGGCGGCGTCGCTGCTGATGCCGTCGAGCAGGAGGTCGGCGGCGAGGCGGCCCACGGCCGGGGAGATCTTGTAGCCGTGGCCGCTGAAGCCCACGAGCAGGAACAGCCCCGGGGCGGGGGACGGCCCGATGACCGGGTTGTAGTCGGGGGTGGTGTCGTAGCACCCCGCGTACGACGAGGCGAGCCGCGGATCGGGCATGGCCGGCAGCAGCCGGTCCAGCTTCGCGATGGCGGTTTCCACGAACGGGTCGTCGGCGCGATTGACGTAGTCGTCCGGGTCGGCCCACTCCGGGGTGGAGTGGTCGCTGTTGCCCACCAGCAGGTCCCCGTTGGGCTCGCGCCGGATGTACTGCAGGTTCACCAGGTCGGAGAAGGTGGGGATGTCCGGGGTGGGTTCGCCCTGGTCGACCAGCAGGAGTTGTTCCCGCTGGGCCCGGATCGGGATGTCCACCCCGGCGGTCGCGCCGAGCGCCGGCGACCACACGCCGGTCGCGAGCACGACGGTGCCCGCGTGGATCTCGGAGCCGTCCGCGAGCCGCACACCGTAGACCTCGCCGCCGTCGCGCTGCAGGAGCGAGGTGACGGTGGTGCTCTGACGCACTCGCACGCCGAGGGCACGGGCGCGGGTGCCGTAGGCCATTCCGGTCATGTAGGCGTCGCCGTGGCCGCCGAGTGGTTCGTACGCGAAGGCCGCGAAGGGATCGAGGGCGATTCCGGGCAGCAGTCGGCGGACCTCGTCGGCGTCGATCGTCTCGACGGGCACACCGAGGGAGCGGTGCATCTCGACGTTGGCGGCGAGCGGGGCGGTGTTGTCGGGCCCGACGCCGACGACGTATCCGGTCTGCCGGAAGCCGATGTCGGTGCCGAAGATCTGCTCGGCCTCGGAGAAGACCTGCACGCCGTGCCAGGCCATCGCCGCCAGCGACGGAACGCCGTAGTGGCAGCGGACGATGCCGCTCGACTTGCCGGTCATGCCGGAACACAGAGTTCCGCGTTCCAGGACGAGAACGTCGGTTTCGCCGCGCTCGGCGAGGCACCAGGCCGCAGCCAGGCCCTCGAGTCCGCCGCCGACGATGACGATGTTCGCGGTTTCGGTCATCGTGCTTCCTCACAACTCGCAACAGGGGTGGTTTCGTGCTGAGAAACAGTGTTGCACGAAATGAAACAGTTGTGCCCGCCCCCATGTGACAACGACGTAAAACCTGCTGGGCGGCAACGTTCCATCGTTGACGCCGGTAGCCTCGTCCGCATGACCCCCGCCGTCCGCCCGGTCACCAGACGGGACATACCGGTCTTCGCCCGCACCCTCGCCGATGCGTTCTTCGACGATCCGGTGATGATGTGGATGTGGCCCGACGACGAGCGCCGGCGCCGAGGTCTGCCACGCATGTTCGCCGCGGAGGCGCGCCACCACCTGCTGGCGCACGGCGGACTCGAGATCGCCGAGGGTCCGGACGGTGCCACCGGGGGTGCGACCATGTGGGCGCCACCGGGCCGATGGGAGGTCACCGGCTGGCGGTCGGTCCTGGTCACCGCGGGAATGATTCACGCGCTCGGCGGCCGCGCCCGCGTCGGCGCCGAGGTCAACGGCGCGCTCGAGGATGCGCATCCGGCCGAGCCGCACTGGTACCTCTCCGCCATCGGGACCGGAAACGCCACGCGTGGAGGGGGATTCGGGAAGGCGCTGTTGCGGTCCCGGCTGGACCGCTGTGACGCCGAAGGCGTGCCCGCCTATCTCGAATCGAGCAAGGAGAAGAACATCTCCTACTACGAGCGGTTCGGCTTCCGGGTCACCGGCGAGATCGCCGTCCCGAACGGCGGCCCCACCCTGTGGAAGATGTGGCGCGCGCCCGTGACGCGGTGACTCGGCGCGCGTCCCGCCGAGCTGTTGATATGCAAGCAATCGCTTGCATATACTCGTCGCTCGTGGGAGATCTCTCGACGGTCACCGCCGGGCCCGACGGCGCGCGCAGCGCCCTGGGCCGGTTCGGGACTTCCGGATGAGCACGCCGGCCGAGAGTCCGAACGCCGTGGACGGTCACGGCCGCAAGACCGGCGAGTGGACCTACTACGACACCGACGGGAGCATCAGGAAGACGACCACCCACCGGCCGAGGCCGCCGCGCGGGTGACCGAACGAGGGGGAGTGCGGTGACATCGACCTTCGACCGGGATCGAGCCCTGCTGATACGGCTGTGGCGCTCGTGGGCCGAACGGGCACGGGAATTGAGCGACGAGCAGTGGACGGCCCCGACCCGGCTGCCGGGCTGGACCGTTCGGGACCTCTACGTCCACGTCACACCGGACGCCCTGATCGCCTTGCTCGCCGACCCCGCGTCCGACGGCACGGCGAAGGTCACCAGCGCCGCGGAGATGCTCCGCGTCTTCAACGCCGACCCGGTCGCCGCCGAACCGATGCACCGACGGATCGCCGAGATGGTTCGCCGCGCCGCCACCGACGTCGGCCGGGAGACGCTCGTCGAGCGATTCGCCGTCGAACTGCCGCAGGCGTTCGATCGCCTGACCGGCCTCGGCCGTGAGACCGTCGTCCCACATCCTCTGCTGGGCTCGGTGACGCTCGGCGCGCTCCTCGACCTGGCCATCCTCGAAACGACCGTTCACCTGCTCGACGTCGTCGACACGGTCGGCGGACCGCCGCCCGAACCGGAGGCACTCGAACGCACCCGCAACGTGCTCGCCGCCGTCCCGGATGCGCGGGCCTTCATCGAGGCGGCATCGGGCCGGTCGGGCGCGCGGATACTGCCGGTGATGCGATGAGGCAACCGCGCATGTGACGCGGCACGGCTCCCGCGATCTCGTCCGCGTGCTCGGACTGCAGAGCAGCAACGTCAGCGCGACGGTGCGCAGCCTGGTCCAGCTGGGACTGGTGGCCCGCACGTCCAACCCCCGCGACGGACGGTCCCACCCCC
>NZ_JAALEG010000068.1:0-5723 GCF_011058165.1 Rhodococcus aetherivorans
GGCCACCGGCGGGGGCGGCACCACCCGCTCCGTCGTGGACTCCTCGGTCGGCGGCACGGTGGTCGTCGGCGGCGCCGGCGCCGGCGCGACGGCGGGCGCCGGCTGCGGGGTCCGCGGCGGCGTCGTCACGATCACCTCGGTCGGCCGGGGCTCCGACTCGTCGTCGCCGGCGAAGGTGTTCTGTGCGCCCAGCGCCAGCCCGATCATGGCCACCACACCGAGGGCGGTGCCGGCCAGCCCGGCCCCGCTGATCTGGCGGCCCGACACGTGCGGGCCGGGCGCGGTCGTCGCCCGCTTCCACGCCGGCGTCCGCTCCGGCGGCCCGGCGTCGTCCACCGCGGCCGGCGCGGGTGTCTCGGTCCGCGCGAGCCGCTCGGTGCGCTGCGGCGCCACTCCGCGCGGCGGGACGATGCGTTCGGTCGCCCCCGGCGGGACGATCAGTTCGGTGACCGCCGACGCGGCGGGGCCCGCGGCGACGGCGCGCAGGGCGCCGCCCTTGGCCAGGACGAGTTCGGGTTCGTGCGGCACCACGACGGGCAGCTTCATCCACGTCTCGAGCACCCGGCGCACCAGCCGGACGTGGGCGCCGCCGCCGAGCAGCACGATCGTCTCGGGCCGGGCGCCGGACCGGTGCACGACGTCGCGCAGGAACCGCGCGGAACCTTCCACGAGCGGGGTGATCAGCGGGTCGAAGGTCTCGAGGGACATGAGGATCACGCCGGCAGTGCCCGGCACGGCGACGGCGTCGCTGCCGGACAGCTGTTCCTTGGCCGTGCGGCACTGGGCGACGAACTCTTCGTCCTCCGGGTCGTCGGGTCGCCACACCCCGTCCGAGCCGAGCTGGTGCAGGCGCACCGCGTCGTCGAACAGTCGGCCGGAGACGGTCCTGGTGCGTTCGGTGTGCACGGCACCGGTGGTGCGGTCGACGACGGTGACGGTGAGCCCGGAGGCACCCAGGTCGTAGAGCACCGCGACGTCACCGGGGAGCTCGCCGGTGGTCCGCAGGTAGGCCAGGGCCGCCTCGGACTCGCCGACGAGGGTGTAGCGGTCGAGTCCCTGCTCGGCCATCGCGGCGCGGAGCCGCTCGGCGTCGGCGGCGTCGCGGTACACCAGGCCCACCCGCTCGACGGTGTCGCCCGCGATGCCGGCCTGCACGAGCACGCCCACGGTCTGCGCCGCGAGCCGTGCCGGATCGTCCTGCCTGGTCTCCACCACCTGGAACTGGTAGCCCGCGGCGGGCGCGGCCGGATCGATCGGACGAACGATCCGGACGGCACTCGTCCCTGCGGTCACCCCGAGAACCGAACTCATCAGCCGCCTTCTGATTGTGTTTTGCGCCGCACATCCACCCCCGGCGCATCCCGACCGCCCGATGCTACCGAACGGTCCGGACACGCCCACCCGGCGAATCGGACACACGCCGTCACAACCGGACGAGCGACCCGTGTGCTGCCTAGGATCGAGCGATGCGGGTTCTGTACGTCTGTACCGGGAACATCTGCCGATCGCCCACCGCCGAGCTGTTGACCACCGCATACGCGACGGAAACCGGCCGGAGTGAGTTGTCCGCGCACAGCGCCGGCACCCGCGGCATGGTCGGGCGGCCCATGGAGCCGACGGCCGCGCTCGTGCTGCGCCAGCTCGGCGGCGAGCCCGACGGTTTCGTCGCCCGGCGCCTGTCGCCGCACATCGCCCAGGACGCCGACCTGGTGATCACGATGGCCGAGTCGCATCGGGGGGCCGTGCTGCAGGCGGCGCCGCGGATGCTCAAGCGGACGTTCACGCTGCGCGAGGCCGCGCGGCTGCAGCAGCTCAGCGGCGCCGAGACCGTCGCCGAGCTCGCCACCGCCCGGGCGCAGTTCCCCGCGCCCGGACCGGAGGACGTCACCGATCCGATCGGTCTGGACGAGGACACGTTCGTCGCCGTCGGGACCGAGATCGCCGATCTGCTGCTACCGCTGCTCGCCCGGATCCACGACTGACCCGTTGCGCGGGCCCTGCATGGGCGACGGCGCGACGGGCCGCGACACCGCCGTCGGCACCGCCTGCTCGCGGTAGGCGGGATCGGCGGTGTACGCCTGCGGGGCCCGGTAGTGCTGTCCCGGCTGCGCGTCGTCGTGGTCCTGCCCGCCCCGGTGCGGCTGCTCCGGCCGGTACGGTTCCGGCCGGTTCTGCTCCTCGCGGTAGCGGCGTCCGCCGGTGGTCTGTGCAACAGGCCCCGGCTGCACGGGCGCCGACGCAGCGGCCGTGGCCTTCTTCGCCGACTCGTCGGACTCGTAGTAGTACCGGTACTCGTAGGCGCCGCGGCCCTTGTTCGGCGTCATCGTGATGATGGTGCCGAGCAGGTGCGCGCCGGCGCTGCCCAGGTTGCCGACCGCGCGGCTGAGCTGCTCCCGGGTGGTCTTGCCGTGGCGAGCGATGAGCAGCGCGCCGTCGGTGGCCGCGGCGAGCACGACCGAGTCGGTGACGGGCAGGACCGGCGAGCCGTCGATGATCACGTACTCGAAGCGCGCCCGCAGGTGGTCGATGACGTGCTTGGCGGTTTCGGAGCCGAGCAGCTCGCTGGGGTTGGGCGGCAGCGCCCCGGAGGCCAGCACCCACAGGCCCTCGTACTGGCTGGGCTGCAGCACGTCCTCCAGACCGGCCTGGCCCGACAGCACGGTGCTGAACCCGACGTCGCCGACGACCCCGAGGTACTTCGACACCCGCGGCCGGCGCAGGTCACCCTCGACGAGCACCACGGAATGGCCGGCCTCCGCGAGCACCAGCGCGGTGTTGATGGCCGTGGTGGTCTTGCCCTCGGCCGGCAGGGCGCTGGTGACGACGATGACGCGCGGCGGGTTGTCGACGTCGAGGAACTTGAGGTTGGTGCGCATCTCCCGGTACGCCTCCGCGCTGCCGGAGTTCGACTCCTGGAAGTCGATCGCCGCGTGCTCCTGCCGCTCCTTGTCGAGGGGGATGGTGCCCACCAGGCCCGTCCCGGCGAGCTCCTCGACCGTCTTGCGGTCCTTGACGGTGTTGTCGAGCCGGTCGCGCAGCACCGCGAGGGCGATGCCGAGGAGCACGCCGACGGCGAGGCCGAGCGCGAGGTTGCGCTTCGTCTTCGGCGACACCGGGGTCACCGGGGTGTCGGCGTGCTGCTCGACGACGACCCGCGCGGTGGGCTCACCGCCGTTCTCGGGGGTCTCGAGCTCGCGCGCCATGACGACGAACTCGTCGGAGAGGGCGTTGGCGAGGTCCCGGGCCCGCTCCGGCGACTCGTCGTCGACCTTGACGTCGACGAGCACGGTGTCCGGGGCGGACGATGCGGTGACCTTTCCGGCGAGCTGTGACGGCGTGACGTCGGACAGGCCGAGCCGGTCGAGGGTGCGCTGCGCCAGCGTGGTGCCGGTGAGCAACTTGGTGTAGGAGGCGACGCGCTGCTGCGAGAACAGGTTGCCCTGGTAGATCTCGTTGACCGAGGCCCCGGAGGAGGTGGAGACGAACAGCCGGGTGCTCGCCTGGTAGATCGGGGTGGTGAGCAGGGAGGCTCCGAGCGCACCGAGTACCGCCACCACGGTCGTCACGGCGACGATCTTCCATCGCGCCTGCAGGATGCGTAGGTAGTCGTGTACTTCCATTACGGTGTCTCCCTCGTTGCTGTGACACTGTCGGTGCACCCTACGGGCGCGGAAATCTGTCGTTCGGTCAGGTGCCGGGCGAGCGTGGGGCCGATCAGGGCCAGCGCGCCGGGGGTGGTCAGGTCGGAGTGCGGGTAGGGCACGTCGTGCTCGGTGACGCGACGGACGTGGCGCCGCCAGCTCGCCGCGAGGTCGGGTCCGGTCTGCCCGCCGGGCCGGGCCCGGAACAGCAGCGCGTCGCCGTCGAGGACACGCGGCGTGTGCGCGGTGACGGCCTCCTCCAACGCGGCGCCCGCGGCCAGAGCCCGCTCCCGGATCTCGGCGACGAACGTCGGCGGCAGGCCGGGCACCTCGAGTTCGACGACGGGTTCGTCCGGCAGGGCCGCGACGTCGGGGAGGGTGTCGGGGGTGAGCGTGTCGAGCAGGATCAGCGACGCCACCTGCTGCCCCGCCTGGTGCAGCTGCACGGCCATCTCGTGCGCGATGGTTCCGCCGAGGGACCAGCCCAGCAGGTGGTAGGGGCCCTCCGGCTGGACGGTGCGGATCCGGTCGAGGTAGCGGGCGGCGAACTCGGCGACGGTGCGCGGCAGCGGCTCGAGCCGGGTGGCCTGCAGCCCGTACAGCGCGACTCCGGGCAGGTGCGGCGCGAGTCCCGTGTAGCACCACGACATTCCGCTGATCGGGTGGACGCAGAACAGCGGGGTGCCGTCGGGGCGCCCCGCGAGCGGCACCAGCGTGGCGAGCGGGTCGGTGTCGTCGCCGCCGTGGTCGATCCGGTCGGCGAGGTCGGCGACGGTGGGTGCGGTGAGCAGCCAGTCGAGCGGGACGTCGCGGTCGAGTTCGGCACGCAGGTCGGCGGCGACGGCGACGGCCCCGAGCGACGTGCCGCCGAGGTCGAAGAACCCGAGGTCGGCGGACACCGATCCGGGGGGCCGGCCGAGGTGCCGGGCGAACACGGCGGCGACCGTCTCGGCCGTCGCCCCGTCGGGTGGCACGAATCCGTCTGCGGGCGAGGCGAAGTCGGGACGTGGCAGCGCGGCGCGGTCGACCTTGCCGGACGGCAGCAGCGGCAGCGCGTCGACGACGGTGATCGCGGCGGGCCGCAGCGCGCGCGGCAGGTGCGCGGCCACGCGGGTGCGCAGCGCGGCGGCGTCGGCGCTGCCCTGCGCGTAGGAGGCGAGGACGGTTTCGCCCGCGGGGCCGGGCACGGCGACGGTGACGGCGGCCTCGACGCCGTCGGCGGCGGTGAGCACCGCGTCGATCTCGGCGGGTTCGACGCGGATGCCGTGCAGCTGGATCTGCTCGTCGATACGGCCGAGGACGTCGAGCTCGCCGTCGGCGGTGACGCGCGCGAGGTCGCCGGTGCGGTACAGGCGCGCACCCGGCTCGCCGTGCGGGTCGGCGACGAATCTGGTTGCGGTGAGCCCGCTTCGGCCGTGGTAGCCGCGGGCCAGGCCCGCCCCGGTCACGTACAGCTCACCGATCACCCCGGCCGGGACGGGGTGCAGGCGCGCGTCGAGGATGTGGGCGGTGGCGCCGGCGACGGGGGCGCCGACGGTGGGCCGGGCGCCGGGGTCGAACGGCCCGCCGAACGACACGGCGATCGTGAACTCGGTGGGCCCGTACCCGTTGAGCAGGCGGTGCCGCCGCCAGCGTTCGACGACGGGCGCGGTGAGCGCCTCGCCCTCGGACAGGACGGTGACCGGGCGCCCCAGCACGTCCGGGTCGAGGGTGGCCAGCACGGTGGGGGTGGCGACCACGTGGGTGACGTGCTCGTCGACGATCAGCCGCTGCAGCGCCGCTCCGGCATAGACGTGGTCGGGGGCGACGACGAGGGTCGCGCCGTGCGCGTGGGCGGCGAGCAGTTCGAACACCGACGCGTCGAAGGTGTGCGACGCCGCGTGCAGCACCCGGCTGCCCGGCGCGACGCCGAGGACGTGCCGCTGCGCGTCGACGACGGCGGTCAGGCCGCGGTGCGGCACGGCGACACCCTTGGGGGTGCCGGTGCTCCCGGACGTGTAGATCAGATACGCAGTGTCGTCCGGATGCGGCTCCGCCGCAGTGTCGTCCGGATGCGGCTCCGCCGCAGTGTCGTCCGGATGC
>NZ_JAALEG010000068.1:5761-35370 GCF_011058165.1 Rhodococcus aetherivorans
CCGGATGCGGCTCCGCCGCAGTGTCGTCCGGATGCGGCTCCGCCGCAGTGTCGTCCGGATGCGGCTCCGCCGCAGTGTCGTCCGGATGCGGCTCCGCCGCAGTGTCGTCCGGATGCGGCTCCGCCGCAGTGTCGTCCGGATGCGGCTCCGCCGCGGTGTCGTCCGGATGCGGCTCCGCCGCGGTGTCGTCCGGATGCGGTTGCGGCGCAGGGATTCCCCGCGCCTCCCACTCGCCGGTCAGGTCCACCCAGTCGATGCCCTCCCCCACCGGTTCGGCACCTGCCACGGTCAACCCGACGGTGGCGCCGCTGTCGCGCAGGACGGTCTCGACGCGGGCGGGCGGCTGCGCCGGGTCGACGGACACCCACGCCGCGCCGGTCCGGGCGACGGCCCACACCGCGAGCGGCCAGCATTCCCCGCGCGGCACGGCCACGGCGACCACGTCGCCGCGGGTCACGCCGCGGGCGCGCAGTTCCCCGGCGACGACGTCGGCGCGGGCGGCGAGCCCGGCGTAGGTCCAGGCGACGGCCCCGGCCCGCACGGCGATGGCGCCGGGGTGGGTGCGGGCGGTGGCGGCCAGGAGCTGCGGCAGCGTGCGCGGCGCCGCGGCGGGCGCGGACAACGGCGCCGGCGCGGAGGCAGCGAGGTCGCCGACGGCGGTGCCGGGGTCGGCGAGCGCGGCGCCGAGCAGCGCGACGTAGTCGTCGAGCAGCGCGCCCGCGGTGGCGGGGTCGAACAGGTCGGTGGCGTACACGAGGCGCACGTCGATGCCGCCATCGCCGTCGCGTTCGGTGACGTCCCAGGTGAGGTCGAACTGCGCGGCCGGGGTGCCGGCATCGAATTCGCGCACGCGCAGGCCGGGCAGCTGCGGCAGGTCCTCCCCCGCGGGCACCGTGCGGTGGGCGAGCAGCACCTGGAACAGCGGATGGTGGGTGCCGCGGACCGGCGCGACCCGCGCGACGACCCGGTCGAACGGGACGTCCGCGTGCGCGAGGGCGTCGAGGTCGGTGGTGCGGATGCGGCGCAGCAGGTCCCCGAACGGCTCGTCCCCGGCGACGGTCGTGCGCAGGGTGAGGGTGCCGACGAACATGCCGACGAGGGCGTGCAGGCGCGGGTCGGCGCGCCCGGCGACGGCGGTGCCGACGGCGATGTCGGCGCGGCCGCTGCGGCGGGCGAGCAGCGCGGCGAGCGCCGCGTGCAGCACCATGAAGCCGGTCGCGTCGTGGGCCCGCGCGACGTCGCGGACGCGGCGGTGGGTGCCGGCGTCGAGGTGGGCGGTGACGGCGCCGCCGCGGTGGCTGGGCCGCGCGGGCCGGGGCCGGTCGGTGGGCAGCGGCAGCGGCGTGTCGGGCAGGCCCGCGAGAGTCGTTGCCCAGTGGTCGAGTTGGCGGGCGGTGAGGCTGTCCGGGTCGGCGGGGTCGCCGAGCAGGTCGCGTTGCCAGCGGGCGTAGTCGCGGTAGCGCACGGGCAGCGGCCACCAGATCGGCTCCGCCCCGGCGAGGCGGGCGGCGTAGGCGTGCTGCAGGTCGGTCAGCAGCGGCGCGACGGAGCCGCCGTCGAACGCGATGTGGTGGACCGCGGCGGCGAGCACCCATTCGTGGGCGCCGAGTTCGATCAACCGGATCCGCAGCGGCGCGTCGGCGGTGAGGTCGAACGGCGCGGTGATCACCTCGGCGACGGCGGCGGCCGGGTCGGTGCCCGGAACCGCTTCGAGCACAGGCGGATCGACCTCGGCTGCGACGCCGTCGGGGTAGGCGGTGCGCAGGATCTCGTGCCGGGCGGCGACGTCGGCGACGGCCGCGGCCAGCGCGGCGGTGTCGAGGTCGCCGGTCAGGTGCAGCGCGACGGGCACGGTGTAGGCGGCGCTGCCGGGCTCGGCGCGGCCGAGGAGCCACAGTCGCTGTTGCGCGGGCGCGAGCGGGGTGGGGGCGTCGTCGTCGTAGCGGCGCAACGGGATCCGGGTGCGGTCGCCGTCGCGGATGTGGGCGGCGAGCGCCGCGAGGGTCGGTGCCTGCAGCACGGCGCGGACGGGCACGTCGGTGCCGAAGGCGTCGGCGAGGCGGGCGGCGAGGACGACGGCGGACAGCGAGTCACCGCCGGCGGCGAAGAACCCGGCGTGGATGTCGGGCCGGGTGCCGAGCACGCTCTCGGCGACGGTGACGACGAGGTCCTCGACGTCGGTGAGCGGCCGGTCGTCGGCGGGCGCGTCCCCGGCGGTGTCGAGGTCGCGCAGGGCTGCGGTGTCGACTTCGCGCAGGGCTGCGGTGTCGAGTTTGCCGTTGACGGTGGTGGGCAGTTCCGGCAGCAGCCGCAGCCGCGTCGGCATGCGGTGCGGCGGCACCACGTCGGCGAGCCCGGCGAGCACGCGGCTCGGCTCGACACCCGGATCGGCGGCGGCGAAGGCGACGAGCGCACCGCCCGCGGCCAGCGCGACGGCGTGCCGGATGCCGGGCTGCGCGAGCAGGGCGGCCTCGAGTTCCCCGGGTTCGATGCGCACGCCGCGGACCTTGAGCTGCCGGTCGGTGCGGCCCCGGAAGGCGAGGGTGCCGTCGGGACGGCGGTGCACCAGGTCGCCGGTGCGGTAGCGGCGGGTGCCGCCGGGGGCGGCGACGAACCGCTGCGCGGTGAGCGCGGGGGCGCCGAGGTAGCCGAGCGCGACGGATTCCCCGGCCAGGTACAGCTCGCCGACGGCGTCGTCGGGCACCGGGCGCAGGCGGGCGTCGAGGACGTGCGCGACGGTGCCGGGGACGGGCCGGCCGATGCCGCCGCGGCCGTCGACGTCGGTGAGGGTCGCGACGATGGTGGCCTCGGTGGGCCCGTACGCGTCGAGCATGTGCCGGCCGTCGGTCCAGCGGGCGGCGAGCGCGGGCGGCAGGGTTTCGCCGCCGGACGCGACGACCCGCAGGTCGGGCAGCTCGTGCGGGTCGAGGGTGCCGAGCACCGCGGGGGTGGACAGGTAGTGGGTGATGCGCTGCGCGCGCAGCAGCCGCTGCAGGTCCTCCCCCGCGTACACCTCCGGCGGGGCGACGACGAGGGTCGCGCCGGTGGTGTGGGCGAGCAGGATCTCGAGCAGGGCCGCGTCGAACGCCGGATGGTAGCCCTGCAGCACGCGGTCGCCGGGTCCGACGCGGTAGCGGCGGGCGGCCTCGGCGGCGAGCGGGGCGAGGCCGGCGTGGGTGACGGCGACGCGTTTGGGCGCCCCGGTCGAGCCGGAGGTCGACACGACGTACGCGACGTTCGCCGGCGCCGGGCCGGCCGCGTCGGGGGCGCCGGTGAACGCGGCGCCGGTCTTGGTGATCGCCCACAGCCGCAGCACGTACTCGAGGCCGCGGGGCCGGTCGATGGGCACGACGGTGCCGGGGCCGGCGCCGGCGGCGCGCAGTTCGTCGGCGAGCGCGTCGGAGCGGGCGTCGAGTTCGCGGTAGGTCAGGGCGGTGTCGCCCTCGCGCAGGGCTTCCCGGTCGGGGTGCGCGGCGGCGGTGGCGCGCAGCAGGTCCGGCAGGGGTCGGGCCGGGGCGGGGGCGGCGCCGGTCAGCGGCGCGGCGGGACGGTCGACGGGCAGGTCCCCGACGGTGGTGTCGGGCGCGGCGACGAGGTGCCGCAGGACGGCGACGAACCGGTCCGCGAGCCGCCGCGCGGTGGGTCCGGCGAACCGCGACGCGTCGTGCACGAGGGTGCCGGCGTAGCCGTCCGCGGCGGGCGCGAACGCGAACTGCAGGTCGAATTTCGGTGCGCCGCGGACGATCTCCTCGGCCTCGACGGTGAGGTCCCCGATCCGGGTGGGGGCGAGGGTGAAGTCCTGCAGGGCGAGCGCGACCTGCGGGGCGCGGCCGGGCAGGCCGGCGAGGATCTGCTCGTAGGGCACCCCGGCGTGGTCGAGGGCGGCGACGTCGAAGTCGCGGACCTGCGCGAGGAGCCCGGCGAACGGCATGTCGGGTTCCACGCGGGCGCGCAGCACGAGGGTCTCGAGGAACGGGCCGACGAGGTCCTCGACCTGCGCCCAGCGGCGGGCGGAGACCACGGCGGCGACGGCGACGTCGTGTCCGGCGCCGACGCGGGCGAGCAGCACCGACAGCGCGGCGTGCAGCACCATGAACTCGGTGGCGGCGTGGGCCCGCGCGAGCTCTGCGATCCCGGCGCGCACGTCGGCGGGCACCTCGAACGCGACGGTCCCGGCCTCCTGCTCCGACGACTCCGTCTCCGAATACCCTGCCTGCGTGGGTAATTCGATCGGATCGAGCCCGTCGAGGGCGCGCCGCCAGTGCGCGGCGTCCGCCTCCGGGATCCCGCGCGCCTGTTCCCACAGCGCGTAGTCGGCGTACTGCAGCGGCAGCGGCTCCCACCGCGGCGCCTGCCCGGCCGCGCGGGCGGCGTAGGCGACGGCGAGGTCGCGCAGCAGCGGCGCGAGCGACGCCCCGTCCGCCGCGGCGTGGTCCACGGCGAGGCGCAGGCGCCGTGGTGTCCTTTCGGTCCCCTCGAGGTCCCAATGGACACCACGGTCCGCCAGGACCTGATGCGGGCCCTGCTCGTCGACGACGATGCGGGTGCGCAGGATCTCGTGCCGCGCCACCACGTCGCCGAGCGCGGCCTCGAGGGCGGGCACGTCGAGCGGGCCGGTCAGGCGCACGTCGGCGCGCAGCAGGTAGGCGTCGGGGTCGAGGCGGCTGAGCCCCCACAGGCGACGTTGCGCCCGGCTGAGCGGGATCCGGGCGGGGCGCGGGTGGACGGGCACCGGCCCGGCCTCGACGTCGAGTCCGCCGGCGTCGAGCGCGGCGGCGAGCCCCTCGACGGTGGGGTGCTCGAAGATCAGCCGCAGCGGCACGGCGACGCCGGTCTCCTCGCGCAGCCGGCCCACGAGCACGGTCGCGAGCAGCGAGTTGCCGCCGACGGCGAAGAAGTCGTCGGTCCTGCCGACCGGGGAGTCGAGCAGTTCGCCGTAGACCCGCGCGACGAGCGCCTCGGTCCCGGTGCCGGGCTCGTCCCGCCCGCCGAGGTCGGGGGCGGGCAGCCGCGCGACGTCGAGCTTGCCGTGCGCGGTGCGCGGCACCGCGTCGAGCGGCACGACGGCGACGGGCACGAGGTGGGCGGGCAGGCTCTGCCGCAGCCGCCCGCGCGCGTCCTCGGCGTCGACGCCGGCGGGCACGACGTAGGAGACGAGCGCCCCGTCGCGCACGACGGTCGCGGCCTGCTCGACGCCGGGCACGGTCCGCAGCGCGGCGTCGACCTCGCCCGGTTCGATGCGCACGCCCCGCAGCTTGACCTGATCGTCGCTGCGCCCCACGAACCGCAACGCGACCCCGCCGCCGGTGTGTCCTTTGGGCTGCTCCGGCCACCCAAAGGACACACCGGCCCAGCGGGCCAGGTCGCCCGTGCGGTACCGGCGACGACCGCCGTCGGCGGCGACGAACCGCGTCGCGGTGCGGCCCGGGTCGTCGCGGTACCCGTCGGCGAGCCGCTCCCCCGCCAGGTACAGCTCGCCGGCCACGCCGGTGGGCACGGGCCGCAGCCGTTCGTCGAGCACGACGGCCTGGACCCCGCGCACGGGGGTGCCGATCACGACGTCCGCGCCGGGCGCCAGCGGCGACGAACAAGTCGCGAAGACGGTGGCCTCGGCGGGGCCGTATCCGTTGTAGAGGCGACGGCCCGCACCCCACCGGGCGACGAGCTCGTCGCTCACGGCCTCGCCGCCCAGCATGAGCACCCGCAGGTCGGGCAGCGCCCGCGGCGGCACGGTCGCCAGCGCCGACGGGGTGACGCACGCGTGCGTGATGCGCTCGCCGGCGAGCAGGTCGGCGAGGGCGTCGCCGCCGTACGCGTCGGGCCCGGCGACGACGAGGGTCGCGCCGGCGGTGCCCGCGACGAGCAGCTCGAGCATCGCCGCGTCGAAGCTCGGCGACGCGACGTGCAGCATCCGGTCGCCGGGCGCGGCGGCGAACCGCTCGGCGAGGTCCTCGGCGAGGGCGCTCACCCCCCGGTGGGTGATGGTGACGCCCTTGGGGTTTCCGCTGGTTCCGGAGGTGAACACCAGGTAGGCGGGCGCGCCGGCGCCCGGGTCGGCCACCTCGACACCGTCACCGTGAAAGCCGCCACCGTGGGAGCCGGCGACATCGAGCCAGGTCACGGCGGCAGGCAGCGACCCGCGGTGCGCGGCGCCGGTGACGCCGACGGTCGCGTCGCCGAGCATCGCGGCGAGCCGCGCGGCGGGCTGGGCGGGGTCGACGAGCATCGGGGCGGCTCCGAGCCGGGCGATGCCCCACACGGCGACGACGGAGTCGAGCGAGCGGGGCAGCGCGCACGCGACGGCCGTGCCGGGCCGGGCGCCGGCGGCGTGCAGCCGGGCGGCGAGCGCGTCGGCGCGCGCGAGCAGCTGCGGGTAGGTCAGTTCGGTGTCGCCGTCGCGCACGGCCACACCGTCGCCGCCGCGGGCGGCGCCGGCGGCCAACCACTGCCACAGCGTCCGCGCCGGGGCCGGCTCGGGGCCGGCGGCGGGGACCAGCGCGGCGCGTTCCCGCTCGGTGAGCAGGTCGATGTCGCCGATCCGCACGGCCGGGTCGGCGACGGCGGCCCGCAGGATCGCGACGTACCGGTCGGCGAACGCGGCGACGGTGCCCGCGTCGTACAGGTCGGTGGCGTAGGCGAATTCGAGGTCGACGCCGGGGCCGGTCTCGGTGACGACGAGCTGGACGTCGAAGTTGGCGTGCTCGTCGGCCACCGGCAGCACCCGCGCGGTCAGGCCGGGCAGCTCGAACGCGTCGACGGTGGGGCGGCGCAGCGACAGGGCGACCTGGAACAGCGGATGCCGGGCGGGGTTGCGGGCGGGATTGAGGCGTTCGACGAGGGTCTCGAACGGCGCGTCGGGGTGGGTGTAGGCGGCGAGGTCGCGGGCGTGGACCTCGGCGAGCAGGTCGGCGAAGGTGGCGTCCGGGTCGACGGGGGTGCGCAGGACGAGGGTCCCGGCGAACATGCCGACGAGGGCGTCGAGCTGCGGGTCGCCGCGCCCGGCGACGACGGTGCCGACGGCGATGTCGTCGCCGGCGCCGTGCCGGGCCAGCAGCACGGCCAGCGCCGCGTGCAGCACCATGAACGTCGTCGCGCGACCGTCCCGGGCGAGCCGCGAAACACCTGCGGCCACCGCATGATCCACCGCCACCCCGTGGGTGGCACCGCGGCCGGTCGGGCGCGCGGGCCGCGGCCGGTCGCCGGGCAGGGTCACCTCGTCGGGCAGGCCGGCGAGCACGGTCGCCCAGTGCGCGAGCTGGCCGTCGGCGCCGGCGCGCTGCCAGCGGCTGAAGTCGGTGTACTGCACCGGCAGCGGCGCCCACCGCGGCGCCTGCCCGGCGCGCCGGGCGGTGTAGGCGTCGACGAGGTCGCCCAGCAGCGGGGTGAGCGACCATTCGTCGGCGGCGATGTGGTGCACCACCACCGCGAGCACGTGCCGCCGCGGCGCGAGCCGGTACAGCCGCATCCGCACCGGCGTCTCGCGGGTGAGATCGAAGCCGGGGGCGGCGAACTCGCGGACGAACTCGTCGAGCCCCTCGGCGGGCACGGCGACGGGCTCGAGGCCGGGCCGCGCGACGGGCCGCACCACCTGCGCGGTGGCGTCGGGGTACACGGTGCGCAGGGTGCGGTGCCGGTCGAGGACGTCGGCGACGGCGGCGGTGAGCGCCGCGACGTCGAGCCGGCCGTCGAGCCGCACCGCGAACGGCAGGTTGTAGCTGCCGGATCCGGGGTCGAGCCGGTTGACGAACCACAGCCGCTGCTGCGCCGGCGACAGCGGCGCCGGGGTGTCGTCGCCGGCCGCGACGAGCGGGGCACGGCGACGGCCGGTGCCGGCGCGGGCGGCGAGCAGCGCGGCGAGGTCGGCGACGGTGGCGGCGTCGAACACGTCGCGGACGGTGACGTCGACGTCGGCGATGTCGGCGAGGCGCCCGGCGAGGCGGGTCGCGAGCAGCGAGTTGCCGCCGAGGTCGAAGAAGTCGTCGCCGGCGCCGACGGGCCCGGCGCCGAGCAGTTCCCGGAACACCTCGGCGACGAGTTCCTCGAGCGGCCCGTGCGGGGCGAGGCCGCCGGTGGGGGCGACGGCGGGTGCGGGCAGGGCCGCGCGGTCGAGCTTGCCGTTGGCGGTGCGCGGCAGCGCATCCAGGGCGACGGCGGCGGCGGGCACGAGGTAGTCGGGCAGGGTGCGGCGCAGCGCGCGCAGCGCCCCGGTGGGTGAGCCGCCGACGAGGTAGGCGACGAGCCGGTCGTCGCGCAGCACCACCACGGCCTGGGTGACGCCGTCGCAGCGCAGCAGGGCGGCCTCGATCTCGCCGGGTTCGATGCGGTAGCCGCGCAGCTCGAGCTGGTCGTCGGCGCGGCCCCGGTGGTGCAGCACCCCGTCGCGGCCGCGGCGGCCGAGGTCGCCGGTCCGGTAGCGGCGGGCGCCGCCGGGCGCGGCGACGAACCGGGTGGCGGTCAGGCCGGGGCGGCCGCGGTAGCCGCGGGCGAGTTGGCCTCCGGCGACGTAGAGTTCGCCGACGGTGCCGGGCGGGGTGCGGCGCAGCGACCGGTCCAGGATCTGCACGTCGAGCCCGGGCAGCGGCCGCCCGACGCCGGGCTCGGCGGCGGGGCCGCGGGTGACGTGCACGGTGGTCTCGGTGATGCCGAACATGTTCACCGCGCGCACGTGCGGCCGGTCCGCGAGCCACGGCCGGACCCGCCCGGGGTCGAGGGCTTCGCCGCCGAGGATCAGCAGCCGCAGCGTGGGCAGCGCGGTGTCGACGGTGGCGAGCTGGCCGAACGCGGTGGGCGTCTGGTTGAGGACGGTGACGCCCTCGCCGTCGAGCAGCGCGGCGAACGCCCCGGGGTCGCGGGCGGTGTAGTGGTCGACGACGACGAGCCGCCCGCCGGTGGTGAGCGCCCCCCACATCTCCCACACGGAGAAGTCGAACGCCGGGGAGTGGAACAGGGTCCACACGTCGCGCGGGCCGAACCCGACGTCGCCGGTGGCGGCGAACACCGCCGCGGCGGCCTCGTGCCCGACGAGCACGCCCTTGGGGGTGCCGGTGGAGCCGGAGGTGTAGATCAGGTACGCGCCGGCACCGGCGGGCACGGCCGCGTCGAACGCGGCGCCGGCGTCCAGGCGTTGCCGAACCTCGGGCGCATCGACGTGCAGGAGAGCCACATCCGTGTCGACCGCGAACCCGGTGTCGCACAGCACCGCGGCGGGGGCGGCGTCGTCGAGCAGGGCGCGCAGCCGCGCCGGCGGGTGGGTGACGTCCAGCGGCAGGTACACGGCGCCGGCGCGGGCGACGGCGAGGATCGCCACCACCAGGTCGAGCGAGCGGGGCAGCGCGACGGCGACGACGTCCTCGACGCCGAGCCCGCGCTCGGCGAGCATTTCGGCGAGCGCCCCGGAGCGGGCGTGCAGCTGGGCGTAGGTCAGGGTGTCGTCGCCGTGGGTGAGCGCGACCGCGTCGGGGCGGCGGCGTGCCTGCTCGGCAACCAGCGCGGGCAGCGTGGCCGTGTCGGGGGCCGGCCGGGGTGCGGACGCGTCGTCGTCGGGGCCGAGCAGGTCGATGCCGCCGACGGCGACGGCCGGGTCGGCGGTGACCACGTCGAGGATGCGCAGCAGGAACGGCGCCCACGCGGCGACGGTGTCGTGGTCGAACAGGCCGCGGTCGTAGGTGAGCACCCCGTCGAGCCCGGTGGGGGTGCCGGCGTCGGAGCGGGTCTCGCGGACGGTGACCTCGAGGTCGAATCGGGCCGTGCCGGTGGATATCTCGCGCACCCCGGTCACGCCGGGCACGTCGAGGCCGTCCAGCGCGAAGCTCTCGTAGGCGAGCATCACCTGGAAGACCGGGTGGTGCCGCGACGCGGAGGCGCCGAGGGCGTCGACGACCCGGTCGAACGGCACGTCGGCGTGCGCGAACGCGTCGAGGTCGACGCGGCGGGCGTCGGCGAGCAGTTCCGCGAACGTCGCGCGGGCCGGCACGGGCAGCCGCAGCGCGACGGTGCCGACGAACATGCCGGCCACGTCGTCGAGCATCGGGTCGACCCGCCCGGAGACGGGGGTGCCGACGGTGACGTCCTCGGCGGCGGCCAGGGTCGCGAGCAGCACGGCGAGCGCGGCGTGCACGACCATGAACGTCGTCGCGTCGTGGGCGCGGGCCAGCTTGTCGACGGCGGCGTGCAGTTCGGCGGGCACCGAGAAGCGCACGCGCCCGGCGGCGCCGTCGCCGTCGCCGCGGGGACGGTCGGTGGGCAGGGCCAGCAGCGGCGGGGCGCCGACGAGGGTGCGAGTCCAGTGCGCGAGCTGGCGGGCGGCGAGGCTGTCGGCGTCGGCCGGGTCGCCGAGCAGGGTGTGCTGCCAGCGGGCGTAGTCGCGGTAGGTGACGGGCAGCGGCGGCCACGCCGGGGTGCGCCCGTCGCGCCGGGCGGCGTAGGCGAGCGCGAGGTCGCGGCCGAGCGGCAGCAGCGACAGCCCGTCGACGGCGATGTGGTGCAGCACCACCGCGAGGGTGTAGCCGGCGCCGGTGCGGTAGAGGCGGGTGCGCAGCGGCGGGTCGACGGTGAGATCGAAACCGGTGCAGGCGAATTCGGTGAGGGCGTCGTCGAGGTCGGCGGGTGTCGCGTGTGGCGCGAGGTCGAGGGCGACGCCGGGCAGCACCCGCTGTGTCGGCCCGTCCGGGCCGTCGGGGTGGACGGTGCGCAGCACGGCGTGCCGGGCGATCACGTCCGCGGCGGCGGCCGCGAGGGCGTCGAGGTCGGTGCCGGCGGCGAGGTCGACGGCGAACGCGACGTGGTCGCCGGGGGCGGCGTCGGCGACGTCGAGCCGGTTGGCGAGCCACATCCGCTGCTGCGCCGGCGCGAGCGGCACCGGACCGGTGTCGCCGGTCGGCAGCAGCGGAAGGCGTTCGCCGGCAATCGGATCGGACACGGCGACGGCGAGGCCGGCGACGGTGGGGTGCTCGAAGATCTCCCGCACGCCGACGCGGTGGCCGGCGACCGCGCCGAGGCGCGCGGCGAGCCGGGTGGCGAGCAGCGAGTTGCCGCCGAGCGCGAAGAAGTCGTCGTCGGCGGCGACGGCGGGCACGTCGAGCAGGTCGGCGACGACGCCGGCGACGAGTTCCTCGGCGGCGCTGCGATATCCGGTGCTCGGGCGGTCCGGGTCTGCGGTGGGTTCGGGCAGCGCGGCGCGGTCGATCTTGCCGGTGCTCGTGAGCGGCAGCGCGTCGAGGACGGTGACCGTGGCGGGCACCATGTGCCGTGGCAGCCGCGCGGCGACGAACTCCCGCAGCTCTGCCGGGTCGAGGCGGGCGGGGTCGGGACCGTGTACGTACGCGACGAGCGCCTCGCCCCGCACGACGGTGACGGCGGCGGCGACCGCGGGATGCCCGGCGAGGGTGGCGTCGATCTCGCCGAGTTCGATGCGGAACCCGCGGAGCTTGACCTGATGGTCGACCCGCCCGACGAACTCGAGGGCGGCTCCGCCGCCGGTGTGTCCTTTGGGCTGCTCCGGCCGCCCAAAGGGCACACCGCTCCATCGCACCCTGTCGCCCGTGCGGTACATGCGACCGCCGCCGAACGGGGACGCGACGAAGCGGCTCGCGGTCAGGCTCGGCATTCCGAGGTAGCCGCGGGCCAGGCCCGGCCCGGCGAGGTACAGCTCGCCGACCACGCCGACGGGCACGGGCCGCAGCCGCGGGCCGAGCACGAGCGCGGTGACGCCGTCGAGGCCGGTGCCGATGGTCAGCCGCTCCCCCGGCACGAGCGGCGCGCTGGCGGTGGCGAGCACGGTGGTCTCGGTGGGCCCGTACACGTTGAGCATGGTCCGGCCGGGCGCCCACCGGGCCGCGGTCTCGGCCGGCCACGCCTCGCCGCCGACGGCGAGCACGCGCAGCGCGTCCAGGCCCGCGGGGTCCAGTTGGGCAGGCACGGCCGGGGTGGAGAACCAGTGCGTGATGCGCTCGGCGCGCAGCAGTTCGAGCAGGTCCTCGCCGCCGTACACGTCCGGCGGCGCGACGACGAGGGTGCCCCCGGCCGCGGCCGCCAGGAGGTATTCGAGCACCGACGCGTCGAACGCGGGCGACGCGAAGTGCAGCACCCGCGCCTGCGGGTCGAGGTCCATCCGGCTGCGCAGCGCCCCGACGAGCGGCGCGAGCCCCCGGTGGGTGACGACGACGCCCTTCGGCGTGCCGGTCGAGCCGGAGGTGTAGACGAGGTACGCGGCGTGGTCGGGCCGCAGCGGACGCACCCGGTCGGCGTCGGTGATCGGCGCCGACCGCGCGGATCCGGCGGCCGGGTCGACGAGTGCGACGCCGTCGGGCAGCGACGTGCCGGGCCGGGCGACGACGTGCCGCACCCCGGCGTCGGCGAGGATCCGGGCGATCCGCACCGCGGGCTGCGCAGGGTCGACGGGCACGAACGCCGCCCCGGTCAGCGCGACGGCGGCCACCACGCGCACCGAGTCCACCGACCGCGGCAGCAGAATCGCCACCCGATCCTCCGGGCCGAGACCGCGCTCGATCAGGTGCCACGCCAACGGTGTTGCGGCGGCGATCAACTCGACCGGCACGCCGCCCGGGGCCGCGACCAGCAGAGGGTGCGCGGCGAGCAGCTCCGGCAACGTCGCGACCGGACCGGGGTCTGCCAGGACGACCTCGGGGGCGCCGAGCTCGAGATCGCCGACGGGTGCCTGCGGCGCGGCGACGGCCGCGTCGAGCACCGCGTGCAGGCGGGCCACCGCGGCGGCGACCGTCGCGCGCTCGAACAGGGCACCGTCGTAGATCACCCGTCCGCACAGCGAGCCGTCGGGAAGCTCGCGCACCGCGACCTCCACGTCGAACCGGGCGCGGCCGGACGGGATCTCCTCGGCGCGCACCCTCAGCCCGGGCAGCGCGAGGTCGGGCACGGCGACGTTGTCGTAGGCGAGCATCACCTGGAACGGCGCGAATCCGAGCGCGTCGACGACACGGTCGAACGGCACCGTCGCGTGCGCGTAGGCGTCGAGGTCCGCGCGACGGGCGGCGGCGAGCAGCTCGATGAACGACGCGGCCGGGTCCACGTCGAGCCGCAGCGCGACGGTGCCGACGAACATGCCGACGAGACGCTCGAGGTCGGGGTGCTCGCGGCCGGCCGTGCCGGAGCCGACGGCGACGTCGCGCCCCCCGGTCCACGCCGACAGCCACACGGCGACGGCGGCGTGCACCGCCATGAACGCGGTGGCGTCGTGCGCGGCGGCCAGGCGGCGCAGCGCCTCGAACCGCGTGGCGGGGACGGCGAATTCGAGCGATTCGGCCGCTCCGGGGCGGCCGGGGCGGGGACGGTCGGTGGGCAGGGTCGGCGCCTCGCCCAGCCCGGCGAGCGCGGTGGTCCAGTGCGCGAGTTCGCGGGCGGCGAGGCTGTCCGGGTCGTCCGCGTCGCCGAGCAGGGCGCGGTGCCAGCGGGCGTAGTCGGAGTACCGCAGCGACAACGGTTCCCACCGCGGGCCGTGTCCGGCGGCGCGGGCGGCGTAGGCGGCAGCGAGGTCGAGGGTCAGCGGCACGAACGACGCGCCGTCCATGGCGATGTGGTGGGCGACTACGGCGACCACGTGCCGGTCCGGGCCCACGCGCAGCAGCCGCACCCGCAGCGGGATGCCGGTGGCGAGGTCGAACGGTGCGGCGGCCCACTCGGCGATCAGGGCGTCCACGTCGGCCGGGTCGACGGGTTCGACGTCGAGGGCGGGCAGCACCTCGGCCACGGGCCGGACCCGTTGCCGCGGGCCGGTTTCGGTGTAGACGGTGCGCAGGATCTCGTGCCGGTCGAGGACGTCGCCGACCGCGGCGCGCAGCGCGGCCACGTCGAGGGTGCCGTCGAGGTGCAGCGCGAACGGCAGGTGGTAGGCGGCGGTGTCACCCTGCGCGAGCAGCCACAGCCGTCGCTGGGCGGGGGCGAGCGGCGCGGGCGTGTCGTCGTCCGAGCGGGTGGGCGCGGGCATCGCGGCGGCCGGTCCGGCGTCGACGGCCGCGGCGAGTCCGGCGACGGTGGGATGGTCGAACACGTCGCGCAGGTGTACGTCGCGGCCGAGCGCGGCCCCGAGCCGCGCCGCGAGCTGTGCCGCGCCGAGCGAATGCCCGCCGAGGGCGAAGAAGTTCGCGTCCGCCCCCACCCGGTCGACGCCGACGATCTCGCACATCAGCTGCGCGACGAGCGTCTCGGTCGGGCCGGTCGGCGTGCGCGAGCCGGTGGCCGTGTCGACAGCCGGGGCGGGCAGGGCGCGACGGTCGATCTTGCCGCCCGGGGTGAGCGGCAGCGCGTCGAGCACGGTGACCGTCGCGGGCCGCAGGTAGGCGGGCAGGCGCTCGGCGAGGCGGGCGTGCACGTCGTCGGGCTCGACGTCACCGACGACGTAGGCCGCGAGGGTGTCGCCGCGGACGACGACGGCCGCGCTCGCGACGTCGCCGAGACCCGTGAGCGCCGCCTCGACCTCGCCGGGTTCGATGCGGTAGCCGCGAATCTTCACCTGCCGGTCGGCGCGCCCGACGAACTCCAGGACGTCCCCGCCGCCCGTGCGCGTTTCTGGTAGCTCCGACGACCAGAAACGCGCACGGCTCCAGCGCACCAGGTCTCCTGTGCGGTACACGCGGCCGAACGGCGACGCGACGAACCGGGCCGCGGTCAGCGCCGGGTCGCCGAGGTATCCACGCGCGACGGCCGGCCCACCCAGGTACAGCTCGCCGACCGCGCCGACGGGCACCGGGTGCAGCCGCGCGTCGAGCACGACGGCCGTCACGCCGTGGACGGGTGCGCCGATGGGCACTCCCCCACCCGGCCGCAGCGGCTCGCTGAGCATGGCGAGGACGGTGGTCTCGGTGGGCCCGTACGCGTTGAGCATCGTGCGCCCGCGCGACCACCGGTCGGCGACGTCGCTCGCCAGGGCCTCGCCGCCCGCGTCGAGCATCCGCAGCGCCGGCAGGTCGGCCTCGGGCGTGACGGCCAAGACGGCGGGCGCGGTGATCGCGTGGGTGACGGCCTGCTCGCGCAGCAGCGCGGCCAGGTCCGGTCCGCCGACCACGTCGGGCGGGCAGACCACGAGGGTGGCGCCGGTGTCGAAGGCCAGCAGCAGTTCCTGCAGCGACGCGTCGAAACTCGGGGCGGCCAGGTGCAGCACGCGCGACGCGGCGTCGGCCGGGTACCGCTCCCGCAGCGTCGCGACGAGTTCGGCGAGACCGCGGTGGCCGACGGCGACGGCCTTGGGGGTGCCCGTGGAGCCGGACGTGTGGATCACCCACGCGAGGTGGTCGGGGTGCAGCGGACGCAGCCGTTCGCCCGCGTCGAACGGCGCCGGCGACACCTCGCCGCCCGCCGGATCCACGCGGGTCACGCCGTCGGGCAGGGCGACGTCGTCGCCGCACACCGCGACGGGCACGTCGCGCAGCAGTTCAGCGAGCCGCAGCGCCGGGGTGCCCGGATCGATCGGGGTGTAGGCGGCGCCGGCCTTGGCGACGGCCCACAGCGCCACCACCGCGCCGACCGAGCGCGGCAGCAGCACCGCGACCCGGTCGTCGGGTCCCGCGCCGCACGCAATCAGCCTGCGCGCGAGCGCAGTTGAACGATCGTCCAGTTCCCGGTAGGTCAGCGCGGCGGCGCCGTCGCGCACGGCGACGCGGTCCGAGCCGGCGTGCGCGGTGAGCACGTCGGGCAGCAGGAGTACGTCCTCGACGTGCGGGCCACGCGCGGGGACGAGGTCGGCGAGTTCGCCGGGCGCCGCGAGCGGCAGGTCGCCCACCGCGTGGTCGGCCGACCGCGCGAACGCGCCGAGGAAGTCCAGGAACCGCCGGTGGTGCCGGGCGAGCGTCTCGTCGCCGTACAGGCGCGGGTTGGCCTCGAAGTCCACCCGCGTGCTGCGCCCGGCGATCCCGGCGTACACGTTCACCGACAGGTCGTCGACCGGGCCGGTGGAGAGCAGGTTGTAGTCGCCGGAGATGTCGCCGTACGCGTACTCCGGGTTGAACATCATCAGGTTCACCACGGGCCCGAACGCGCTGCGGGTCTCCCGGTGATCGCCGACGGCGTGCAGGTCGCGCAGCATGTCCTCGTAGCGGTACCGCTGGTGCCGCAGCGCCCCGGTCAGCTCCACCTGTACGCGCCGCACCAGCTCGGCGACGGTCACGTCCGGTTCCACGCCCACCCGCAGCGGCACGATGTTCGAGATCGAGCCCGCCGAGCGGCGCAGCGGCGCGGTGGTGCGGGCCGAGACCGGCAGGCTCAGCGCGACGTCCGTGGTGCCGGTCATGCGGGCCAGGTAGGCGGCGAAGGCGGCGACGACGATCGGGACGTCGGTGGAGTTGGCGTCGCGGGCCAGCTCGGCGACGGCGTCGGTCACCTCGGCGCCGAGCGCCGCACCGACGTGTCGGCACGGCATCGAGGGGGCGGCGGAGCCGGCGGCGAGCGTGACGGGCGGCGGCAGGTCCACCAGGCGCTGCCTCCAATGCTCGCGGTCAGTGGCCTGCCTGGTGCTGCCGACGTAGGCGAGCTCGTGTTCGGCGATCTGCTCGAGGCTCATCGCCGCGAGCGGCGCCGGCGCCTCCCCGCGCGCCCACGCCGTGTACAGCTCCGCGCTGCGGCCGAGCATCACCATCCCGCCGTGCCCGTCGAGGGCGAGGTGGTGGATGTAGGTGAAGAGGTAGAAGTGCTCGTCGGCGAGCTGGATCAGCGTGGTGGCAATGAGCCGGTCGCGCAGCGGGTCGAGCGGACGGGTGTAGGTCTCGTCCATCCACCGTCGCGCCTCGGCCTCGGGGTCGTCGTGGCCGCGCAGGTCCAGGTAGCCGGGGTAGTCGTCGACGTCGGGAATCACCCGTTGCCGCGGCTCGCCGTCGACCATCTCGAGGAACAGCGTGCCGGATTCGACCTCGCGGGCGGCCCGGTTGCAGGCCGCGCGGATCAGGTCCGCGTCGAGCGGGCCGTGCAGGTCCAGGTACTGGGCGATGGTGAACGGGACGTCCGGGGTGAGCTGCTGAGCAAACCACAGTCCACGCTGACTCGTGGACATGGCAAAAGACGGCACCGCACCCCCTCGTTTTCCCTCGAGACCGACGGGCGTGCAGTGGAACCCCTCGATCGACCACGGCGTGGACGCCTCCCTGCATCCATCACCGTCGAATACATCGACCCTAACGATCCTGAGCGTTACTCACCACTCGAACCGACCATCCGACCGGTTTCTCGGATATGGTCGCCGCGGAGGAATCGAAGGGGGTTTGACCGCGTGAACGATGTTACCGACGAGTCACTTTCGCCGGAACCACGCCGGCGCAAGGTGCGCCGACGCAAGACCGACGAGCAGATCGCCGCCGAGCGCCACAAGCGCCGGACCATCGCGATCGGTTGCACCGCAGGAGCGGTCGTCGTCGTCGGCCTCGGCACCTGGCTGGCTTACGAAGGGCTGCAGGCGAAGTCGAGCCTCGAGCAGGCCCGGGAGTACGCCACGAGCTCGAAAAATGCTCTGCTGGCCGGTGATACCGAGACGGCCCTGCGCACCGCCGGCGACGCCGACAAGTACGCGAAGCAGGCCCAGGATTCCACCCACTCGCTGCCGTGGAGCATCGCCGCGGCAATCCCATGGCTCGGCAGCCCCTTCGCCTCGAGCCAGCAGATGAGCGACGTTGTGACAGGCCTCACATCGGATGTTCTGGTGCCTGCCGTGGATGCCGGCTCGGCGGTCTCACCCGATCAGCTGATCCTCGACGGCGCCCGCATCAACCTCGCCGCACTGCGCGACGCCGCCCCCGTCCTGGAGACCACCGCGGCGGCGGCGGCCGAACTGGACGCGCGCGCGCAGAACATCGACGGCACCTACCTCGGCCTGATCGACGACGCCCGCGTCCAATTGCAGGACCAGACAGCCGAATTGTCCGGTTTGCTCCACAACACTTCCCTCGCGGCCGAGATCGCGCCGGCCATGCTGGGTGCCGACGGGCCGCGCAGCTACTTCATCGGATTCCAGACCAACGCGGAGGCCCGGGGCACGGGCGGCCTGCTCGGCGGGTTCGGCATCGTCCGCGCGGCCGACGGTGCGGTGCGGGTCGACGACCTGGCGAGCAACCGGGAACTGCGCACGAACTACCAGCCCATCGACCTCGGACCCGACTTCGCCCGCACCTACGGGCACAGCCGGCCGACGGTGGACTTCCGCAACAGCAATGTCAGCTCCCATTTCCCGTACGCGGCGCAGATCTGGCAGTCGATCTGGCAGCAGGAGTCGGGCGAGCGGGTCGACGGTGCGGTCGCCACCGATCCGGTGGCGCTGAGCTACGTCCTCGAGGTGGTCGGCCCGGTGACGTTGCCGGGCGGCGAGAAGATCACGGCCGACAACGTCGTCGAACTGACCGAATCCACGGCGTATTCGCGCTTCGGCGACGATCAGGCCGCCCGCAAGCGGTATCTGGAAACCGTCGCGTCGGCGGTCGTCCAGAAGATGACGGGCAGCATCAGCCGGCCGCAGGCACTTCTAGAGGCACTCGGCCGCGCCGCGAGCGAAGGACGCCTGGCGTTGTGGAGCGACGATCCTCAAGAGCAGGAAACTCTGGAGCGCACAAAACTGGGACACGTGGTCCCTGACGACCCTGCCCCATACGCCGGTGTCGTAGTCAACAACCTCGGAGGAAACAAGCTCGACTACTACCTCCGGCGGGAAATCGAATACACCGCAGGGTCGTGCGACGGGGACACCCGAGAGTCGACGGTGACTGTACGGCTAACCAACGACCTTCCAGAGGGTAACCACACGACCTACGTCGCCGGCATGTTCGACAACCCGGTGGGCGCACCATTCGGCACTAATCTGGTCGATCTGTCGCTAGTGGCCACCCAGCGCGCTCGCCTCGAGAGGGTGACGGTGGACGGCGTGCCCGCAATGCAGTTCACCGGGGCTGAAATGAAGCACCCCGTCTACAGTGTCCAACTCCCAATCGAGCAGGGGCACACGGCGGAGATAATCTTCGAGCTAACCGAGCCAAGTTCGCACGGAACCGCAAGACTTACCTTTCAGCCACTTGTCGACTCCCCCGAGGCTATCGTGGAAGTGCCTACGTGCTGAGCGTCGGAATCGTTACCGACGCCGGACCCTGATTCTATGGCCACGACGCCACCGCAACCGGGCCGACTCCCAAAGAGCGATGCCGAATCCGCACAGGGAGAGTAGATCTCCCTCGGTAATGCCGTGGTCAGGATTCAAGGTGTACAAAACCTCACCTTCGAGCGGCCCGTTGAATGGCAACCACATGAACGACGAAACAACCAGGGCAGCAACGGAAACCACATGCGGTCGAGCGAGACACCAAGCAGCAGAAGCGAAAATCGAGCACATGAAGACCAGGGGACGAAACAAATATACCGCAGTCGTCTCCATTCCTATCCCCTCACTCCAGCCAACCAGAGAAGAAGTGTTACACTTAGCCCTTCCGGGCCTCATCTAGTAATCTTCTTCCACGACCAACACGCTAAAATGGCGAGTCCAAGCAAGCATATTAAATCTATCCAATCACTGAAGATCCGCAGATCATTTGCACCCGAGGGAATTCTCACACGAGTAGACCTTGAATCGCGCAGGATCGCTAGGACCATCACCAATCATTTGCAACCACTGGGAGAAAAATGAAGCCCCGGGCACTTCGACAAAGCACAATTGGTAGAGTGTTCTGCAAGTTCTACACAAGGATTCCAATGCGATCCAAGATTCTCAGCTGGATCTCCAAATGCGAAGGCGGCGAGTTCTACTCTGCTACGCTTCGATACATCCTCGAGGAGCACTACGGTGTAGAAGTTGGTCCATACTCCTATGGCTCTCTGCTCACTCCGGGGTACGCCGATCGCTGCACCCGGATCGGCTCGTACGTTTCCATTGGGCCCAACGTTCGTAGATTCGGGGCGGCGCATCCACTGGATGCGCCCAGCATGCATCCATTCTGGTACAACCCTCGACTCGGCTACGTTGACGATCGCGCAGATGTCGACAGGACCCCATGCGAGATTGAACACGACGCATGGGTCGGGGCCAACGTCACGATACTGCCGGGGTGCCGCAAGATCGGTGTTGGCGCCGTCATCGGAGCTGGCTCAGTCGTCACCTCTGACGTAGAACCATTTGCCATTGTAGTCGGCAACCCAGCCCGGCCAATCGGACAGAGACTCACCGCCGAACTCCGCGACGAGCTGCTCGAACTCCACCCATGGACAAAAGAGCCGGCAGAGTTTCAACAACTCTTGCGGCACTTGGACACTACGCGAACAATGGAATCGAGCGAAGAACCAAATTCAAGAGATTAGCGCCCCAGATCGGCAGAGCCGTACGGCAATAGAACGAAGAGTCGCTCTGATCTGACCTACACATCTCCGACCGGAGGGCGTCACACAATCCCGGAGCTTCTTCCTGCCAATAGGCGCAGTCCATGCACGATTCCTCGCGCGGAAGCCGTGAACTTGCGGACTCGCTGCGATTCCTCGCGGAACGGACGAACGCCAATTCGCAATGCTTCCAGGATGGCCGATACGCCAACGAGTCCGCCGAGTCCGAAGTATTCCCCAAGAATCAGGATTCGATTGCGCTGCATGTAAAAATAGTAGAGCGCGCTCTTGCCGGAATCATTGGCCGTCCCGCCGACCGCGTGCCAAATCGCCACCGATGGGACAATTACCATCTTCATGCCGCGTTGGTGCGCACGAATACACAATTCTGCATCTTCCCAGTACATGAACAAATCTTCCCGAAATCCGCCCAGTCGACGCCAGGCCAATCCGCGAATCATCATAGCCGCGCCAGTTACAAAAGTGCACTCCGTAATAACGTCGGGCGCGTCGCTCCAATGGCAAGTCCGGCCACGCCGCGAATCGAAATTTCCACCGCCATACCACACTCGCTCACTCGGATCCGTGACGATCAACGGTGACGCGATGTCGGCTCCACTGTCGGAAAGGGCCGTCATCAGAGCGACCGCTGTATCCGGGCGAACGACCGTATCCGGGTTTAGAATCCAGATATGCGACTCGTCGCTCGGGTTCAACGCCTTCACACCTCGGTTGACACCGGCTCCGAACCCTAGGTTAGACGACATCTGAATGCAGTCAACGCCGAAGCGGGACGCCGCAGACCTAATTCTCGACCATTCACACATATCGTCGGAATTATCGACGATCATAAGAGCTGTAATAGGCGTGAGGTCGAGACTCTCAAGTAGTTCCGTCAGCAGACCCGACGAGTAGTAGTTGACGACCACCACATAGATTTCGCGCGACACATTAGACAAAGCAATTCACCCCATTATCGAGTCAGAGCTTGAAATCGCGCAGCACCGACTACTTGCCACGCGAGAATAAGATGGAGAAGGCGGCACGCACAGCAGGCCTCCGAGGTACCCAGTCGAGCAGTCCGATGCCGAGCGCTTTGGACGCCACCACCGAGGTGATCCAAAAACCCGCCGCGGACGCAATAGAGGCGCCAATCAATCCGAATGGCATGCTCAATGCAATCAATAGCACCGTACCTCCGGCAAAGCCGACGAACTGAGCCGCACTCGCTTCTCTCGATTTTCCGTCTGCGATCAAAGACGACGTCAACACGAAGTTGCATATGACAGAAACCGAGCCAATGGCTAGCACAATCGTTGCGGGAACCGCAGGACCAAAGGCCGATCCAAACGCCCACGGTATTACCACGGGCGAAAGCGCCGAAATTATAACCGCAATAACTACTCCCAAATAGCACGAAGCCTGCAACGCGAGAATGACCTTATTTCGACGCTCCGTATTCACGGCGCGAGCGACATCGCCGAAGACCGCGGAACTAATTGCTTGACCAACCGGAGCCGGCGCGAGGGCGACGTTGATAGCGACAGCGTAAAATCCGAGAGCCGCGCTTCCAATAAGCGGCAACAGGACTAGCTGGTTCAGTCGATACGATGCAATCTCTGAAATTTGCGCACCAGAAGCCGCAATCGATTCTCGAACTAGGGAACGGATCGAGTACTTCGGGCCTCTCCACGACACCGGGAGGAACGTCGCGGTCAACAAAAAACCCAGAGCGATTGCTACAGTCTGGGCAGCGACTACGGTCGTAACGGTGAGTGCACTAAGAAAAGCAAGACCGAGAATGACGACAAAAAAAACAATTGGTTGCGCAATATTAATGCAGGATATTCGGCGAAAGTCAGAACGGACCACCAGGGCACTGACAATTGAATTGCGATGAACTACAAGCGGCGTGAGCGCCAGTCCGGCAATAAGCCACGCATTCGCCCCAGCGGGCATATTCGCAAACAAAGTGTAAACGAGAATTGCTCCGACTGCGAGACTCGGAATGACGGAGAATGCTGAGACCAAGCGCGCGGATCGAATAATCGAATTAACATCCACTGAGTTGGCAGCCTTTTGGCGTACGGCCCACGGCAGGCCGAGCCCCATTGCAATCGGCACGATCATCAACGTTGTCATAGCCGCAGCCGTTAGGCCTCTGCCTTCGGGACCAATTGCTCGGGCGATCAACGGCGAGGTGAGGAGGGCCAAAAGTGCGCCAGCGATGCGCGTAACGACCAGACCCGCGGGGCGGTCAAGCACCTCGGCCACCGTGTAGGCGGGCCAAATTTGCACCGCCCACCGCTGTGGGCGGGCAATCGCCCGCTAGCACTTGTAGTGCGCGTCGCTGTTCGGCTCGCCGTTCTTCCAACACAACGGCGCACCTTTCACGTAGCCGGGGAATCTGTTGCACCATCGCTCGAACCGCAGCGACAATCGAATCGGAGTCGGGATCCGTGTACACCGCCGCGTCTTCATAGAAGCTACGCAATACTTCGAAGTTGGCCGTGACCTGCGGCTTCCCGCACAGTAGTGCCTCGTAGCCGGCGCGCTGCATCGTCAGATCTCGTGTCGTAAGCGCAACGACTCCGTCTGACACGTCGATAAGACGCCAGTACTCATCATTGGAAAGGTATCCAGAGAACTCTACGTTCGATGATACGGCCGAGCGAACCCACTGAGGAGGACGCCCAGTCAATATGAAACGAAACTCCGGCATTCTGCGAATTGCGTCGATCAATTCTGCAATCGGTTCGTCATTCGCGTATCCGAGCGGGCATACCAGCGTGGGATGGCGATCGGCTCCTGGAGTCTCAACTTCCCCCGTAGGCGCAGTCGGTCTGTGCAAGATATCGTGAAGCACGAATGCGCGGACACCACTGGACTCACAGACTTCAGCCAATGGAATATTCGTGACGATTGCCTTATGTCCCTGCAACATTCGAAGCGATAACTTCCGGGCCCATCTCCACTTGGGATCGAGGAAGAATCCCGTGTGCAGATCGGCAACTATCGACACCTTCTTGCTAGTAGCAGCCAGAACGATCATCAAAACCGGAAACGGGGGCAGCATAATTATTACCTGCCGATAGTGCGAACCGCGAACCAGACTCCACGTTGCGCATGTTTGCTTGAAGTACCTCCAAACAATTATTCGAGAGCGATCAACGATAAATGCCGTCTCATAACCCAGGGCCTCCGATAAGCCCGCCGAACGGCCGTGATATCGGACCCAGCTGACTATCAATCCATCTTTCACCGCACCCACGTCCCTTCAAGATGCAGCTTTTCCTCGACACAACCCGAACACCACAGCGGACCGAACTGGGTTCACAGGCCACGAACAGAAAAGCCGGTAGCTTCAATTAGCGCTTCACGAGTGATCAAATTTGGGGGCATTACCGCACCAATGGCTTGTTCGGCGACTACGTCCGCAATCTGGTGCTGATGGTCGTCGACGTGCTCGTTATGCGACTTCCGCCGGGGCACTACTACCGGGTAGATTCCTAGGTCCAAGAGTCGAAGTATCGTTCCCACGCCCGCGTGCGTTACAACCAGATCGGCAGACTGCGCGGCCGCGTCGAAGTCCACGCTCGACATCTCCGAGTGTACTTCTCCGGGCAGATTGGATCGACCGGTGCAGCCAAGCTGCCAAACAGTTCTGTCGTTAACAAGTCCGGTGGCCAAGAGACCGTCCACTAATGCATCGAATCGATATGGCTGAATCGTTCCAAGCGTCACGAATACCTGCGGATCATCCACTATCGATCTTTCAATGTGGGCGTACCTGTCGAGCACCGTACCTCGATAATGCCATTTTCCGCCCGCCCAAGACCTGTATTGGCACGATAGCTTGATACCTGGGTGCGCGGACAGTATTCGACCACTGAGCGATGGCCCGGTCACTCGTGACACACTTTCGATGTAAAAGGACGGAACTCCGCGTGCATGCGCGAGCAGCAATCCAGGAACCGCCAAGGCAGCCCCGGTACTGACCGCCGCAGAGAATCCCCCACCCTTCCAGTCAATTTCTTTTTGCATATAAGCAAACGCCTTCGCTGCCTTCGACACGCCCCTGGGTGGTATATACGGGACAAATAGCGTGTTCCTACCGGCAAGCAGTGATCGACTTTGAGGATTGTCAAATGTAATCCATAAAGAGTCGTCTCGACTCTGTACCGTCCGGGACCACTTCACTAGTTGTGCAAGATGACCTCCAGTCGAGGCAATAAGCATGTGCCGACCCGGCTCGATGTCGTTCAAAGTGCCCCCTACTCCGATGCTCCGGAAAAAGCTGTTGATGTCGCATTAACCTTGCGTCGGCGGTCTTTCACGGGCCGCCGTTCTGCTTCTTCTCTCACCCGTACAAAGCTCCCCACAGCCGAGCGCAACGTCTGAAGTGGCGCGAGGCGAGCAGTCCGCAGTAGCTGAAATCCGCGGTACCGGGGCAGGCGACGACCGCCCAAGGTTGCGCCGGCCATCCGACCGGCCAGTGTGGTTCGTCGTCTCACCTGAAGTGGTTGCACAGCCGCAACTTGACTGAGGTCCGCGGGCTTAGCACCCAACACACCTGACGAGATTGCGCGCCGGATAATACTGTCCCCCAGTGCGGTTCGCGCCACCAGCACGCTTATCCCCTCCCTGTCTCCGAAGTCTGGATATCCCCGACCGTCGGCGTGCCAGAAGTCTCCAGCGGTAATATCGGCGCTCTCTCCAATGCCGTCAGGGCATATCTTGCAGCGCCACTGAGTAGTCGGTCCAAGAAAGCGTCCCCACGAATCGTTGTAGCTCGCGGTTACGGTTCGTCCGCCATCTGTTCGGACAGTGAAGTCGCCTGGCCACCCGTTACCCCTATATCGCAGATATTCAACTCTTTCCTCGTTCGTATCTATTCCGAGGTGCTGAATTAGCCGTTCCGTAGCAAATTGACTCGGAGTGCCGGCACAGAAGAAGGACAAGAGTAGTGGTCGTTCGGAACCCCGCGCGTCGAGAAGCTGCTTCACTGCCGAAACGTCGCAGGGCTTGCCGACAAAGATCGACTCGTTCGCGCTATCCAATCGACAGCATCCCGCGGCCGCTACCGGGGCATAACGAGAGCCCGCAGATTTCAGCGCTTCCTCCTTTGTGGTAAGCGCCACGGCGGTGGAAACGCGTGCATCGGCGGGGGATTGTACGACGCCCGCCGAGGACGTGTATTGTCCGGTGTCCAGCAACCAACTCACTATTGCGGTCAGGGTCCCGCCGCTGCTGCCTGAGTGTCGAATCGAAGGATCGATTGCCCATGCCTCCCAGGCGGAGATAACAGGTCCAAATATGGAGTGTCGGGACCCACCCTCGATTAACCGCGCCTCGACCGTCACGCCAGGGCACGCCCTTGAGAATTCCGACACCGCCTGAGGCTCGATCTCTATCGCAACGTCGTCATCCCAAGTCGGTCTCAGGTAGCCATCATCGTTGAACGTCATTTTGATGTTGGAGCTCAGTTGGGAGCACATCCCACACCCGGAGCAGTTCCCCCTTTCAACTACTTTCGCGACTTCGTTCTTCAATGACCTCGACATGCCGCGCTCCTCTCCAACTCTTCAGCAGCTCTTTTCATGTGGGCGTCTACGTTGGACCTTAGCTGCGGCATTTCATCTCGAAGTTGATCTTCACGCCGACAAAGGCTCACGATCCTCTCGGCCATATCGCCCGGAAATCTCAGGTCGACAGTGTATTGCCACCCTATTCCTCTGAGGAGTGGCTCAAATTTTCGCGAATACGCCATGGCAATCGCCGGGGTCCCCACCGAAAGGCCGTTCAAGCACGCGTGCATGCGGGCTCCGAGTAATAGGTTGGAACCTGCAGCAAAATCTCGAACTTCCGCCAACGAGGTTGGAATGAAGACATCGACCGGCTTACCGATGGCGTCCGCCGCCGCCTGTACCGAGGGCACATCATTGTCGGCCTTCTCGCTGTCGAGTACGTGGGCAAAAAATGACAAATCGCGTCCTTCGTCGATTAATCGACGACAAACGTTAATAACAGTTTCGCGATATTGCCGAAAATCGACATGCGAATTCTCGTTCCATAGAAGTCCCGATACGTTAATCGCAATGTCCCTAATAGGTGGCGCTTTGATTGAGGGGATCGCGAAGACTACGTCAGTCGCTAGGACGGCTCGATCTAGGCCTATCGCTGTGCAGTACGATGCACTAGCCTCGTCGCGCGCGATGATGCCGTTCGCCAGTCCGCCTGAAGCCTTTCCGAGCATCTGGCCCAGCTTGCTGTTAAATGGCCCGATCGTTTGCGGCCCCATTACAATTGGAATTCCGCACGCGTGGACAAGCCTGGCGAAGGCACTCATGACTGCCAATCGACGCACGCCATATATGTCGCTGAAGCTGTCGCCCCACCTCATGTCGACGACCAAGTCATAACCCGACAACCACGACCGGAGAGGCGAAGTTCGCGTGAACTGTTCCTTTACCAGCGTCCGCTCGCGGATCGGAATCGGCGCGGCCCCGGCACCGAAACTCTGAAATTCGACAGATGCCGTCGGCCAAACTGTGTGAACAAGTGATTTTGCACCTTCGGCAAGAGCCCGGACGCCCAGGTTCGGTGAGCTTGCGTCCGCCCACAATACAAGTACTTTCATCTACATACCTTTGCCTCTCCGAGATCTCCGAGGTGTACCTTTGGAGTCCGGCCACCGATAGATACCGACTGTTGATTCGGAAGCCAATCTGGTGTGTGACCGTCTTCGGACGGTACGTCCAATGCGTACGCGCAGTACCGCGCCGCCTATGCGTCGTCCAGATTTCGCATGGGGCGGGCTGGGACTCCCGCCACGACGGTGTTCGCGGGAACGTTCGCTGTGACGACCGCACCAGCCGCGACTATCGATCCGTCACCGATAACGACCCCCGGTAGCAGTACCGATCGAGCGCCAATCCAGACGCCGTTACCTATCGAAATCGATTTGGCGATCGGCCGCCCGGCTCTCCGGTTAGTGCGTCCAATGTCGTGCGTGCTAGTTACGAAGAGTACATCCATCCCGATATCGCAGTTTCGACCAATCTTGATCCGAGCCGATGTGTTGAACCTGCATCCGTAGTTGACGAATGTTCCAGTTCCAATGCTGACCCGCCGGCTTCCGAACCAAACACCGGATGAAATGATGCTTCGCTCTATATCCATCCCGATGGCGCGCAACAGTAGCCACCGAGCTGGCCTCGGTACTATCGGTGAGGCAACAAGGAAGTTCAAGACGAGGTCGCGGCCGGTTCCAGGCCATATCTTCTTCAGGACGACTGAAAATCTCATTGAAGGAACCCGGCGAGCTCTTCGTGGCACCATTGAAAATTGCATGCATGCGCATCGTAGTGAGCAGCACTACCTGTCTTAGCTGAACCGCGCAACAGCGAGGCGGCGCGACCCCTGATGACCAATGCCATCCTTGTTCCTCTCGACTACAGTTTCGGTCCATTAGCTGGGCGTTTCAATGCATATGGACGCCTGGCGCGCCACGTTCAACTCTGTCCTGAACTTTGGACGGGTTCCGGTTGGCGGACACAAAGAGCGTCTCCGCTTCCGCCTTGGCTAGGGTTTCGAAATGATGTCGTTTTGCTCCAGTTTCCTGCGCGCTGTAGACCACACACGCATCCAACCATCGCTCCCAATATCGCAGCTGTGGGCGAGCCGAGAGGCATCGGGGCGACGAACGATATAGCCAAAAAGCCTAGGGCAGCGGCAGAGATTCCGGAAGCTAGGCGGGATGAACTGCCGGTTCGCAATATCGGTATAAGAACAGGAATTACGGTAGCGGCCCCAAACAGAATTAATCCGACGATTCCTGTCTTTGCAGTCGCCCACAGGTAGAAGTTGTGAGCATAGTATGGCGCTTGTTCGAACATCCATGTACCGCGCCCGCCGGCCGGTGGCTTGTACGCGTAGCCGAAACCGTGGCCGAAGACGGGCGCTTCATATACGGATTGCCTGAGAAGGTCGTTCTCTTCCTGCCTGAACAACGCCGATGGATCTCGTTGTAGGGTATCCGAATTGATGCCTTCAACTACACGCGCCGAATAGCTATTTACCTGCACCGTGACCCACTTCATTCCCGGCAAGTCGGACATCGCAGGGCTTGCAGCGAGGAAGGCGATGGCTCCGATAGTTGTGCCTCCCAGGACAATCCGCGCGGTGGCCGCAAATGCTGCGTTCAGACTCCTGAGGGCGACCAATGCGGCGATTACAGTGATCGCGATGCCAAGGATGTGGTTTCGGGAGAAGGCTAGAAAAAGGATGAGAATCGACGGCAGCGTCCATGACCACGTCACCCGGAATGGCACGGTTCCCAGCACTGCAAGTGCGACGCAGATGCAAAGCGTGGCGAGTGCGGGATAAGTGGCGGCTGTAAGGTACCTGGTCGCTTCGGCCGATTCGCCCACCAAGGCTGCCTGCTCGGATCTGCCCGCCAGAGCAATTCCCGCTGTGGATGCAGTCAAGATGAGCACGACAGAGCCCCAAAGGACCCATTTCATTACAACGGCACATCGCTCAGCGACCGGTGTGTTAATCACTGTAGCGGCGACAACGAGCGCCATAAAGAGCTGGCCCAGATTTCGCAGATCACCGATCGTGTGAACGCTCAGGTTGCCCGTTAGGGTCGCACTTCCCACACCAATCAGTAGCCACGTCGCCAGCAGACTAAGATTAAACTTGGTCCACCTATTGATACTGATACGCAAAGCTGCCATTAATGCGGCAAACAATGCGATTTCATATGCCGGGAATGTGAAGCCGCCAAGACTGAAACTTGGCGTCAAACCTGCGGGAAGCGCAGCACATCCTAGAACGATAGTCGCCGGGGCAAGCCAGTCGGGTCGGTATACAAATATTGCGGCGCCGACGACGGCGAGCAGCACAATACCTACGAGGGTCGAATTCGATGCTGCAGTGTATCCCAGGAAAGTGGCTGCGGTGGCGAGAGTGGCACCAAGTACGCCTACTCTGACTCTCTCAGTTGGCAAATTGGCTCCCATTCTCGGTCTGCTCGATTCCACAATCGCTCTGGTGCGTGAGCGGTAATGGGCGCTTGAATCAGGGACTACGGGCACGAGGTCTGCCACCTGTTGAACATCAGGGATTGTTCCCCTGTCCCTGCAGATGGCGGTGCGGCAGCGACCCGGCTGCGACGGCGTCGGCCAGCGAGGGGGCCGCCCGGTCCTTGTCGGACAGCTGGTGGTGCAGGGGCGCCCCGTCGCGGCCGGTGGTGGGCCAGTCGATGCCGATCTGCGGGTCGAGGGGGTCGATCTCGT
>NZ_JAALEG010000069.1 GCF_011058165.1 Rhodococcus aetherivorans
ACTCGCCGCCCGCACCGACGAACTGGGCCGGCGGATCGCCCCGTACGCCCGCGCCCACGACCGCGACGGCACGTTCGTCGCCGAGGCCTACGAGATCCTGCGCTCCGAGGGCCGCCTCGCGCTCGCCGTCCCGCGCGAGCTCGGCGGCGACGGCGCGACCGTGCGCGACGTCGCCACCGTGCAACGCACCCTGGCGCACCACTGCGCGGCCACCGCCCTCGCCTCGTCCATGCACCACCACGTCGTGCTCGCCGCCGCGTGGCGGTACCGGCACGGCGCGCCCGGCGCGGACCGGATGCTGCGCCGCGTCGCCGGGGAGGGACTCGTGCTCGTCTCCACCGGCGGCGCCGACCAGACCCGGCCGCGCGGGACCGCCCGGAAGGTGCCCGGTGGCTACCGCGTCGACGGCCGCAAGGTGTTCTGCAGCCAGGCCCCGGTCGGCGACGTGCTCGCCACCATGTTCCCGTACGACGACCCCGACGAGGGCCGCATCGTGCTCAACATGATGGTCCCGATGAAGGCCGACGGGGTGCGGGTCCTCGACAACTGGGACTCGCTCGGCATGCGCGGGACCGGCAGCCACGACGTCGAGCTGACCGACGTGTTCGTCCCGGACGCGGCCGTGGTCGCCCGCCGCCCGTACGGGGTGATCGACCCGCCGTTCCAGCTGGTGCTCAGCGTCGCCATGCCCGTCGTCGCGGCCGTGTACCTCGGGGTTGCCGAGGCCGCGCACGCGCACGCGACCGCGCTCGTCGCCGGGACGCCGCGGGCCGGCGACCCGAGCGTGCGACGCCAGCTCGGCGTCGCGGCCACCCGCCTGCAGGTCGCGTCGTGGGCCCTCGACGGTGCCCTCGACGTCGTCGGCGACGACCCGGTGCCGTCGATGACCACGGTCGCCGCGGTGATGACCGCCAAGGCCGAGATCGCGCGGACCGCGATCGAGGTGTGCGACCTGGCCCTCGACGTCGCCGGGGGCCGCGGCTTCTACCGGTCGAGCCCGCTCGAGCAGTGCTACCGCGACGTGCGCGGGGTCAAGTTCCACCCGCTCACGCCGGAGGAGACACTGCTGCTCGCCGGGGCGCAGGCGCTCGGGTCGGCAGCGGCTACAGCGATCCCGCGAAGCGCGTGACCTCCGCGGCGAACCGCTGCGGGTCCTCGACGAACGGGCCGTGGTCGGTGCCCTCCCAGAACGAGGTCGTCGCGTTCGGCAGCAGCGACGCCGCGTGCTCGGCGGCCGAGACGTCGACGACCGAGTCGGCCGTGCCGTGCAGGACGAGTACGGGCGTGTCGAGGCCCCGCAGCAGCTCGTCGTTGCGCACCGTCCGCGCGAACATCGCCGCCCGCACGCGGGGCGGGGTGCACAGGCTGGTGCCGAACAGCGCCTGTGCCGCGACGCCCTTGCCCTCCCCGGGCCCGGTGAGGGCCGTGCCGAAGGCGCCCAGGGCGCGGATCGCCGTCGCCGCGTCCTCGGACATCGCGTCGGGGACGGCCGCGCGCATGGCCGCCCCGACCTTGCCGCCCTTCTCGCCCCGGCCGATGCTGGTGATCGCGCCGACCAGCACGATCCCGGCGACGCGGTCGGTGCCGTGGGTCGCGAGGTAGTCGCAGATCACCAGGCCGCCGTAGGACCAGCCGAGCAGCACCGCCCCGTGGGCGCCTTCGGCGTCGAGCACGGCCTGCACGTCCGCGGCCCACAGCTTCGACTCGTCGTATCCGGTCTCCGGGGCCCCGGAGTACCCGTGTCCGCGCAGGTCGACGGCGATCACCCGGTGGGTGCGGGCCAGCTCGTCGAGCACGGCCTCGCCCCAGCACCGCGACGACTGGGCCCAGCCGTGCAGCAGGACCAGCGGGCGGTGGGCGGGATCGCCGGTGACGCGGTAGACGATGGGGGTGCCGTCGGAGCTCTCGACCTCGCGGATTGTCATGCGGGTCACCCTAGCCGGGCGAGCCGGGCCACTCCCACCGCGCACGCGCATCCGACGAGCGCGGCCACCACCGCGACCCCGATGCCCGCGCTCGGCCCGGACCGGTCGATGACCTGACCGACGACGGCGGAGCCGACCGCGACACCGACCCCGAGTCCCGTGACCGTCCAGGTGATGCCCTCGGTGAGCCGGCCCGGCGGCACGATCCGCTCGGTCAGGGAGGTCGCGACGATCATGGTGGGGGCGACGGCCACCCCGGCCGACAGGTAGAGCACCGCGAGGGCCGGCACCGTGTCGGCGAGCAGCAGCGGCCACAGCAGGACCGCGACGGCCGCCGTCGCGCCGAGCAGCTGCCGCGTCAGCGGCGCCCGCAGCCGCACCGCCCCGAAGACGAGGCCGCCGAGCGCGGACCCGGTCGCGAACATCGCCAGCACCACGGTCGCGGCGCCGGGCGCGCCCCGCTCGGCGGTGAAGGCGACCCCGACCACGTCGACGACGCCGAAGATCGTGCCCATCGCCGTCATCGCCACCACCAGCACGACGAGCACCGGGATCCGCAGCACGCTCGCGCCGGGTGCCCCCGCGACGACCGGGCGTGCCGGGGGTTCGGTGCCGCGCTGGGCGGCGAGCGCGACCGTGCCGATCACCAGCAGCACCGCCCCGAGCAACGCGCCCGCCTCCGGGAACGCGGCGACGCTCAGCCCCACCGACAGCACCGGCCCGACGATGAAGCACAGCTCGTCGATCACCGCCTCGAGCGCGAACGCGGTACGCAACCCGTCGGTGCCGCGGAGCAGCTCGGTCCACCGGGCGCGGACCATGGCGCCGATCGTGGGCATCAGTCCCGCCGGGACCGCGCACGCGAACAGCAGCGCCTCGGGCGCCTCCCACCGCACCCCCGCCAGCATCGCGGCGGTCGCGGCCGCGCTGATCGCCGCGGCGACCGGCAGGACCCGGGACTGCCCGTGCCGGTCCGCGGCCCGCGAGACCAGCGGGGTGAGCGCCGCGTACGACAGCGCGAACACCGCGGCCAGGGCGCCACCGAGGCCGTAATCACCCCGCAACTGCGAGAACATCGTCACGATGCCGATGCCGACCATCGCGATCGGCAACCGCGCGACGAACCCCGCCAGGCAGAAGGCGGCGGCGCCCGGCGCGGTGAACAGTGCACGGTAGGAGCGCATTCGTGCCAGCATGCAGTACGTGAGCGTGCTGGTGTGTTTCCATGCCCATCCCGACGACGAGGTGTTCACCACCGGCGGGGTGATGCGCCTCGCCGCGGACGCGGGGCATCGGGTGGTGCTGGTCGTGGCGACGGACGGCGCCGCGGGCGAGGTCCCCGACGGGCTGCTCGGTCCCGGCGAGTCCCTGGTGCAGCGTCGCCGCGCCGAGCTCGAGGCGTCGGCGGAGACGCTGGGAGTCGCCCGCCTGGTGCCGCTGGGCTACGCCGATTCGGGCATGGCCGGGGCGCCGCAGAACGCGGACCCGGCCGCGTTCTGCAACGTCGACGTGGACTCGGCCGCGGCCCGGCTCGCGGCCGTGCTCGCGGAGGAGAACGCCGACGTCGTCACCATCTACGACCCCAACGGCGGATACGGGCACCCCGACCACGTGCAGGTGCACCGCGTCGGCGCCCGGGCCCAGGAGCTGACCGCGCACCCGTCGGTGTACGAGGCGGCGATGAACCGGGACCACATCCGTCGCCTGCTCGCCGCCAACCCGGACGTGAGCCCGGACGCGTCGCCCCCGGACCTGGACACGTTCGGCCTGCCGGAGGCCGAGATCACCACCACGATCGACGTGTCCGCGACGATCCCCGCGAAACGGGCGGCGATGCTCGCGCACGCCTCACAGGTCGGTGACTTCGGGCCGATGCTGGCGATGACGCCGGAACAGCTCGCGAGCGCCTTCGGCCTCGAATGGTTCCGCCGGCGCGGCGCGGAGCCGACGCTGCAGGAGAACGCCCTGCCCCTGTGATCGACCCGACCGAAGAGGAGCGCGAATGGGCCACCACGTCGAGCTGAGCCGTTTCGTCGACGCACCACCCGACCGGGTGTGGCGGGTGCTGACCTCCGTCGACTCGGCCCCGCAGATCCTGAGCGGGGTGCAGGGTGTCGAACGGCTCGCGGGCGTCGGCTACGAGGTCGGCACCCGCTGGCGCGAGACCCGCACGATGTTCGGCAGGGCCGCGACCGAGGAGATGACCGTGACGGCCGTGGAGCCGGGGCGGCACACGGCCGTCGAGGCCGAATCCGGCGGTGTGCGCTACCGCACCGAGTTCGACCTGGCCCCCGAGCGGGCCGGCACGACGCTGACCGTGCGGTTCTCGGCCGACGCCGGCCGTCCGGGACGGATCCGGCGGGCGCTGACGGCGCTCGTCGCTCCCCTGGCCCTGCGGGCGACGCGTAAGGCGCTGCACCAGGACCTCGACGACATCGCGGCCGCGGCCCGGGCCGGGATCTGAGCGTCGTGTCGCTGTGCTCGAGCTACCGCGCCTCCGGCGCCGACCTGCCCTTCGGTGATCCGCTGGCGGCGCACGACGTCGCGATGGAGGGGTACTTCTGGCGGTTCACCCAGCCCGGGACCGGACGGGTGGTGATCGCGCTGTGCGGCGTCAACCGGGCCGCCGACGGGTCGTGGGCGACCCTCGGCCTGGCGGCGCACCCGGGCGGATTCCTGCGTACGACGGCGCATCCGGAGGGGTTCGCCGACCCGCGGCGGCTCGGCGCGTCGGCGGGCACGGCGTTCCGCGGGGAGCCCGACCGGCTGCGCGTGGACCTCGGCGACGACGCACGCCTCGATGTGCGGGTGACGGCGCCCCGGCCGTGGCCCCGCCGCCGGTTCGGCGGATCCAGCGTCTTCCACGCGGTCCCCGCGCTCAACCAGTACTGGCACCCGTGGCTGCTCGACGGGCGAGCCGAGGGCGAGGCCGTGCTCGGGGGCGAGACGTGGAACCTGGACGGCGCCCAGGTGTACGCGGAGAAGAACTGGGGCCGAGGCGGATTCCCGGAGTCGTGGTGGTGGGGCCAGGCGCACGGCTTCACCGACTCCGCCGCGTGCGTCGCCTTCGCCGGTGGGCAGGTCCACGCCGGACCGCTGCGGACCGAGGTGACGGCGGTGGTGGTCGCCCTGCCGGACGGACCCGTGATCCGGCTGGGCAACCCCGTGGTCTCCCCGGTGCGGGCCCACGTCGCCGACGAGCGGTGGTCGCTGTTCGGGCGCGGGCCGCGGTGGACCGTCGAGATCGAGGCGACCGCCCCGCTGAGCGCCGCGCACGTCCTGCCGGTTCCGCGGCCCCTCGAGCGCCGCAACGTGCCCGGCGCCCTCGAGCACCTCGCGGGCTCGCTGAGCGTGACCGTCCGCGACCGCGGCACGCTGGTCTGGGCGGACGAGTCGCCCCTCGCGGCGCTCGAGCACGGCGGTCTGGCCCGCGCGCGGGCCGAACTGGACCGGCGGGGTGCGCCGGCGGACGCGACGGACGGCCCGCCACTGCACGGCGGCTGACCGGCGGCCCCGCATCCGCGCGCCTCCCGGTCGTCCGCGCGTGAAATCGAATCGTCTGCGCGGATAGCCATTCCGTGCGCGTATCAGACCAGCGCCCGGCGCATCGCGCCCAGCGGATCGGAGTACAGCGAACTCAAGGACACCACGCTCGCGGCGTGCGCCTGCACTCGGTCGCCGAATCCGGTGACCCGGACGTCGGCGCCCGACGGCGACGCGAGCGCGCGCGCGACGTGCGGTGCGGCCTCCGGGTACGCGGTGAACGCCTGGCCGCCGAGGATCACCCGGTCCGGGTTGAACAGGTCCCGGAGCATCGCGACGGACCGCCCCAGCACCTGTGCCCGCTCCACGAGGATCTCGTGGGCCTCGTGAGAACCGTTGCGGGCCAGCGCGTACAACGCGGAGACGGACGTGGCGCCCGCGTCGAGCAGGCCGGCGGCCCGCGCCCGGGTCAGCACCGCACGGTCGGCGACGGTGGCCTCGAGGCATCCGCGGGCACCGCAGGCGCACGGCACGGACGATCCGGTGGGCAGGTGCGACACCGAGCCCGGGCCGCCGCGCGGTGTGTGCACCCGGCCGTCGAATGCGATTGCGATACCGACGGTTTCGCGAGCGTAGAAGTACAGGGTGGCGCCCTCGACATCGGCGGTGTCGCGGTCGGGGGTGAGCAGCAACTCGGAGGCGGCCATCGCCTCGACGTGCGCGGCGACGGAAACCGGCAGGCCCAGGCCCCGGCTCACCACGGCCCCGACGGGCGCATCCTCCCAGCCGAGCCGCGGGTGGTCCACGGTTCCGGTGGCCGAATCGACGCGGCCGCCGAGCGCGACGCCCGCCCACAGCGGCGTGCGCCGGTGCCAGCGCGACGCGAAGGCCCTGGCGCTGCTGGTGATCGCCCCGAGCGCCGCCTCCTGGCCGCCGCGCGGGGTGGGGATCTCCACCGCGCCGATCACACGCCCGCGCAGGTCGCTCGCGACGATGCCGGTGACGGCCGCACCGATGTGGATGCCGACGGTCAGGTAGCGCTCGTGGTCGGTCTCGAACGGCACCCGGGGCCGGCCCACGGCACCGGACGCGGTCAGATCCGGCCGCTCCCGGAGCAGGCCCGCGGCGAGCAGCGCCGAGACCTGCCGGTTCACGGTGGCGATGCTCGCGCCCGTCGCCGTCGCCGCCTGGTCGCGGCAGATCGGCCCGCGCGCCGCGGCGACCCGGAACACCGCGGCGGCGGTGCCGTCGGCGACCTTCAGCTCGGGCGGCACGATCTGCACGCGCGTCGTCGATCGCACCCGGGCGGTGGCACTACGGGAACGGACGCCCGATCCGGAGGTCGGGCGAATAACATTGGTGGACAGGACATTTGACGTAGCTACTGCAGTCACTGCGGCTCTTCCTCGAGATCGGGTCCGCAGACCCGGGGCGTGGCAGGGAGGCGCCGATCCGCTCGATCGTGAGGCAGAGACCCACCGGCCGACGGCCGGGGAAAACGAAGCGGGGCGCGAAGGGCGGTGTCAGCGACAACACAGTTCGCGCGCCAGCGGCAGCCGCGAGCCCAGCGCGGCGGTCACGTAGGTGACCCGCGGAGCACGGAGACGGCGAGCTGGCATATCCGCAACCTAGCCGCCGCGCGCCACTGTGTCCAATCCGCACGGCGTCCGATCCGCACGGCGACGCGGCGGCAACGGTCCCGATCACGGTGACGGAAACCCTTACGCCGGCCCGCCGCCGGTGATGAGGTCGACGGCACCAACGTTCGATCTACGAAAGGTCCTCCATGTCCGTGGATTTCGATACCCGCACCGCCTCCGCTCGCGACGTGTCCGTGGTCCGTCTGGGCGGGCACATCGGGGCCCGCGTCGACGGCGTGCGGCTCGGCGGCGATCTCGACGAGGCCACCGTCGAAGCGATCCGGCGCGCCCTGGCCGAGCACAAGGTGATCTTCTTCCGGGAACAGCACCACCTCGACGACGCGTCGCAGTACGCGTTCGCCGAGTTGCTCGGCACGCCGACCACCGCGCACCCCACGGTCACCTCGCGCGGGGCGCACGTGCTCCCGATCGACTCCGACTACGGCAAGGCGAACAGCTGGCACACCGACGTCTCGTTCGTCGACCGCATCCCGAAGGCGTCGATCCTGCGCGCGGTGGAACTGCCCGCCTACGGCGGTTCGACCACGTGGGCTTCCGGGGTGGCGGCCTACGAGGGCCTGCCCGCCCCGCTGAAGACCCTGGCGGAGAACCTGTGGGCCACCCACACCAACCTGTACGACTACGCCGCCGAGAGCGCGGAGCAGCTCCGCGACGGCGCCGACGAGCGGGTCGCCGAGTACCGCGCCGAGTTCCGGTCCGAGTACTTCGAGACCGAGCACCCGGTGGTGCGCGTGCACCCCGAGACCGGGGAGCGGTCGCTGCTGCTCGGCCACTTCGTCAAGGGCTTCGTCGGGCTGAGCGGCCGGCAGTCGCAGGCGCTGTTCCGGCTGCTGCAGGACCACCAGACCCGGCTGGAGTACACCACCCGCTGGAACTGGGCCGCCGGGGACGTGGCGGTGTGGGACAACCGCGCCACCCAGCACTACGCCGTCGCCGACTACGACGGCCTGCACCGTCGCCTGAATCGCATCACCCTCGCCGGGGACGTCCCGGTGAGCGTGCACGGCGAGGCGAGCCGGTCCGTCGCCGGCGACGCGAGCGCCTACTCGGTCGTCGAGGTACCCCGCCCGCTCGCGTCGTGACGGGCGCCGCGGTCGCGCGGACCCCCGCGCGACCGTATCCGGGGCACCCTAGGATCGCCTGCATGACGATTTCTCCCGATTCCCGCGTGGCCGTCGTCACCGGTGCCTCCTCCGGCATCGGCGAGGCCACCGCCCGAACCCTCGCAGCCCAGGGCTTCCACGTCGTCGTCGGCGCTCGCCGCGTCGACCGGATCGAGAAGCTCGCGGACGAGATCGGGGGCACGGCCCTCGAGCTGGACGTCACGGACGAGGACTCGGTGACCGCCTTCACGACGGTGCTCCCCCGGGTGGACGTGCTGGTCAACAACGCGGGCGGCGCCAAGGGCATGGCCCCGGTCGCCGAGGCGGACCTCGACGACTGGCGCTGGATGTGGGAGACCAACGTCCTCGGCACCCTGCGGATGACGAAGGCCCTGCTGCCGAAGCTCGTCGACTCCGGCGACGGCCTGATCGTCACGATCACGTCGGTGGCGGCGTTCCATGCCTACGACAACGGCGCGGGCTACACCTCCGCCAAGCATGCCCAGGCGGTGCTGCACCGCACGCTGCGCGGTGAGCTGCTCGGCAAGCCGGTGCGCCTGACCGAGATCGCGCCGGGTGCGGTGGAGACCGAGTTCTCCCTCGTGCGGTTCGAGGGGGACGCCGAGCGCGCCGCCAAGGTGTACGAGGGCATCACACCGCTGGTGGCCGAGGACATCGCGGAGATCGTCGGTTTCGTCGCGTCGCGCCCGCCGCACGTGAACCTGGACCAGATCATCGTGCAGCCGCGCGACCAGGCCGGCCCCATGCGCTTCCACCGCACCGCCGAGTAGGAACCGGTGGGCATCGAGAGGGACGCCGGGCAACGCCGCCTCTCCCCGGGGCCGTTGCTCGACGTGCGGGGCCGTCTCGCCGAAGCCGGCTGGGCCGGCACCGAGGTCCGGGCCTACGACCGGTCCCGGGTCGCGGCACCGCGGTGGCGGATCAAGGAGTGGGACTACTACTGCGTGCTCGCCGACGGCGACGACGGCCCGTTCGGTCTCGCGCTGACCGTCGCCGACAACAGCTACATGGGCCTGCTCGGCGTGAGCTGGCTCGACCTGGCCGACCGTGCGGACACCACCGAGAACGCGATGATCCCGTTTCCGCTCGGACGGTTGCGGTTGCCCGCCTCCGCGGACGCGGGCGATGTGGTGCTCGACCGGCGTGGAATGCGCCTCGAGTTCCGGCACGAGCGCGGCGCCCGGCGGCTGATCGTCCGTCATCCCGGATTCGCGGGCGGGCGGGGCCTGTCGGGCGAGGTGGTGCTCACCTCGCCCGGTGCCGAGCGGATGGTCGTCGCGATCCCGTTCCCCGGCGACGAGCGGGCGTTCTACTACAACCAGAAGATCCCCGGCCTCACCGCCGCCGGCACCATCACGGTCGGCGGCCGCGAGCGCACCTTCGACCCGGCCTCCGCGTTCGGGGTGTTCGACTGGGGCCGGGGCGTGTGGACGTACGACAACACCTGGTTCTGGGCGTCCGCATCGGGACGGCACGAGGGGCGTCCCTTCGGGTTCACCGTCGGCCACGGCTTCGGCGACACCGCCGCCGGAAGCGAGAACATGCTCCTGCTCGACGGCGTGGCGCACAAGCTGGACCGGGTGCGGTTCCATCTGCCTCACGGCACCTACGACGGCGCGCCGTGGCGGTTCTCGAGCAACGACGGCCGGTTCGAGATGGGGTTCGAGCCGATCCTCGACCGCGCCGCCGACGTGAACGCCCTCGTCCTGCGCTCGACGCAGCATCAGGTCTTCGGCCGGTTCACCGGCCACGTCACGCTCGACGACGGTGCCCGGCTCGAGGTGCGCGAGCTTCTCGGATTCGCCGAGAAGGTGCGCAACCGCTGGTAGTGCGCCTTGCCTACAGCGCGGACATCGACTGCCAGGTGGGCCAGTCGATCGCCCAGTCGTACAGGTCGCCGTCCGCGGCGGACAGCTCGATCGACGTTCCGGACACCTCGACCGGGTCGCCGTACATCGCCGTCGCGAAGTACTCCTGGGCGTCCCCGAGCGAGAGGTTGATGCAGCCGTTGGTGACGTTGGTCGCCCCCTGCTGGCCGAGGGTCGCGGGGTTGGCGTGGATGAACTCGCCGTTGTTGGAGATCCGCACCGCCCAGCGTTCCCGCACGTTCTCGTAGTACGGCGGGTTGGACATCAGGAAGTCCTCGTGCTTCTCGGTGACCACGTGGACGCCGCTGCGGGTGACGTTGCGGGCTTCGTTGCCCTGCCCGTAGCTCACCGGGATGTCCATGATCGTCACTCCGTCGCGCACCACCTGCATGCGGTGCGACGTGGCGTCGGCCACGACGACCTGGCTCCGGCCGACGGTGAAGTCGAGGGTGAGGTCCTCCGCCCCGTAGGCGCCGTCGCCGTAGTCGAGGCCGTAGAGCCGCGCGTCGAGGTGCACCGCCGTGCCCGGCGTCCAGTACTGCTGCGGGCGCCAGTGCGCGCGGGCACCGCCGTTGTCGTCGGGCAGCCACGCCCAGCTGCCGACGGTCGGCGGGTCGGTGCCGACCACCATGGCCTTCTCGACGGCGGCCTTGTCGGTGATCGGGCCGTCGAACTGGACGATGATCGGGGCGGCGATCCCGACCGGCTGCGCGTCGGCGATGTTCAGGTTCGCGGAGACGACCCGGTCGGGGTCGACGGTGTCGAAGCTGCCCTCGACGGCCACGGCCTCGCCGTCGGAGCCGACGGCCGTGCCGGACCAGCGGTAGGTCGCGCCGTAGCCGAGCGGTTCGGCGACGGTGTAGCTGCGGCGGTCGGCGGCGAGGGCGCCACGCACGACGGTGCTCGTTCCGACGTTCGTGAGGGCGACGTCGGTGAGCTCGCCGTCGGTGACCGAGACGCGGATCGGGGTGGTGGGGTTCACGTCGGTGGCGCCGTCGGCGGGGTCGGTGACGATCGACACCACGGGCGCGGTGCCGGCGGGAACCGCGCTCCCGCCGGGGCCCGACGAGCACGCCGCGAGCACCGCGACGAGTGCGAGCAGCCCGAACCACAACAACCGACGACTTCGTTCACCCAGGTGGAGCACTCCGACGAGGGTACGCCCGCCGCGCGGTCGCGTCGCAGCGCGGCGGCAGGTCCGGCAGACCGGCTCTCAGATGAAGCAACCCACGGTGACCGGCTCCGGCTCGAGCCGCACACCGAACGCGTCCTGCACGCCGTCGCGCACCTCCCGCGCGAGGGCCACCAGATCGGCGGTGGTCGCGGTGCCGCGGTTGGTGAGCGCGAGGGTGTGCTTGGTGGACAGCCGCACCGGCGCGCCGGGGCCGGGGAAGCCCTTGCCGAACCCGGCCCGCTCGATCAGCCATCCCGCGGAGAGCTTGGTGCCGCCACCGGCGGGGAACCGCGGGATCCGCACGTCGGGCCCGACGCGTTCCTCGACGGCCGCGAGCACGCGGGGCAGCTCGTCCTCGGCGAGCACGGGGTTGGTGAAGAACGATCCGGCGCTCCAGGTGTCGGGGTCGTCCGGGTCGAGCACCATGCCCTTGCCCCGGCGCAGGGCGAGCACCTGCTCTCGGACCTCCGCGGCCGGGCGTCGCTCGCCCTCCTCGGCGTGCAGGGCCGACGCCAGCTCCCGGTAGCCGATGGGGGCGCTGGCCCCGTCCGGCCGCACGGCCAGGTCGACCTCGAGGACCAGGGCGTCGTCGGAGTGCTTGAGGACACTGGTGCGGTACCCGAGCCCGAGGTCCTCGGGGCCGATCCACCGGACGTCGCCGCTGGTGCGGTCGAGCAGCCGCACGGCCCTCAGAATCGACCCGACCTCGACGCCGTAGGCGCCGACGTTCTGTACCGGGGTCGCACCCGTGGAGCCGGGGATGCCGGACAGGCATTCGAGCCCGCCGAGGCCCGCCTTCACGGTCAGGGCGACGACGTCGTCCCACCCGGCGCCGGCCTCGGCGCGCACGGTGTCCTCCCCCGGCTCGATCCCGGTGGTCGCGATGCGCACGACCACACCGTCGAACCCGCCGTCGCCGATCACCAGGTTGGAGCCGCCGGCCAGGACGAGGGTGGGGACGCGTGCCGCGTCGAGCAGGCGGACGACCTCGACGAGGGTGTCGGTGGTGGTGCACTCGGCGAGCAGCCGGGCCGGACCGCCGAGCCGCAGCGTGGTCAGCGTCGACAGCGGCACGTCCTCGGACACGGCGGCGCCCGCCTCGACGAGTTGGGCCCCAATACGCGGATCAGACACCCGCAAACGGTAGCGTGCCGACCATGGGCAGCCGCATCGACCATTACTCGCACTACGCGTTCCCCGTCGCCACGGTGCACGCGGCGCTCGTCGACGAGAACTACTGGCGGAGCCGCCTGGCGGAGATCGGTGGGCCGGGCGCGACGCTCGAGGACGTGCGCACCGGTGACGGGACGATCGACCTGCACATGACCCAGTCCATCCCGGCCGAGCACCTGCCGAGCTTCGTCACCAACTTCCATCCCGGCGACCTGGTCATCCATCGGCACGAGTCGTGGCAACCGGTGACCGGGGACCGCGCGACGGGCCGCTTCTCCGCGCACGTGGACGGGCTGCCGGGGAAGGTGGACGGAACCTCCACGATGGCGCCGGACGGCGCGGGCACCATCGTCGAGATCGACGGCGAGGCCGAGGTGCGGATCCCGTTCCTCGGCGGCAAGATCGAAGGCATCATCGTCGAGCAGATCGTCGAACTGTTCGACGTGGAGCGCACCTTCACCGCGAAGTGGCTGTCCGAACCGCACTGACGAGGCCGTTGCGGGACGGTGACGATTTCCGTCGTTCGGTAACGAACCGGTAACCTCGCGTGTCATGGCCCGGCGAATCGACTACTCCGCCCGCTATCCGTACAGCCCGGAGCAGGTGTACGAGGCGCTCTCGGACCGCGCGCACTGGGAGGCGCGCATCGTCGAGATGCGCAAGTACTCCGAGAACCACCTCGCGGAGTTCGAGGTGTCGGACGACGGCATCGACCTGGTACTGCACCACGTCCTGCCGCGCACGGAACTGCCCGAGATCGCCCAGACGGTGATGAAGAAGGACATGGTCATCACCCGTAAGGAGACGTACACCCCCTTCGGCGACACCATCACCGGCAGCTACCAGGCCTCGGTCCCCGCGGGTCCCGGCAGCCTCACCGGCACGATGGAACTGTTCGCCTCGGACGGCGGCAGCACCCTGCGCACCACCTCGGAGGCCAAGGTCTTCCTGCCGTTCATCGGCGGCAAGCTCGAGCAGCTCATGCTCGTCAACCTCGTCGACCTGTTCCGCACCGAGGCGGAGATCACCGCCGGCTGGCTCGCGCGCCGGTTCGGATAGTCCCCCGTGCGCGCCCCGCACCCGGAAGGTGTCGTCACCCGCGGCACCACGGGCATCAACCGCCTGCGCCGCAGCGACCGCTGGCTGATGCACCACCCCGACGTCGCCCGCGTCCTGCACTCCCGGGACGACGCGCTCGTCGTCGACCTCGGCTACGGCGCGATGCCGGTGACCACCCTCGAGCTGGCCGCGCGGCTGCGCACGGTGCGTCGCCGCCTCCGGGTGGTGGGTCTCGAGATCGATCCCGACCGGGTGGTGCCGGGGCGGGACGGCGTGGAGTTCGCCCGCGGGGGCTTCGAGCTGGCCGGGCTCCGGCCGGTGCTGATCCGCGCGTTCAACGTGCTGCGCCAGTACCCGGAGGAGGCGGTGGCGCCGGCGTGGGATCGGCTGCGGTCCGGGCTCGCGCCCGGCGGGTTGCTGCTCGACGGCACGTGCGACGAACTGGGCCGGCGGTGCGCGTGGGTGCTGCTCGACGAGCACGGCCCGCGCACGCTCACGCTGGCGTGGAGCCCGTTCCACTCGGACACCCCGTCGGACCTGGCCGAGCGTCTGCCGAAGGCGCTGATCCACCGCAACGTGCCGGGGGAACGGATCCACGAGCTGCTGCAGGCGGCGGATCGGGCCTGGGCGTCGGCGGCACCGCACGCGGCGTTCGGACCGCGCGTGCGCTGGCGCGCGACGCTGGACCTGTTGCGCGCCCAGGGCGTGCCGGCGGCATCGCAACGCCGGCGGCTGCGGGACTGCGTGCTGACCGTGCCGTGGGACTTCGTCGCCCCGACGCAGGCTCAGCCGGCCGCGAGCAGTGCCAGCTCGATGCGGTCCGCGACGGCCGCGGGCTGATCGGCGACCGCGGCGTGCAGCTGCGCCGAGGTCACCCGCCCGATGGCGATGGCGTCGCCGACGAGTTCGTCGAGGACCTCCTGGGAGACCCCACCCGCGGCGAGGTCGACGGCGGTCCGCGCGGGGGTGGTGATGCGGAAGCACCCGACCTGCTCGCAGTCCTGTGCGCGCAGCTGCCGGTGGTGCAGGGCGAGCCGGTTGCTCGGCACGGTTCTCTGGTCGGCCGTCGACAGGTGCAGGAAGCGGGGTTGCAGGTGCCCCATGCCGTGCAGGTCGGCGGCGCTCTGGTGCGAGACCACCGCCGCGCCCTCGTACCAGGCGCACCACTGCGCGAACTCGTCGAACTTCGTGTGCGGGCTGTCGCCGAGCCGGAACAGGTCCGATTCGATCCGGACCCAGTGCCCGGCCGCGATCCGGCCGACGAAGTCGATCGTGGCGATGCCGTGGGCAATGGCCTGGCGCGCGGTGAAGAAGCCCGCCTGCGCGAGCGCGGTATGTCGCAGGGCCTCGTCCGGATCCACCCGGCCGGAGGCGTCGTGTTCAGGTTCCGTCCAGCCCGTCATGCCGCCACAGTACCCGAACAACTGTGTCCCACCTCACACTTTCTGGTAGTGGGACCGCATCTTCACAGACCTTCCTCAGAGTTCTTCGGAACAATCCCGAACCATGACGAACCGGAAGCGCATCCCCTTCGCCACCATCGGCATCGCCCTCGCCGTCGCGCTGGTCGCGGTGCTCGTCGGCGCCGAGGTGTACGTCCGCAACCGTGCCACCAACTGCCTCGCGCAGTCGTTCGAGAGCGAACTCGGCACGAACGTCGACGTGGATCTCGGGTGGAAGCCGGTGCTGCTCTCGCTCGTGGACAAGCAGGTCTCGTCCGTCACGCTCGACAGCGACGACACGGCGTTCGGCCCCGCCCAGGAGATGCAGGTGCACGCCGTGGTCCGCGACGTGGATCTGCGGGAGAGCGCCGCCGGGGCCGGGACCATCGGCAGCTCGAGCGCCGACGTGGTGTGGCCGTCGTCGGGCATCCTCGCGACGGTGCAGACCCTGCCGCTCGGCTCGCTGATCACCGACGTCACCCCGGACGCGAACGCCGGCACCCTCCGCTTCACCGTGGGCGGCGCGGACCTGGTGGAGCTGACCGTGCGGCCGGAGGCCCGGAACGGGGCGATCGCCGTCGAGACGGTGGACGCGTCGCTGTTCGGCATCGGGTTGCCCACGGCACTGGTCGACGGCATCGTCCAGATCCTCACCGAGAGCCTGCAGCAGTACCCGCTGGACATGCAGGCGACGGCGGTGTCGGTCACCGACTCCGGCATCGCGGTGACGCTCGAGGGCGGCGCCTACACGATGCCGGAGGCCCCGGCCGGACAGCAGTCGCAGAACCAGCTCGACTGCTGAGGCCGCGGCCCGATACTCGCTGAGGCCGCGGCCCGGTGCTCACTCCGGCAGGTCGTCGAGCACCGCGCGGGTGCCGGACAGGCCGAGCCGGGTGGCGCCGGCCTCGATCATGGCCAGCGCCGCCTCGGCCGTGCGGATGCCGCCGCTGGCCTTGACGCCGAGCCGGCCGCCCACCGTCTCGGCCATCAGCCGCACCGCGTGCACCGACGCACCCCCGGCGGGATGGAACCCGGTGGACGTCTTGACGAAGTTCGCGCCGGCCCGCTCGGCGGACCGGCACGCCTCGACGATCGCCTCGTCCGACAGCGCCGCCGACTCGATGATCACCTTGAGCACGGGCTCGAACCCGATCGCCTCCCGGACGGTGAGGATGTCGGCGAGCACGGCGTTGAAGTCCCCGGCGACGGCCGCTCCGATGTCGATCACCATGTCGATCTCGGCGGCGCCCTGATCCACGGCGAGCCGGGCCTCGGCGCCCTTGATCAGCGAATGGTGCTTGCCCGACGGGAAGCCCGCCACGGTGGCGACGACGAGTCCGTCCGCCCGCAGCGGCAGCATCGACGGCGACACGCACACCGACCAGACGCCGAGCTCGCGGGCCTCGTCGACGAGCGCGCGCACGTCGGCCCCCGACGCCTCGGGCTTGAGCAGGGTGTGGTCGACCATCGCGGCGACCCGGGCACGGGTGAGGGTGGTCTCCGGCATACCCGTCAGCTTTCCATAGCGATATTCCGTTGCCCGGCCCGACGCCGGTGTCCACACTGCTCTCGTGTTCATCCGACGAGAACTTCCCGCCGACGTCCCCGCGATCGGCGACGTGCACCGCGCCGCATTCACGCCGCTCACCCCCACCGGCGCGGAGCCGGTCGAGCCCGGCCTGGTCGAGGCGCTGCGCGCCGGCCCGGCGTGGCTGCCCCGGCTGTCACTGGTCGCAACGGACGCCGAGGGCACGGTCGTCGGGCACGTGTGCGTCACCCGCGGCACGGTCGACGGCGAGCCGGCGCTGGCCCTCGGGCCGATCGGGGTGCTTCCGGAGTTGCAGCGCGCCGGCGTCGGGGGCGCTCTGATGCACGCGGTGCTCGGCGCGGCGGACGCCCTCGACGAACCGCTCGTGGTGCTGCTCGGGCACCTGGACTACTACCCCCGTTTCGGGTTCGTCCCGGCCGCCGAGCTCGGTGTCGAACCCGACGTGCCCGAATGGGCGTCACACCTGCAGGCCCGCGCGCTCACCGCCCATCGGCCGCAGCTGCGCGGGGTCTTCCGCTACGCGCCTCCGTTCTACGAGATCGGCTAGCCCGAGCGGGCCGTCGGGGCAGCAATCGCGGTGTCGCGATGCGCTCGATTCGGCGTTCCCCGGGGTGGGAGGACTCACGTGTTCTCCGACGCCGCGGACGGCTGTGGTGCTGTGTGCAGCCGATCGAAGAAGTGGGCGAGGGCGGGGCTGATGCTGCGGCCGTGTCGTTCCGAACCGACCCGCCGAACGATTTCTCGCACAGCGGGTCCGGTATCGAGCACCGGCTGAACCAAACCCGACCGTGCACACTGCTCGAGGACGGGCAGTAACACCCGTTCCGCTTCCGGGAGTGAGCCGACCGTGACAAGGCACTCGGTCAGCAACAAGCGGGCATAGAGGGATGCTCTGGGCCGGTCGGTGGCGCTGATCGACTCGGTGAGGATTCGGGCGCGCCGGCACGCGTGTGTCCGGTCACTGTCGGAGCCGGCGGCGAGCAGCAGCCGGATTGCCGCCTCTTCCGTGGTCTCGGCCGTGACCTGGGCGATCCCGTCAGGAACGTCGCTCGGAAGCCCGGGAGGAAAGGTGTCCGGGGAGACCTGCGATATCCCGATGCCCGTCCGGATGCGCTCGTTGGTGATGTACACCGCCAGGCGGGGCAGTTGCAGTGACAGCGCCAGCCGTTCCCCTTCAGCCAGTCGCTCGGCGGCCTGTTCGTGCTGCCCCAGGCGATGCTTCAGGCGAGCGCCGATGACGTACGTGGCGAGCATGAACTCGACGGTTCCGCCTTCGGCGCCGAGGCTGTAGCTCTCGTCGAGCAGGCCTTCGGCCTCGGCGAGGTTTCCCTGTTCGTACAGCAATTCCCCGAGGAGGGCACCGGTGAGCCGGGAGCTGTAGGAATTGTCTTCGTCGGAAGCGGTGGCCAGGTGCATGGCGTGGCGCAGGCTCGTCTCGGCGCCGTCGAGATCGAGTTGTTCCCGTGCGGCCACTGCATCGAGGCAATAGCCGTAGATGACACTGAACGGCCCGGAGGCGCGGCGGTGATGCGGGCGTGCCCATTGCTGCCAGCGCCGGGCCTCGTCGAAGTCGAACCGCTGGATCTCGCGGAACGAGGCCACATCCGCGACACCGCACAGAATCCACGGGCGGAGTCTGTCGGCGCGGGCGATACACGCCTCGAGTGCCTCGTCGAGGTGGTCGAGACGGTCGTCGAAGACGGTGATGGTGGCCCGGATGAGATCGGCCTCGGCTCGGGCGTCAGCCTCTTCGTCGCCGGGCACGGTCGGCAGCACTGCCTCTAGGCGGCTGAGGGCGTCGTTGGCCGCAGCGCGGTGGTGCAGCAGCGCGTGTGCCCAGGCCACCGCCAGCTGCAGGCGTGGCCGCATCGCGCCGGCGGTCGTCGGTAGCTTGGTCTCCAACCCGAGCAGAGTGTTCATCCGGGATTGTTCGAGCAGTGGGATTGCTTCCCGCTCGACCACGTCGATCGCCGCGTCGTCGTCGCCGGCGGCGTGGAAATGATCGACCGCCGCGCTCAACAGGTGTTGATCGGCGAACCATCGGGCCGCGGTCCGGTGCAGTTCGTGCAGGCGTTCCGGGTCGCCTCGTTCGAGCCGGCGGCGTAGATAGTCGGTGAACAGGTGGTGGTAGCGGAACCACTGTCCCTCCTCGTCGAGCCGGGTGAGGAACAGGTCCCGTTCTTCGATGTCTTCGAGCACGGCCTGGGCGTCCCGGCGGCCGGTCAGGGCGGTGGCCAGGGCTGCGCACGTGCGTTCGCTGACCGCGGTGGCCAGCAGGAAGTCGAGCAGGTCCGGTTCGAGGCTGTCGAGGACGTTCTCGGCGAGGTACTCGCCGAGAACGCGATGCCGGCCCGACAGCTGGCGGATGACCGTCCGGGGGTCACGGTGTTCGCGTATTGCCAGCGAGGCCAGCTGCAGGGCCGCCGCCCACCCGTCGGTTGTTTCCTCGAGCTCGGCAACGTCCTTGTCCTCCATGGTCAATCCGGTGGTACCGGTGAGCAGCTGGCGGGACTCGTCGACGTCGAAGCGCAGTGCGGCGGCGTCGATCTCGATCAACTCGTTGTGCACGCGCAGGCCGCTCAGCGGCAGACCCTGCCGGGCCCGGCTGGTGACGACCAGCTGCAGGTGGTGGCACCCTTGCTCGAGCAGGAACCGGGCGATGGCCCGGCTGGCAGGGTTGGTCACCCGGTGCCAGTCGTCGAGGACCACCGCGATGTGCTGCCCGCCCGTGTGTGTCCGGTTGATGAGGGTGGTCAGCACGAACCGCTCGGCGCCCTCCCCGTGTGCCTCCAGGACACGGGTCAGCTCTCTGCCGAGCCGGGGCAGGGTCACCGTGACCGCATCGACGAGATGCGCGAGAAACCAGGCGGGGGTGTTGTCGTCTTCGTCGATCGACAACCAAGCGGTCTTGCCGCCGTCGTGCTCGAGCATCCGCACGTACTGGGTGGCCACGGTGGTCTTGCCGTATCCGGCCGGGCCGTGGATCAAGATCAGCCGTGCCCGGGTCGCGGTACTGAGCCGGTCGAGCAGCCGGGTGCGCTGCACCATCGCGTGAGCCGCGACCGGGGGGGCGGTACTTGGTCGCCACGGCGGGCGGGCGAGCAGGCACGGACGCACCGGCCGAAGGGTCGAGGCGCAGATACGCCGCGGTCGCGGGGGATTCGCGACTTTCCGGCTGCGGTGGGCTCTCCTCGTCCCAGACCAACGGCAACGGCAGGTCGGCAACGGTGTAACCGAGGTCCGCCCCGGCGCTGCGCAGCGCCTCCCCCAACCCCGCCGCCGTGCCGAAGCGGTGGGCGGGCTCACGGGCCATCGCCTGCTCGATCACCGCACACACACCCTCCGGAACATCCCGCTCGCGCAGGTCCGGGATCGGTTCGGTGCTGATCCGCAGCAGCTGCGCCACCAGTTCCTCCCCGCGGCGCCGCGCGTAGGCCGGCCGGCCGGCCAGCGCGGTGAACAAGGTGGCGCCGAGTCCGTAGACGTCCGAGGCGACCGACGGAGACTGCCCGTGCAGCAGCTCCGGCGCGGTGTAGGCGGGAGAGCCCACCACCAAGCCTCGCGTGGTGTCCTGCCGATCCGACAGCCGGGCGATCCCGAAATCGGTCAGTTGCGGTTCGCCGTACTCGGAGATCAGGATGTTCGCCGGTTTGACGTCGCGGTGCAGGACACCCGCCCGGTGTGCCGTCTCGAGCGCCCCGGCCATCTTGATGCCGATGTCGAGAACTTCGGCAACCGTGCGGGCCCCGCGCCGGTTGATCCAGGCCTCGAGGGAGTCCCGGCGGTGGAACGGCATCACGATGTAGGGACGCCCGGTACGGGTGACGCCGGCCTCGAGCACGTGCACGATGTTCGGATGCCCCGACAGCCGGCCCATCGCCTGCTGCTCGCGCAGAAACCGCACCCGGTCGGTCTCGTCCGGACTGGGGCTCATCACCTTGACCGCGACCACCCGGTCGAGGGCGGGCTGACGACAGCGGTAGACGATGCCGAAACCTCCCTGCCCTGCCACCCGCGGCTCGACGAAACCGGCCGCGCTCAATTCGTCCGCGAGCTCCCTCGGAGGCGGATCAGCGGGACGTTCGGCGGCGTCACCGGACACCGTGCACCCGGTCTTCGGACCGAGTCCGGCACGGCAGTAGGTGCACCACGGCACTCCCGGGAGCCGGTTCTGCCGGCCGGTGCTCTGCGGACTTGATCATGACGCCACCTCGGATTGCTTCCGATTCTAGGCGCCACCCGCAGAAATTCACTGGCGGTGGGGAGCGCGAGGGCCTGGGCGCACTGCCCATCGGGACAGGCCGATCTGATCGTTCGGCCAGTTCGTCGGCAAGTCGGCGGACTTTACGGTGGATCCGGCAACGACCGTTGACGGTCGGGCAGGACCAGCTGTGTTCGATGAAGATGCGAGGGACCACGTGTGCGATCGGAAGGCCTACCGCGGTGCGCGTTCCTGTGGTGCAGGCTCACGCCCAGGGGTATTCGGGTCGGGGACACGTGCAGTGAGCCGACCGACGGTACGAGCCTGACGTGAGTGAGGGTTTTCGGATCGACCGCGTCTGCGTTCGACGAGCACGGCCCCCGGGGCCGTTCTTCGCCGATCCCGGAGAAACGAACGTCTGGCTGGTCGGCGACGACCGGGACGTGGTGGTCGTCGATGCGGGTGGTCGAGCCACCGACATCGCCGACGCGGTCGGTGACCGATGTGTCACCGCGGTGATCTGCACCCAGGGTGGCCGGGCCCACGTCTCGGCCGCGGTCGACGTGGGCGTGGGACTGTGTGCTCCGATCCTGCTGCATCCGGCCGACCACGCGTTGTGGCAGGCGGTGCACGGGCAGCGTCGCTATTGGCGACTCGACGACGGGCAGCGCATCGCCGTCGCCGGTGAGGAGATCCGGGTGCTGCACACTCCGGTCGCCACGCCCGGGTCGGTGTCGTTGCATCTTCCACACCTGGGCGTGGTGTTCACCGGCGACGTCCTCCGGCACGGGTGTGAAGCGCCCGGACACACCCCGCCGCCGAGCACGGCGCCCGGGCCACTGTCGGCGTTGCCGGCCGACACCCGAGTTCACCCCGGCCACGGCGACAGTTTCCTTCTCGGCGAGGCGTTCTCGCCGACCGATCGATGGGTGCGACACAGCGCATGACGAACACCACGGACCGGCACGTCTTCGACGAGAACGACATCCAGATCACCGACCCCAAGTCCTACGCAGCCGGGGTGCCCGCGGTGCTGGTGTCGCTGCGTCGTGGTCTCGAGCAGATGGGCCCGCTTCGCACCGCCCGCACCCTGGCCCGGCTGAACCAGCGGCACGGCTTCGACTGCCCGGGGTGCGCCTGGCCGGAGACCCCGGGGCATCGCAAGGCCGCGGAGTTCTGCGAGAACGGCGCCAAGGCCGTCGCCGAGGAGGCCACCACCCGGAAAGTCGGCCCGGCGTTCTTCGCCGCCCATTCGATTCCGGAGTTGCTCGCGCAGACGGACTTCTGGCTCGGGCAGCAGGGCCGGCTGACGCATCCGATGATCATCCGACCGGGCGGGGCGCACTACGAGCCGATCGGCTGGGACGAAGCCTATGCGGTGATTGCCGAGCACCTGCGTGCCCTGCCGAGCCCGGACGAGGCGATCTTCTACACCTCCGGCCGCACCTCCAACGAGGCGGCATTCGTCTACCAGCTGATGATCCGGTCCTTCGGCACCAACAACATGCCGGACTGTTCGAACATGTGCCACGAATCCTCCGGCACCGCCCTGACCGAGACCATCGGCATCGGCAAGGGCTCGGTGTCGGTCACCGACCTCGAAGACGCCGACCTGATCCTCATCGCCGGCCAGAATCCCGGCACCAACCATCCCCGCATGCTCTCCGTGCTCGAGAAGGCCAAGGCCAGCGGCGCCACGGTGATCGCGATCAACCCCCTGCCCGAGGCCGGGTTGCTGCGGTTCAAGGACCCGCAGAAGGTGAACGGCGTGCTCGGTGACGGCGCACAGATCGCGGACGAGTTCCTGCAGATCCGCATCGGCGGGGATCAGGCCCTGTTCCAAGGCCTGGCCAAGCTGCTGCTCGAGGAGGAGGACCGTCGGCCGGGCACCGTGCTCGACCGCGAGTTCCTCGACAGCCGGTGTGCCGGGTTCGAGCAGTGGGCCGAGCACATCCGGGCCGTCGACCTCGCCACGGTGCTCGAGGCGACCGGCCTGACGCGCGAGCAGATCGAACAGACCGCCCGCGCCCTGATCGCCTCGAACGCCACCATCGTGTGCTGGGCGATGGGCCTGACCCAGCAGACCCACGGTGTGGCCACCATCGAGGACGCGGTGGCCTTGTTGCTCATGCGGGGGATGATCGGCAAACCCGGAGCGGGGGTGTGCCCGGTGCGCGGGCACTCCAACGTCCAAGGCGACCGGACGATGGGGATCTGGGAGAAGATGCCCGAGTCCTTCCTGCAGGCTCTGGACGACGAGTTCGGCATCCGCAGTCCCCGCAGGCACGGCCTCGACGCGGTCGATTCGATCCGCGCCATGCGCGACGGCGCCGCGCACGTGTTCATGGCGATGGGTGGCAACTTCCTCTCCGCGACCCCGGACACCGATGTGACCGCCGCGGCGCTGCGCAACTGCGCGCTGACGGTGCAGATCTCGACCAAACTCAACCGCAGCCACCTCGTGCACGGGCGCACCGGGATCATCCTGCCCTCGCTCGGCCGCACCGACAAGGACGTCCGCAACGGCCGCAAACAACTGGTGTCGGTGGAGGATTCGATGTCGGTGGTGCATCTGTCCCGCGGTGGCCTGACGCCGGCCGGCGAACAGTTGCGCAGCGAGGTCGCCATCGTCTGCGAGCTCGCGCAGGCATTGTTCGGACCGGATCACCCGGTGCCGTGGCGCGGGTTCGCCGACGACTACGACGCCATCCGCGACGCCATCGCCCGCGTCGTGCCCGGGTTCGACGACTTCAACACCCGGGTCCGCCGACCGGACGGGTTCGTCCTGCCGCACCCACCCCGCGACGAGCGCCGCTTCCACACCGCCACCGGAAAGGCGAACTTCGTCGTCAACGACCTCGACTGGGTACCGGTGCCCGAGGGCCGGCTGATCCTGCAGACCCTGCGCTCCCACGATCAGTACAACACCACCATCTACGGCCTCGACGACCGCTACCGCGGCGTCAAGGGCGGCCGGCGGGTGCTGTTCGTCAACGACCGCGACCTCGAGTCGTTCGGCTTCGCGGCGGGCGACCGGGTGGACCTGATCTCCGAATGGCCCCGCCCCGACGGCACCGTCGAAGCGCGCCGCGCCGACGACTTCCGGCTCGTCCCCTACCCCACCCCGGTCGGCAACGTCGCCGCCTACTACCCCGAAACCAACCCCCTGATCCCGCTCGACCACGTCGCCCGCAAGTCCAACACCCCCGTGTCCAAGGCCGTCACCATCCGCCTCGAAGCCCACACCCCTCGGCGCGAGGGTGCCGCGGCACCGGGCACGGCGCCCGGCCGGCCTTCCCCCGGATCACCCGGGCGAGGCGAACTGGTGCACCGGAGCGTCGCATGGGACGAGTAACCACCCGCACCCGCATCACCCGCATCCACGCGAACCGACAGTCGACACGCCCGGATACCGTGGTCGTCGAAGAACCCCTCGAACTCCGGGTCAACGGCACCGCGCTGGCGGTGACCATGCGCACCCCCGGCTCCGACATCGAACTCGCCCAAGGCTTCCTGCTCACCGAAGGCATCGTCGGCGACCGCGGCGACATCGCCGCGATCCGCTACTGCCACAGCACCGACGAGAACGGCCGCAACACCTACAACGTCCTCGACATCGACCTCGCCCCCGGCGTCGCACTGCCCGAGACCGGCATCGAGCGTAACTTCTACACCACCTCCTCCTGTGGGGTGTGCGGCAAGGCCTCCCTCGACGCGATCCGCCAACGCACCCGCCACGCCCCGGCCGACGACCCCGTCGTCGTCGACCCCACCGCCCTGTCGGGCATGCCGCACACCCTGCGCGAGGCGCAGAAGGTGTTCGACCGCACCGGCGGCCTGCACGCCGCCGGCCTGTTCACCGCCACCGGTGACCTGCTCGCCCTGCGCGAGGACGTCGGCCGGCACAACGCCGTGGACAAGATCGTCGGCTGGGCCACCGAAAACCACCGCATCCCCGCCCGGGGAACGGTCCTGCTCGTCAGCGGCCGCGCCTCCTTCGAACTCGCCCAGAAGACGGTCATGGCCGGCATCCCCGTCCTCGCCGCCGTCTCCGCACCGTCCTCACTCGCCATCGACCTGGCTGACGAATCCGGGCTGACCCTGGTCGGTTTCCTGCGCGAGGACACCATGAACATCTACACCCACCCTCATCGAATCGGGGTGTGAGCAATCCGCAGGGTGCCCGTCCCCTCCGGGGAGCACGTGAAGGCCGCCGCGCCGCGCTCGTCGCACGGGCGCGAGCGGGCTGTTGTGGTGGCGAGCGGGCGGTTCCTGAGCCCTCCCCTCGCGGTTCGCCGCGAAATCCACCCGCTCGACGCGGGATGTACCCGCTCGACGTCCCGGGTGCTCGCCATTCAGCATTCGGAACTGAAACGTTCGGAACTGCAATAGGGTATCGGCTGCACTCCCGCTGGGCATCCGAGGTTCCGTCCTCGGATTCGAGAACCCGAGGACGAGGCATGACCGACGCAGTGGACGAGACGGCACGGCTCGCGAGCACCTTCGACGACGCGAGCGGCGACTTCGACCGGCTCACCCCGACGGTGTGGGGCCCGGCCGGGCAGGCGCTGGTCTTCCAGCTCGGGCCCGGTCCCGGCGCGACGGTGCTGGACGTGTGCTGCGGCGCCGGCGCCTCGGCGCTGCCCGCCGCCGCGGCGGTGGGACCGACCGGCCGGGTCCACGCGATCGACGTCGCCGACGAACTGCTCGAGCTCGGCCGGCTCGTCGCCGCCGAGCGGGCGCTGCAGAACATCGACTTCGTGTGCGCCGACGCCACCACGTGGGAACCGCCGTCCGCGGTCCCGGAGGCCGGGTACGACGCGCTCGCCATCTCCTACGGCGTGTTCCTGCTGCCCCACATGGACGCCACATTCGACCGCCTGGTCGGCCTGGTCCGGCACGGCGGCCGGATCGGCGTCACCGTGTGGCGGGCCGGGGCGATGGAGGAGATCAGCGCGACGCTGTTCGACGTCGTCGGCTGCCGCAACCCGGCGGTGGCGGGCCGGCCGTCGCTGCGCGACCGGACACCGCTGCACGCGATCGATCTGCCGCGCACCCTCGAGGCATGGCTCGCGGCCGCCGGCACCCACTCGGTGGAGGTACGCACCCTGTCGAATCTGCTGCCCGCCACCGAGGAGCTGTGCTGGACGCTGGTGACCGCGACGGGCCTGCGGGCAGCCCTGGCCGGGCTCGACGCCGACGCGGTCGCCGCGGTGCGCGCCGAGTTCCTGGCGGCCGTCACCGAGCGCGGCATCCACACGATCGACGCGACGACCCTCGTCGGGACCGCCACCGTCCGGCGGCCCCCGGCGACGGTGTGACCGGCCGGAACGACCCGGATGCACACCTGAGACACTGGACGGCATGACCTCCGCTGCCTCGTCCGACGACCGTCGGTATGTACTGTCACTGGGCTGCCCCGACGCCACCGGCATCGTCGCCCGCATCTCGACCTTCCTCGCGGACGTGGGCGGCTCGATCGTCGAAGCCGGCTACCACGCGGACCCCGACAGCGGCTGGTTCTTCACTCGTCAGGCGGTGCGCGCCTCCTCCATCCCGCTCGGCCTCGACGAACTGCGCGAGCGGTTCGCGACCGTCGCGGCGGAGCTCGGCCCGGAGACCGAGTGGACGCTGCAGGACACCGGCGAGACCAAGCGGGTGGTGCTCCTCGTCAGCAAGGAGGGCCACTGCCTGCACGACATCCTCGGCCGGGTGGCCGCCGGCGAGCTGAACGCGGAGATCTGCGCGGTCGTGGGGAACCACCCCGACCTCGAGCGGGTGACCCGCCGGCACGGCATCGACTTCCACTACGTGTCCTTCCCCAAGGACCCGGAACAGCGCGGGCCCGCGTTCGAGCAGGTGCGCAAGCTCGTCGACGTGCACGATCCGCACGCCGTCGTGTTGGCGCGGTTCATGCAGATCCTGCCGCCCGAGCTGTGCGAGCACTGGGCGGGCCGGGCGATCAACATCCACCACAGCTTCCTGCCGTCGTTCATCGGCGCACGCCCCTACCATCAGGCCTTCGCGCGCGGCGTGAAGCTGATCGGCGCGACGTGCCACTACGTGACCCCCGAGCTGGACGCCGGCCCGATCATCGAGCAGGACGTGGTGCGCGTCGGTCACGCCGACACGGTCGGCGACATGGTGCGCCTCGGCCGCGACGTCGAGAAGCTGGTGCTGGCCCGCGGTCTGCGCTGGCACCTCGAGGACCGGGTGCTGGTGCACGGCAGCAAGACCGTCGTCTTCAGCTGACGTCCCGTTCCGGGGCGCGCCCGTCACCCGACCGTGACGGTGCGGCTGTGCCAGCCGGTGGCGCCGTCGGGGATGGGCGGGCGACGCTGCTCGTCCTGCACCCGGCCCTCGCCGTCCGTCGCCCGCACCTCGAGCACGTGCGTACCGGGCGTCGCGTCCCACCGCCACGTCCACTGCCGCCACGTGTCGAGGGAGTACTCCTCGGCGAGCACGGCGTCGTTCCAGGGGCCGCCGTCGACCCGGACCTCGACGCGGTCGATGCCGCGGTGCTGCGCCCACGCGGTACCGGCGACGATCACGGGCCCGGGTTCGAGCCGGCCGAACGCGGCGGGGACGTCGATGCGCGAGGCCGTCCGGACGGGGGCCTTCTCCGCCCAGCCGCGCCGCGTCCAGTAGGCCTCGGCCCGGTCGAAGCGGGTCAGTTCCCAGTCGACGACCCACTTGGTGGCGGAGACGTACCCGTACAGGCCCGGCACCACCTGCCGGGCCGGGTATCCGTGTTCGAACGGCAGCGGCTCGCCGTTCATCGCGACGGCGAGCAGGGCGTCGCGGCCGTCGAGGACCGCGTCGACGGGGGTGCCGCAGGTGAAGCCGTCGACGCTGGTGGACAGGAGCATGTCGGCGTCGGGGCGGACCCCGGCCCGCGCGAGCAGGTCGCTCATCCGGTATCCGATCCAGCGGGCGTTGCCGGCCAGGTCGCCGCCCACCTCGTTGGACACGCAGGTGAGCGTGAGGATCCGTTCGACGGGTTCGAACGCGGCCAGGTCGTCCCAGGTCAGCGTCACCTCCCGTTCCACCATCCCGTGGATGCGCAGGCGCCAGTCGGCGGTGCGCAACCGCGGCACCCGGAGCGCGGTGTCGATGCGGTAGAACTCCGCCGGTGAGGTGAGGAAAGGGGTGGCCCCGGGGACCGTCACCTCGGTGCCGGCCGGCACGGATGCGGCGGGCCGGGCGGGCCGCGGGATCAGGAACCGGGCGCGGTCCTCGACGGCCCGCGTCAGCCGGTCGGTGAGGTACCGGCCGGTCGCGCCGGCGGCCACGGCCACGGCGGCCGCGGAGCCGACCACCGTGAGGAACCGCCGGCGCGGCCACCCCGACGCCGGGGTCGCCGGCACGCCGTCGCGGACGTCGGATCGGGCGAGCAGCCGGATGGAGTACTGCAGCAGCGCCGCGCCCGCGAGGGCGCCGACGACCGTCGGCAGCGCGGCGACGGCCGTGGCGCCCGGCCGGCTCAGCGCCGCGTACACGCCCACCGCGGCCAGGGCGAGGATCACGAGGCCACCGCGCGGGCGGCCGGGCTGCTCGAGCAGCCCCGCCCCCACGGCGAGTACGGCCAGGATCACCGACATGCCGATGAACAGGGCCGGCTTGTCGGACGTGCCGAAGGTGTCGATCGCGAACTCGCGGGCCCACGCCGGGGCTCGGTCGACCGTGGTGGCGCCGACGGCGTAGAACGGCGACGACGCGGGCCCGATCAGCACGCCCAGCAGTTCTCCGACGCCGAGGACCACTCCGAACGCGACGAGGCCGGCGAAGGCGCGGGCCGCGCGGTGGCGCGCCACTGTCATGGGTCTCCTCCCGGTGGACTACACCGAGGGTTCGGCGCCGCGCCCGCCGCGGATGGGACCCTCAGGCGCCGGCCGGCATGCGATCGCGTTCGGCCAGGTGCAGCAGTTCGTCGTCGAAGGCGTCGATCGCCTCGACCGAGCTCATGTGCCCGATCCCGTCGAGCACCACGAGCCGCTCGAGGTGCCCGCAGGTCTTCAGGGTCTCGGCGAGCTTGCGGGCGTGCACCGGCGGTGTGAGCCGGTCCGCGGTGCCGACGAGCACGGTCGTCGGCACCGTGAGGTGGTCGAGCCCGTCGCGGATGTCGAAGGCGCTCAGCGCGGTGCCCCAGTTGCCGCGGGCCCGCGGCGTGCAGCCGAGCACGATCTTCTCGCAGAAGGCGACCTCGGCGGTGCTCGAACCGGGCGCGAGCGCGACGTACTTCAGGGCCCGGGTGGTGACGGGTGAGGCGACGAGCGGAAGGGCGGCGCCGAGGAGCCGGCGCGCGACGGGCTCCTGCACCCGCCCCAGCCGGGACGGCAGCAGCGCGGCCTCGGCGAGCAGGCTGTCGGTGCCGGTGCTCGCGAGCAGCACCCCGGAGGCCTTCTCCCGCACCTGATCGGGGTGGCGGCCGGCCCACGCGATGATGCTCATGCCGCCCATGCTGTGACCGGCGAGGACTGCCTTGCGGCCGGCCGGCACCGTCGCCTCGAGGACCGCGGCGAGGTCGTCGGCGAGGACGTCGGGGCCGAAGGTCCGGGTACCGAGGTCGCTGCGGCCGTGTCCGCGCTGGTCGTAGGTGATCACCCGGTAGCGGCCGGCGAGGGCGTTGATCTGCGGGATCCAGTAGTCGGCGTTGCAGGTCCATCCGTGGCTGAGCACGATCGGGTCGGCGTCCGGGTCGCCGTAGGCGCGGACGTTGAGATGGGCACCGTCGTCGGTGGTGAGGTCGATGACGTCGGGTTCCACCGTCGGCGGCGCGAGCAGCGCGTGCGGTGGCCGGTCGGCGGCGCGCACCACGGCGCGGCGTCGGCGGGCGCGGTAGGCCACGAGGCCGGCAACGGCAGCGGCGCCGGCCACCCCGGCGATCGCCAGGGTGGTCCTGCGGGACGGCTTCTTCACCTGTGTTGTTCTCCTGGTTGCTGGAACGACGGCCGTCGCGACGTGCGGCGGCCGGGGGACGGTCGCGCGGTCACAGGACGTGGGCGCGGCGGAGCAGCAGGGTGGACGGTCCCCCGATCAGGCCGACGTCGTCGAGGAACTCGATCGTCCGTCGTGCGCCCTCGCGGAGCCGGTCGTGGTAGTGGGTGTTGGTGCGGACCGCGGCGGTGGCCTCGGCGACGTCGAGTCCCGCGGCGGCGTAGACGTCGTCGTGGACCAGGCTCGTGACGACGAAGTACGCGGAGATGCCCAGCTGCAGCCGGACGCGTGCGCGGTCGACGCGGGAGAGGTGGCGCGTGCGGCGGATGATCTCCTCACGCGCGTACCGGATGTGGCGGGACTCCTCGATCACATGGATGCGGCTGACGGTGCGGGTGACGGGCTGGACCCGCTCGTCGCGCATGAAGTCGCGCTGCATCATGTCGAGGATCTCCTCGGCGAACAGGGTGCCGCCGAAGGCGAGCGCTCCGCTCGCGGTGGCCTTGAACAGCCGGCCGCTCTCCCGGATCCAGCGCTTCGGCCGGTAGGACGGGATCCCGAAGTGCTGTGCCGCGCGCGCGAACATCGTCGAGTGCCGGCACTCGTCGGCGATCTCGGTGAGCCCGAACTGGACGTAGGGGGTGGCGGGGTCGCGGCGGTAGAGGTCGCGCACGAGCATCTGCATCAGGATCATCTCGAACCAGATGCCGGTGCCGGCGATGCTGGCGGCCTCGTGCTGGGTCAGTACGATCCGCTGCCGCTCGGTCATCGACTCCCACAGGGCGGTGCCGTAGAGGCTGCTCCACTCGGGGGTCATGCCGTACTTGTCGGCAGGGACGGGGGCGTCCCAGTCGATCTCGAGGGCCGGGTCGTAGGAGGAGCGCGCCGCGGACGCCAGCAGGCGTTCGGCGGTGTCCTGACGGTCGGCGGTGCGGAAGGTCCGGGTGAGCGCCATCGTCGATCACCTCGTCTCGGTTGTTACCCGTTACTCGAAGTGTCACCAACCTGTCGGCGCTTGTCAAGGCTCCCGGGGAGAGCTACCACCGGCGCCGTTGCACCTCGTCCACCCGCGGCCGCACGTCGACGAGGTACACGCACACGGCGATGACCGCGATGATCCCGAGCATCATGAAGGTGCCCCAGAAGACGAAGATCACCAGCAGCGAGGCGGCGAGGATGCCGAGCCACACCGGCTTGGTGAGCTTGTCGACCGCGGGGAACGCCTCGGCCGGCTGCCGCACGGCATGCAGCAGCGCGAAGCCCGCCCCGGCGAGCGCGACGATCTGCAGAGCGAAGATGATCAGGGCGGCGAGAGAATCGACGTTGGGCACGTCCCCATGGTACGAGCAACGGCCCCCACGCGGAGGTCGCGTGGGGGCCGTCGGCGGTTCTACCGACCGGTCGAGATCAGGCGCCGGTGGTCTTGCGCGGCGCGGCCTTCTTGGCGGGCGCCTTGGCCGGAGCCTTGGCCGCAGCCGGGGCGGGCGCCTTGGCCGGGGTCTTCGGCGCGGCGGCCTTCTCCGCGGCCTCCTCGACCTTGGTGGCGGCCTCGTCGAGCTCGAGCGCGGCGGTCTCGACCCGGTCGGCGGCCTCCTCGGCGGCCTCCTGGGCCTGGCCACCGAGATCGAGCACCCGCATACCGGCCTCCTCACCGGCACCGGAGATGGCCTCGCCGACATCGCCGGCGGTCTCCTCGATCCGGCCGGCGGCGCGACCGGCGAGCTTGGCGGCCTGCTCGCCCACGGCGCGGGTCTGCCGCGCCACGGTGCCGAGAGCATCCTCGGTGAGCTCGACGGCGTCACCGAACGCGGCCTCGGCGCGGCCGATGCTCTCCTCGACGACCGGCTGCTTGCGCAGCCGCTCGATGGTCTCCTCGCCGCGCTCGGCGAGCGCGGTGTAGATGTCGGAGGCCACCTTCAGGTATGCCTCGGCCACCTTGCGCAGCTCCTCGGCAGTGAACTTCTCGCGCAGCTCGGCGAGATCCTCGGGCAGCTCGGCCGGCAGGCCCGCGAGACGCTCGCGCAGGGACTCGACGTTCTCGGTCAGGTCCTCCTGGAAGTCGGCGAGACGGCCCCGGGCGCTGTCGACCCGGTCGGTGACGTCGGTCTGGGTGGTCTCGGCGCGACGGCGGGTCCGGGCCACCACGTCGGCCACGGCCTGGACCACGGCGTCGCCGGCGCCGACGGCGGCATACAGCGGGGTGGCGAAGGTCTTCGGATCGGTCATGTCAGTTCTCCTGTTGGTCGGGGTCGGTCGCGCCCTTCGGGGCGGCGGCCTCGGATGCGGACGTCTCGGATGCGGATGCCTCGGGGGCAGATGTCCCCGGTGCGGATGCCGCCCCGGACGGGCGGGAACCGTTCTCGCGGCAGAACGATTCGTAGATGTCGAGCAGGACCTGCTTCTGCCGTTCGGTGAGGACGGCGTCGGCGAGCAGCGCATCGCGCACCGCGCTCTGCGGACGTTGCTCCAGGATCCCGGCCCGGACGTAGAGGACCTCCGCGGACATCCGGAGACCCTTGGCAATCTGACCGAGCACCTCGGCCGAGGGCTTGCGCAGCCCTCGCTCGATCTGGCTCAGGTAGGGATTGCTGACGCCGGCGAGCTGGGACAGCTGACGCAGGGACACCTGCGCCGCCTCGCGTTGCGAGCGGATGAAACTGCCGATGTCCTGGGCGGCAGTGCTGACTACCCGGGTAGCGATCTCGGTGGCGCCGGACGCGTCGTCCTTGTCACCGTCCCCCCCGTCGGCTGGTTCACCCGATTCCTTCGTGGACACAACCTCAGCGTACGCGCAAGTGCTAGCTGTAGCAAGCACTCTGCTAGCAGGTGTGGCACGTCACGCGAACAGCAGGTTCGACAGGGTGTAGATGGCCAGGCCGGCGAGCGATCCGACCACCGTGCCGTTGATGCGGATGAACTGCAGATCGCGTCCCACCTGCAGCTCGATCTTGCGGCTCGCCTCCTCGGCGTCCCAGCGCTCGACCGTCTCCCGGATCACCGCGGTGATCTCGTCGGCGTAGTTGGCGGCGATGTACCGGGCCCCGTCCAGCAGCCAGCGGTCGAACTTGCCGCGCAGCTCGTGGTCCTCCATCAGCCGCACGCCGAAGTGGATGACGTTCTCGGTGACCTTCGTCCGCAGCGTGCTGTGCGGATCGTCGACCGACTCGAGGATCATCCGCTTGGCCGCCCGCCACGTCGCGGAAGCCAGCTGCGTGACCTCCTCGCGGCCCATGATCTCCGCCTTGACCTTCTCCGCCTTGGCAATGGTGACCGGGTCGTGCTGCAGGTCCCGCGCATAGTCGGCGAGGAACCGGTTCGCGGCCACGCGCACCTCGTGGTCGGGGTTGGAGCGCACCTTCCAGGTGAACTCGACGAGCTCGCGATGGATCCGCTCCCCGAGCAGCAGGTCCACGAACTTCGGCGACCACGACGGCGAGTCGCGACTGATGATGCGGTCGATCGTCTCCTGGCTGCCGAGGGCCCATTGATGGGCCCGCTCGGCCAGCATGTCGATCAGCGGCATCTGCCGGTTCTCGGCGAGGAGCTCGGACAGCACCCGGCCGATGGGCGGCCCCCACTCCGGCTCGGCGATGCGCTTGACGATGGTGTTGTCGATGATCTGCTGGATGTCCTCCTCGCGCAGGACCGTCACGAGGCCCCGCAGCACCGTCGACGTCTCCTGCGCGATCCGCTCGGCGTGGTCGGGCTCGGCCATCCAGGTGCCCAGCCGCAGCGGGATCCGGGCGTTCTCGACCTTCTCCGACACCACCTCGGGGGCGAGGAAGTTGGCGCCGACGAACGAACTCAGGCTCGCCCCGAGCTGATCCTTCTTCCGCTTGATGATGGCCGTGTGCGGAATGGGGATCCCGAGCGGATGCCGGAACAGCGCGGTGACGGCGAACCAGTCCGCGAGCGCGCCGACCATCCCGGCCTCGGCGGCCGCCCGCACGTACCCCACCCATTCGCCGGCACCGCGCGACTCCTGCCAGCGGCAGAACAGGTAGACCGCGGTCGCCGCGAGCAGAAAGCCGGTGGCGACCGCCTTCATCCGCCGCAGATCCCTGCGCTTGGCGTCATCGTCGATGCTCATCAGCTGCACCTCCACCATTGTGCCGAACCCGCCACCCGCAGGGGCGGGACGCGGGTTCGGCACACCGTCCCCCCTGGGAACGGGACATCCGCACGGGGTGCGGCACACCCCCTTATAAACTGGGCGGACGATCGACAGCGAACGGATGTGCCACCCAGTGCCGAACCACCGAGTTCCCCAGCCCCTGCCCCCGACCGACACGCCGGTCCCGACAGCCGCCGCGCCGACCAAGCAGGACGGGCGCAAGCGCCGCTGGCACGAGCACAAGATCGCCCGGCGCGAGGAACTGGTCGACGGCACGATCAAGGCGATCCGGTCCCGCGGGCGCGACGTCGGGATGGACGAGATCGCCGCCGAGATCGGCGTGTCCAAGACGGTTCTCTACCGGTACTTCACCGACAAGAACGACCTGACCACGGCGACGATGCTCCGGTACGTGGAGACGATCCTCGCTCCGCGCATCTACGCGGCGGTGGCGGAGGATCTCGACGAGTACGACCTGACCCGGGTCGCGATCGCCACGTACGTCGAGACCGTCGCCTCGGATCCCGAGGTGTACCTGTACGTGATGACCAACAGCGCCGCGGCCGGGCGCGATGTCGTGGCGAACTCGGAGCGGATGATCGCCGAACTCGTCGCGACGGTGATCGGCGAGCGGCTCCGGAATCTGGAGATGGACTCGGGCGGTTCCGTGCCGTGGGCGTACGCGATCGTGGGCGCGATCCAGCTCGCCACCCACTGGTGGATCTCCAACAAGTCGATGTCGGCGGAGGACCTGACCGACTACCTCACCATGATGACCTGGGGCGGGATCTCCGGGATCGCCGCCGTCGGCGGCTCGCCGGCCCGGTTCAAGAGCCGGCCGCACCCGCTGCTCCCGGAGGCCGGCACGCCGTGACCAGATTTATGTAACTGGCGTTTACATGTAAAGTCGCGGGCATGTCCGACCCACACGACGACGAACCCGACGGCTACCGCGGCCCCGCCGAGGTCACCGTCGGCGAGCAGCACGCCACCACGGAGGTGCAGCTGGCCGGAGCGTTCGACCCCATCAGCGGGCGCTACCGCTGGCGCGGCCGGATCCGCGGCCTCGCGGCAGCCCTGCCGCCGGGCACCGACCTCTCCCCCGGCACCGACCTCCACCTGACCGTGCCCGGGCCCGGCGGCCCCGCGCCGGCGACCGTCCGGATCAGCGAGACGGACCTGTGGGGCAGCCACATGGTCGACGGCGTCTCGGCCCCGCCCTATCC
>NZ_JAALEG010000006.1 GCF_011058165.1 Rhodococcus aetherivorans
TGCTCTTTCGTCGAGTCGAGTTGGTAGCTCTCTCGAAGAATCACGCGGTGACCGTCTTTCGTTCGGTTACGACACGCCGGTCATCGGGATCCGATCCGGCTCGTACACCATCCTGATGGACGCAACCCCCGCGCCCCCCGCCATCTGCGAACCCGCATGGGGCCCCAAGACACGTACGTTCGGCAGCACTGGAAGAGCGATGCCAGCCCTGCAGATCTGGCGAACCGGTTGTCGAAGCATTCCCAGTTGGCCGACATCATCGGCGAGTTGCAGCGCGGCACCGACGCGGCCGGCTGACGACCGCATTGTTTCGAGGGCAGCGGGCCTGCGGATAGGCGACCGAGCAGGCTACCCCCGCAATGCGCTCCCGTACCAGCGCTCACGTACCAGGCGGAGGTCCTCCCCGTGCCCGCCCCACTCTGGCGTGCAAGGCGCAGAATCTGCTCGGCGCGATCGATCCCCGGGGGGTGCCCGGCACAGGGTTTACGGTGCGGCGACACGACTCGCTAAGCAGAACAGCGCCGGGTCGATTCCACCTGTGGTCCCGGGCGGTGGCACCCGGACGGGGATGATCACCGGTCCGGGTGGGCGTTCTCCAGCACCTGCTCGATGTGCGGCGGTGTCGCCGTCCAGGCCGCGAGGTCCTGCTGCCAACGCTTGCGGACGCTTACCCCGTACTCGGGGGCGCTCTTGAGCCCGACGTAGTCGCGGCTGACCAGGGGTGGGTGCGGATCGGACCACTCGGTGGCCGGGATCAGGAACAGGTGCGGCTCGTCGTCGGTGTCGAACACCACCAAGGCCAACACCACCCATGACTCGAGCGGGAATGTCGCCTTACGCATGAAGACGTACCCGCTGGTGACCCGGATGGCTTTGACCTGGACCATCACGTGGCGACCCCGGGCGACGTCCACGACCAGGTCCACCCCTCGGTCATCGGCCAGCGGCCGGTAGACCTGATACCCCAACAGGGCGATCCGGGCGGCGACGAACAATTCGGCGGCCGCCCCTCTGGCGAGGGAGCTCGGTGCCCGCCCACCCAACTGGACCGGTTCCGTGCCAGCTACATCGTCATTGGTCATACGCACCAGTGTCGCGGTTGCAGAGAAGGCCCTGGCAAGGTGGAGCCGTACCCACCTGCACGGATTCTCCTCAAGCTTTCGGCTATCGAACGGTGAGCACCCATCTCGGCCCTTTCCGCGTGGGAACAGTCGACGACGGTGCCGTCGTTGAGGCCGAACCGGGTAAATTTCCCGCGGTGGGCCGAGACCGCGGACCGGCTCAGCACCGCATCGACGAGGCGGTGAAGCACACCGACCCTCTCTGCCGCCGTTCCCCTACGTTCCCAGCAGGTCCGAACCCATCACTGGGCTCGTCGTTGAGGTCTCAGAGCGGCGTAGCGCTGTACCGGGAACGTGTGATCATGAAGTGGGCAGATGGGGTGATGATGCAGGAGGAGAACCGTGGAAGCGCATCCGCGCCGACTGAAGACGGTGTTTCGCAGCGATGTGCGCTTGGTGGTGCCCCTGTTTCAGCGTCCGTACGTCTGGGACGAAGACGGACAATGGGCTCCGCTGTGGGAGGACGTGATCACCACCTTCGACCGGCGTGAAGAGCGTGAAGAGGACGAGATCGCGCCCCACTTTCTCGGCGCCATCGTGCTCGAACAGAAACGTGGCGCCCTGGGCAGCCTCGAAGTCCGCGAGGTCATCGACGGACAACAACGGTTGACCACCCTGCAGATCCTCATCGCTGCGCTCCGCGACGCCTACCGTGCCCTCGGCGTCAAAACACGCCTGCTGAGCCGTCTGACCAAGACCCTGGTAAACGACGCGGACTACGTCGACAGTCCCGACGAAGAGTTCAAACTGTGGCCGACCAACCGTGACCGCAGCGCCTACACCGCTGTCATGCGAGGTGACTACCGCGACAGCACCCAAGATCCGGCCCTGCCCCGCATCGCGGCCGCATATGTCTTCTTCCGCGAACAGATCGACGCCTTCCTTGTTCGAAGCGATGAAGACGAGTCCGAGACCATCCTGGACGGTCTCGCCGAGGTGCTGCTCGAACACCTCGAAGTGGTCGTGATCGATCTCGGGGTCGACGACAATGCACAGGTCATCTTCGAAACCCTCAACGCACGAGGGACAGCGCTTCGAGCCTCCGACCTGATCAAGAACGCGTTGTTTCGGACGCTGCAGGACAGTGGCCGGCCCGTGGACATGTTGTACGAGAAGTACTGGGAACCGTTGGAGCTGCCGCAGTGGCAGACCGAGGTGCGTCTCGGGCGGCTCCGTCGTCCACGGCTGGATATCTACGTGGGGTTCTTCCTCACCGTGCTGCTGCATCGGGAAGTCCAATCCCATCAGCTGTTCACTGCCGCCCGTGCCTACTTCGGCAGCGACGCCGACCGGGCCGAGGACTTCCTGACCGAGCTCGCTCGCTACGCCCGGATCTACGACCAACTCGACACCGGACACATCGGCACCGATGCCGAACAGGGGTGCCTCACCCGACTCGAGATCGCCGACACCCAGACGATCACCCCGGTCCTGTTGTGGTTGTTCGCCCATACCGACGGTGCCGATCGGCAACGCGCCCTCACGCTCCTGGAGGCGTATGTGGTGCGCCGCGCCATCTGCCGGCTCACCTCGAAAAACTACAACCGATTGTTCCTCGAACTCCTGCGGCGCCTGTCCGCCTCCGAGGGGCCCGCCAGCGGGGTGATCGAGCAGTTCCTGACGTCCCAGGATTCGGAATCGGGCCTGTGGCCGAGCGACAGCGATCTGCGGGACGCGCTGCGCAGCCTTCCTCTGTACCGGCTGTTCAAACGGGACCGGCTGCAGCGCTTGCTGCTGGCGTTCGAACAGCACCTCACCACCGACCGCACCGAGCCGATACCCCCCAGCTCGAAACTGTCGGTCGAGCACCTGATGCCCCGCAGCTGGCACGAGCACTGGGCGCTGCCCGCGGATCCGGCGGGAGCCGAGGACGAGGAAGAGCGCCGCAACACCCTGCTCGACACGATCGGCAACCTCACGCTGATCACCGGGAAACTCAACTCCAGCCTGTCGAACGCAGCATGGAGCAAAAAACGCGAGCATCTGCTCGCACACTCGGCCCTGACGCTCAACAGATCACTGCCGACAGACTGGACCACCACCTGGATCGAACGCCGCTCCGCGATGCTGGCGCACGCAGCGACCTCGATCTGGCCCCGGCCCGCCGGGCATGGCGACTCACCTCGGCGCGTCACCGAGGCAGAGCGAGACCTCATGCCGGATCGCGGCCGGGGCCCTGACCACCCACCGCAGCGGGATTCGACACGTACCGCCGCGCCATCGACGCGCCGTGACATCGGCCAGCACATCGTCAATGCGTTCGCCGACCTCGAAGTAGGCGACTTCCTGACCATCGGTGAGATCCGCAAGACGCCTTCCCCGCAGTACCCGGTCCACGACCTTCCCTCCGCGGGGGCGATCAGTGCACGACTGTTCCCTGGCAACGGCGGTCGCACCACAGTGCCCGGCGTCGTCGGCGTAATCGCCGGCGGTCGACGAGGAGCCCGTAAGACGGGCTGAACACTCCCGGGGTTCCGTAGCACTCGCCGAAAATCCAACAAACTTCGGAATTGTGCCTGTTCAGTTCATGTTAGGAGGACCGTCGAGACAGGGAGGACGATCTCACCGGTGGTTCTACGATCGTTCCCGTGTCGATCCCGCCCGGCAGCTCCGACCCACTCGCGGACACCTCCGACGTCCCGCCCGAGGGCAAGGCCGGCATCCTCGCCTGCGCCACCGCCGCGATCGACGCGGGCGACCTCGACCAGGCCCGGCACGTGCTGCGCACCGAGTACCCGGTCACCCCGGCGGCGAAGACGGCGCGCCGGTACACCGAGCGGCAGAGCCTGCACATCTTCTACCGCGACGGATTCCTCGACCGCTATTCGGGGACGAAGCTGGTGGCATCCCGGGCGCCCTCCGGGCGTTGTCGCTGCTCGTGCCGACGGAATTCCCCTTCGATCCGCACTGGGCGATGTCGCAGTCCCACATCGCGTTCTGGGAGCTGTTCCCCACCCTCGATCATCCGGTGCCGGTCGCCCGGGGCGGCGCCGACGAGGAGTCGAACTGGGTGAGCACCTCGATGCTGCACAATTCCGCCAAGGCGAACGGGACGCTCGACGAACTCGGCTGGACCCTCGTACCGCCCGGGGACCACACCCGATGGGACGGTCTGACCGGATGGTTCGTCGAGCACCTGCGCACCCACCCCGAGATGCTGACCGACCCGTACCTCGCGCGGTGGTTCCGGGCGAGTGCAGAGATCCGCTCCGAGCTGCCCTGATACCTCCCCGTTCGCAGCTTCGTCGACGGGTACAGAACCCCTGGTGCCGCTCACGATTTCCCCGGGACACGGTCTCGGCGCACCACATCCTCTGCACGGTGTGACGTCACAGCGGTACGGCACGATGACCTCAGTGGTCTGTCGGGGCAGTGAGAACCGAGGAAGTAAGGATGTGGAACGTGAGCGCGGTGCAACAGTTCGAATCGGAGGAGCCCGAGCGCGACGAGGCGACGACCCCCTCACCCGAGGCGGACCTGATGGTCATTGCCGACGAGTTCGGGACCGCCGTCGTCGGCACCGGCGACGCGATCGAGCAGTTCTGCCGCCAGTGGGACACCCCGCTCGCGACCGTGACGACCGCACCGAACGACACCCTGGCCCGAATGAGCGCGGAACTGTTCTCCACCAGAACCGTCTCGACGGCCTATGCGATCGGCACAGCGATGCAACGCCAATTCGCCGCCAAGGCCACCGCGGGCACCACCGTCACCTTCCACCGGATGGTGCGCGATGCCGGCACCGGCAAGATCCTCTCCCACGCCCGGATCGCTCCGCCGCCGGCCGCGGCGGCGTTCGGCCCGGCCGCGGCGGCCTTGGCAGGCCTCGAGATGGCGATCGCGGCGCAGTTCGACCGGATCGACGAGCACCTCGATCGCATCGAGGACTCCGTCGATGAGATCCTGCGGCTGGCGTCCGCGCAACGGCTCGGCGACGTCTACGGCCACCACCGGCTGCTCACCCGCCGGGTACAGGCTCTCACGGACGGCGCTGCGTTGACCGCCACCGACTGGTCCTCGATCGCCGCGCTCGGGGCGGACCTCGAGGTCGGGGTCGAACGTCTGCGGTTCCACGCCCAGAAGCTGCTGGACGCGCTCGACGACAAGGCCTCCCCCGGTACGCGGGCTGATCAGCTCGCCGACGTGCTGCGCAAGGGTCGACTGCTCGAGACGTTGCAGTTGCTCATCGTGGCCCAACAGTCGCTGTTCCTGTGGCAGCGGCTGCGTCTGGTGCAGGTGCAGACCATCGAACCGCAGCATCTGCCGCAGACCATCGTTAGCGCCCGGGCGACCCTGTCCGACCAGTACACCGCCGATACCGACCTCGCCGCCCGGCTGCGACAGGTCCTTGACCACCACGCGGTCCTGAGTCCCGGCGAAGCGCATCACAAGCTGGCCGGCCGCGCCTTGACCAAACACCGCGACGGATTGGCGGCGATGGTCGAGGCGTTCATCGCGGCCCGGAACCTGCAGGTCGAGCAGTGGACCGGTGCCCGCCACGCCACCCTGGGCGAGGCCTGGTCCGCAGCGCGCACCCGCACCGGAGCCGCGGTCACCGCTGGCCGGCGCCGACTCGCCCGCGGCGCCGGCGCCGTGGCCACCTGGGTGGAACCGAAACAGCCACCCGGTAGCGACGACACCGACCCGGCCCCGGCCGCTGAGCGAGAGCAGTGACCCGCACCGGGGACGATGCGGGGGCCACCGTGTTGGTGCTCGCCGGGCGCAGCCTCGACATCGATACCGCCGTCGCGAAGGCCCATGCCTATCCGAAGGTGACCGTGGCCCGCTACGACATGCCCGGGCCCGGACCGGGCGACGCGATCACCGCCGACGACATCGCCCGCACCCACAAGGTGCGGTCCCGGATCAGTCACGCCCAACGCGACTGGTTCCTCCGTACCGCCGTCGATGCGCCGTGGGCGGCGGTGCCCGGCGAGGCGCGGCTGGTCGACGCCGACCCGAACGTCACCGGCGGACTCTACGACGGTGCCGAAGCGCTCTACGAGTATTTCCGCACCGCCGCTCCGAGACAGGTGGGAGTGGCCAAGATCAGCAAGGTGCTGCACCTCAAACGCCCGGGCTTGTTCCCCATCCTCGACTCGAAGGTCATGGCGTGCTACCGGCCCCAGGCTCGGGTGGCAGCTACCCGATACCCCCACCGCGGGCGACGAGCGATGTTCTGGGCGGCCATCCGCGACGACCTGTGCGCCAACCTTGACAGCGGTGCCCTCCCGCTGTTCCGCCGCTGCTTGGCGCAGTCCGAGAGCGAACAGGTACGCCGGATCGCGACCCTGACCGACGTGCGTCTGCTCGACCTGCTGACCTGGGCCATCGCCTGAAGCCCTGCGTGGGCATCACTTCAGCGACACGCTCGCGGGGCAACGTCCAGCACTCCGACACCTCGCGCGCTCATCGCGCCCAACATCGGCTGTCCGTCGTTTTTACTGGCCGATATTGCGCTCTTACGTCAACCACAGTCCTTCCATCGGTGCAGGTCGAGCACACCACGAATGACCTGAACCGATGGTTCGCGTCCGCGCCGGTAACCACGCTGACCGGTGCCCGGAAACCCACTCATCGCGAAAACGACGGTCCCTGGAAGACTGCCGGGGACCGTCCTCAACCCGCCAGGGAATCACTCATCTGTCGGGGAACGCGTTTCGTGTTTGTCACTGGTGTCTGCTTACATCTGAGCAAGTACTTCGGGGAGTACGTCTCGAAAACAAGGCAGTCGCAGGTGGATGTCGGATCGCCCAGAGCAGCATTGCTCTGGGCGCAGACGGCTTCTCCGCGCGACAGAAACATGACACTGATAGAGGACACGACTATGAACCTGCCGCCGTCAGATTACGCCGCCTACCCCCCGAATCCTGAGCAGCGGGTGAAGCAGAAGAACACCGTCGGCTTGATTGCTGTCATCACGGCAGTGATCGGCTTCGTCTTTGCCTGTATTCCCGGTGCTCTCATCGTCGGGTGGATTCTGCTCCCGATCGCTTTCATCCTCGGCATCGTGGGCCTATTCCAATCCGGCAAGGCCAAAGGCACAAGCATCGCTGCAGTCATCATCGCGATCGTGGGCACCATTGTCGGTTTCATCGTCTTCTTCACCGTGGTCACAGATGCTGTTGACGAAGCGTTCGGCGGATCGGACCTATCGGTAGCCGAATCCAATTCCGGCGATAGCCCCGTGACAAGCGGCGACAGCCAAGACGCCCCCGGCAGCCGGGACAACCCCCTTCCCATCGGCGCGACGGTCGTCAACGACGAGTGGAACATCGTCCTTGGTACTCCACGCGAGGCCGGTGATGAGGTCAGCGCCGAAAACCCGTTCAACGATCCTCCGGCGCCGGGAATGGAATTTTGGATCGTGCCGGTCACGGCAACCTATACCGGTGATGACACCGGACTCGCCTGGACCGATCTGACGATCAAGTTCGTCGGCTCGGACAACAAGACGTACAGCGACAGCTGCGGCGTGATCCCCGATAACCTCAATGACGTGGACGAGGTCTATCCCGGTGGTATCGCGGAGGGGAACACCTGCATTGCTGTTCCGGCCGGAGCCGACGGATTGTGGTCGGTATCTGCAGGTTTCACAGGTAAGCCCAGCTTCTTCTCCACCAGCTAGACGATATGGAGTGACGCCCGAATTGTCGTGAGCTCGCTCCCGTTGGGCCGGGCGTCCCTCGGTCCGGTGAAGGGTTCGCCCGGCGCGAGACCGATGTCAATGTCGTTCATGCTCGCTGCGCTGCGCGTGCTCCACGTTGACATCGCCGCCGGTGCCGGGCGGGTCGGCGGTGATCGAGGGACGCCCCCGGCGGTGGAGACCGCTCTTGCGGGCCGGGGCCTCACGCAGAGGCAACCGAACGATCACAGCGCATCGAGCACGGTGAGCAGTTCATCGAGCAGGGCGTCGGCGCGGGCGTCGATGTCGTCGAAGACGTTGGTGAGACCGTCGAGGCTGTCGCGAGCCTGGCGGCGGGCGGCAACTCCCCGTTCGTAGTAGTGCGGATCGAGGTCGATTTCGGTGTCGAGCCGGACGTTCGGGTCATCGTCCCGGTCTCTCTGTTTGCGCAGGGGCAGCGGCGCACGCGCCCGCGCCCGGCCGGACAGGTGGTCGCGGACCAGCGACGCGAGGGACTGCGCGGTCATCGGTTGCGGCATCAGCGGCAGGTGGCCCCAGCGGTCGATCGGGGCCAGCAGGGGTTGCCGGGCCTGCCGGTCGGTGAGCGCGACCTGGTCCACCGCGACCGGGTCGGTCAGGTGCTGGGCGAGCAGGTCGGTGTTCGGGTACGCGTCGAGGAACGTCAGGATCTCGGCCCACCTGCGGTACACCCCCACCGCCGGACTCTCGTCGGTGCCGGACTCCGGTGCCAGGCAGAACCGTTCGTCGCCCTCGGTGGTGGCGACGAGGGTGCCGGCGTCGAGGCGGATGTCGCCGCGGCGCAACCGGGCCAGCTGCGCGAACGGCATCCCGGTCGCCGCGAGCACGAGGACCAGCGCGTCGCGGCGGCCGAACACCCCGCTCGGCCAGCCGGTGGTGGGCAGCTCCGCGGCCTTGTGCAGCAGGAGCGGGGTGAGTCGGTCGAGCCGGGCGGCGCGGGCGGCATCCAGCCGGCGGCGGACGGTCTCGCTGCGGCCCGGCGACGGGTGGCCGCGGCGGGTGTGGACGGTGTTGATCGCCGACACCCGCCGCCGCTGGGTGGCGGGTGCGGCGGGATGCTCGCGCAGGAACAGCGCAAGCGCCTCGGGATCGGCGGGCAGCGGGCGTTGGTCGGTGGCAGTGCACCAGTCGGCGAACAACGCCCAGTCGTGCCGATACCGCGCCGGGATCCGCAGGCCCACTGCCGTTTCCGCAGAATCACCAAGTCGCTCGGTCGAAATGCTCACGCTACAAGCCCAGATTGGTGACAGCGTTGCCCAGGAGGGGTGCGTGTTCGCGGGCGTAGACCTCGAGCATCGCGGGGGTGGTGTGCCCGGTCTGGCGCATGATGGCGTGCGCGGAGGCGCCGTTGCGGAAGGCCTGGGTGACGAACCCGGCGCGCAGCGAATGCCCACCCAACTGCTTCACGATCTCGGGGTCGTAGCCGGCGTGGGCGGCGCGGCGGCAGATCGCGTGGTGCACCGCCGCCCCCGACAACGCGGTGGCCGAGAGGTGGCCGTTCTTGCGGATCGCGCGCAACAACGGCGCCCCGCCACCGGTGCGGGGGCGGGTGCCGCGACACACGTGCGCCGCGAACGGCTCCGCGTTCCGCAGCAGCCGGATCACGCCGGGGCGGCCGCCGGTGTCGAAGGCGGCGACGACCTGGGCCCACCGCAGCCACGCGCACGGCGGGCAACTGGTGTGGCTGTGCGTGAACGGCAGCGCCCGGACGGTGCCGCGGCCCTCCTGATCGGTCTTCGATTTCCGGAGTTTGATGTGCAGGCCGTCGAGCCGATGCAGCGCGACGTCGCCGCAGGTCAGGGCGACGAGTTCGCTGCGGCGGAACGCCCCGGCGAAGCCGAGCAGCAGGATCGCGGTGTCGCGGCGTTCGACCACCTCGTCCGCCCACCCTGCACAGTTGGCGCGGGCCTTGTCGACGATGGCGAGGACATCGGCGGTGAGCAGCGGGGCCCGCGGGGTACGGGGCCGCTCGCCGGCGGTGGCGTAGTCCCGCCGGATCCCGGACATCGTCGCTTTCACCAGGTCGTCGCCGGTGGGGCTGGGGTGTCCGCTCCGGCGGTGGTGGTGGGCGATCGCGGCGAGGCGGTGCGCCAGGGTCGCCGGGGCGTAGGCCCGCCCCCCCGCCTCGGTGACGGTGTCGGCGCACGCGACCAGGTAGGCGGCCACGGTGACCGGATGCGCCGGCAGCGCACTGTGGCCTTCGCGCTGGCACCAGGTGGTGAAGGCCCGCCACGCCGAGGCGTAGGTGCGGCGGGTGCCGGCGGCCCGCGCCGCGGCCACCGACTCCGCGATCCGGTCGGCGGTGGCCGGGGCGAGGTCCGGCAGTGCGGGCCCGGACGGGGCCGCGGGCACCACGATCTGGCCGTCGTCGGCCGGTTCCGTCTCCATATCCACGGGTGGGAACGGTACCGGGCGGCGCCGACACCGTCCCGGCGACCGAAAACACGCTCAGCTGGGGGTTCGCGACGATCGCTGCGTAAATGGCGATTTTCAGCACCATCCGGTTGGTCGTAGACCGAATGCAGCAGGGTCTTCATCGTCCCCGCAAGCGGGCGGTACCCCCAGCCACGACGACCTCGGCGTGACAGCCGCGAAGTTCGTCGCGCAGGGGTGCGGCACCTCTGCCACAAGTCGCCGGGCAGGGTCGCTCCGATCGCCGACGTCAGCCTGCGAGGGCATCGGAGGTCACCTACTTCACCCCGGTCAGCCCGTGGGCGACCAGGGATCGGGAAAAGGTCGGCCAGCCGGCCCCGTCCTCGACGGAAGTGGCATCCAAGCCCAGGATCCCGCGGTAGCCGTTGGCGTTGACTGGACGTCTCGGCTCGCCCCCGCAACGACAAGCCCGCCGAGACCGTCACCGACCCTGCCGAGGACGTGAGACCCCGCCTTGACTGCATGACCCATCGAGGAGTCACGCGACGACGTTGCACAGCCGGCACCGGCTCGCCGGGGTGCCCGGCCGATGGCAGCTGTACGCGCTCACCGACGCGATCACGGACCCGCCCCCGATCGCGCACCGGTCCCTCGACCTTTCCGTGCTCGACCGGGCCGTGCTCCGCACCGCCCGGCGCGCACCGCAGGCGCGGTGAGGGTGGACCGGACGCCGGAAGGAACAGGCCAAACCCTCCCCACGGTTCGTGCGGCCTTCCTAGACTCGGGGTATGACAGCGCTGCGAATCTCCGACGAACCCGTCGACCACTCGAAGATCGAGAAGCGGGCACCGTCGGTGGCTCGGCTCTTCCTCGATCGTGTCGCGGCCAGCCCCGGCACGGAGGCGTTCCGGTTCCCGAAGGACGACGGCTGGGAGAGCGTGACGTGGCAGCAGGTCGGTGACCGTGTCCGCCTGCTCACGGCCGGGCTGATCGCGCTCGGCGTCGAGCCCGAGGACCGTATCGCGCTGGCGTCGTCGACCCGGTACGAGTGGGTGATCGTCGACCTCGCGGTGATGTGCGCGGGCGCCGCGACCACGACGGTCTACCCCACCACCAAGGCTCCCGACGTGGGGTTCATCGTGTCCAACTCGGGCAGCCGCGTGGTCGTCGCCGAGGACAGGACGCAGGTCGACAAGCTCGTCGAGCAGCGCGCACAGCTGCCGCACGTGCAGCAGGTGGTGGTGATCGACGGCCCCGGGGACGGGGACTGGGTGATCACCCTGGCCGACCTCGAGGAGCGGGGCAGGCAGCTGATCGCGGAGTCGCCGAACGTCGTCGAGGATCGGGTCCGGGAGATCCGGCCGGAGCACCTCGCCACTCTCATCTACACGTCGGGCACCACCGGCAAGCCCAAGGGCGTTCGGCTGCCGCACTCGGCGTGGACGTACACCGCCGCCGCCGTCGATGCCCTCGGCATTCTCGGCCCGGACGATCTGCAGTACCTGTGGTTGCCCCTGTCGCACGTGTTCGGCAAGGTGCTGCTGAGCCTGCCCCTGCAGGTGGGCATGCCCACCGCCATCGACGGCCGGGTCGAGAAGATCGTCGAGAACCTCGCCGTCGTGCGGCCGACCTTCATGGGCGCGGCCCCACGCGTCTTCGAGAAGGCTCACGCGCGCATCGAGGCGATGATGGAGGAGGAGGGCGGCGCCAAGAAGAAGATCTTCGACTGGGCCGTCGGGGTCGGAACGCGGGTCTCGAAGGCCAAGCAGGAGGGCCGCAACCCGTCGCTGCTGGACCGGTTGCAGTACAAGGTCGCCGACAAGCTCGTCTTCTCCAAGATCCGGGAGCGGTTCGGCGGCCGGCTGAGGTTCTTCGTCTCCGGGTCCGCGCCGCTGGACCGCGAGGTCGCACAGTGGTTCGATGCCGTCGGCATCATCGTCCTCGAGGGGTACGGGCTGTCGGAGACCTCCGCCGCGACGTTCCTCAACCGACCGCTCGCCTACCGCTTCGGCACGGTCGGCTGGCCCTTCCCGGAGACCGAGGTCAAGATCGCCGAGGACGGGGAGATCCTCATCAAGGGTCCCGGTGTGATGAGCGGTTACCACGATCGTCCCGATGCGGACGCCGAGGCGTTCGAGGACGACGGCTGGTTCCACACCGGCGACATTGGCGAGGTGGACTCCGACGGGTTCCTGCGGATCACCGACCGCAAGAAGGACATGTTCAAGACCTCGCAGGGCAAGTACGTCGCGCCGTCCGCCATCGCCGCGACCTTCAAGGGCCTGTGCCCGTACGCGAGCGAGATCATCGTCCACGGCGAGGGCCGGCCGTACTGCGTGGCGCTGGTGGGCCTCGATCCGGAGGCGATCCACGAGTGGGCCCAGAAGAACGGCATGGGCGACAGGTCGTTCGCGGAGATCGCCCGGGACGAGAAGACCCGTGAGCTGATCGCCGGGTACATCGACCAGCTCAACGAGCAGCTCAACCGGTGGGAGGAGGTCAAGAAGTTCACCATCATCGACCGCGAGCTGTCGGTCGAGGCCGGGGACCTCACGCCGAGCATGAAACTGCGCCGCAAGATCGTCATCGACAACTTCTCCGACCGGCTCACCGGGCTGTACGGATAGGCGGCCTATCCTCGGATACATGACGAGTAGTGCGCGACCGAGTTTTACCCAGTACGTCGGATACCTGTTCGGCCGCACGCTCCCCGACTCGCTCCAGGACTGGGTCCGCAACGACCTCGTCGGGCCCGGCGCGACGATGCGTTACCTCGTGCGGTTCACCCTGCCGATCGTGCCGTTCCTGGCGCTGTTCCTGCTCATCCCCGGGCCGGTGTGGATTCCGCTGGCGATGATGGCGCTGCTCTTCATCCCGCTGGTGTACTTCGCGATCGCCCTGATGCAGATCTGGCGGCGGCACCGCCTGGAGCAGCACGGCCTCGACCCCAACCTGCTCGGCGAGAAGGCGCGGGTGCGGGCCGACCGCGAACGCAACGAGTACGAGCGACGATTCGGGCGCTGAGCCGAGCGGGAGTTTCCTGCGCCGAGGGGGCCGCTACGTAGCGCCCCACTCGCATGTCGGCGCGGCAACCTCCCCCTCGACGCGGTGCCCTGGGAGCACGGTGCCCTGGGAGCACGGTGCCCTGGGAGCTCGGTGCCCTGGGAGCACGGGGTCCTAGGACAGCACCTCGACGAGCGTGGTCGCCGAGTCACCCGTCATGTACCGCTCGACGCTGTCGAGGTGCCTGCGCCAGAACGCTTGCGCCGCCTCGGCATCGTCTCCTCGCAGCAACGTGACGAGCTTGCGGTTGGCACGCAACGCCGCGGACGCCCCGGGACGTTCCGCCGAATCGGCGCGCGTGGACAGGTACAGCGCATTGTGTGCGTCCATGATGTCGAGCAGCATCCCCGCGAGCGCCGCCATCGTCTGGTTCCCGGCGAGTTCCATCACCGCCCGGTGCACCTCGGTGTCGTACTTGGCGAAGGCGGCGGGGTCGTCGAGGAGTTCCTCGCCCCGCTCGACCAGTTCGGCGAGCGTGTCGATGCGCCCGGCGGGGGCGGCGGCGAGCAGGCCGACGGCGTCCACCTCGAGTTCGGTGCGGGCGCGGTAGACGTCGGCCAGCGGGACACCCCGGTACTGCAGCAGCAGCCCGGTGTAGCGGGCGGCGGTCGAGCCGTCCGGCGCCTGCACGCGGGCGCCGCCGTGGGCGCCGCGCAGGACGGTGATGATGCCTTCCGACTCGAGGATGCGGAACGCCTCCCGCAACGTGGGCCGGGAAACGCCGAAGCGTTCCATCAGTGCGGCCTCGTTCGGCAACGGCTCGCCGGCGTGCAGTTCCCCGGTGATGATCTGGCGGCGCAGGCTCGCGGCGATCAGTTCACCTGCCTTGGGCACGCGAACGACCGTCGAGCTTCCGTCGAGTGGCATTTCACCGTCCTGTGTGCGTCATCCATCCCAGACCCGATGGCACTTAGGATACAAGAATCTACCGGTTTGAAATCTAAAGAGGCAGATGATCTGTCTCTATCCGTCCCACGCCGAGTGGACGCCGTCACCCCACTACTCTCGGCGGTATGAGCGAACCCTCCACCAACGACGTTCCGGCCACCGCCGACCTCGCCGACGAGATCGGCCCCGACATCCGCAGCTGCGACACGCAGTTCGTCCAGTTCGGCGGCCGCGAGGTCTTCGCCGGCCCGATCACCACCATCCGCTGCTTCCAGGACAACCTGCTCGTCAAGCAGACCCTGGGCGAGCCCGGCAACGGCGGCGTCCTCGTCGTCGACGGCGATGCCAGCGTGCACACCGCCCTCGTCGGCGACATCATCGCCGGCCGCGGCGTCGACAACGGCTGGGCCGGTGTCGTCGTCAACGGCGCCGTCCGCGACTCGGCCATCCTGCGCACCCTCGAGATCGGCATCAAGGCGCTCGGCACCAACCCGCGCAAGAGCACCCAGACCGGGTCCGGCGAGAAGAACGTGCCGGTGGAGTTCGGCGGCGTCACGTTCAACCCGGGCGAGATGCTCTACAGCGACCACGACGGGATCGTCGTCCGCGCCGAGGACCGATAGGGAACCGGCACGCTCGTGGCGCTGCGAACGGCGCGGACCTCCCTGCGTGCCGCAAGGCGGAACCGGTCCGGCCGCACGAACACGCCTCCTGACGTCGCGGGCCGCCGTCCTCTCAGCCGATGGTGGCGAGGTTCGGCGGCAGTGCCCACACTGGAGGGATCACGGCCGCACGTGCGGCCCGCGACGTCAGGAGGCCCTCATGGGCGACAACAACCCGTTCGGATTCGACCCGGAAGACCTCGACCGCGTCTTCCGCGACGCCGGGGAAGGGTTGCGGGACCTGGCCGCCAAGATCGGCCGGTTCGTCGAGCAACCGGACGCCGGGATTCCGTGGTCGAGCATCTTCCCCGACCTCGGCGGCGCGCCGCACACCCGCCCGGCACCGCCCACCGCCGGCGAGACCGGCGACGGCGTGTGGGTGATCTACACGCTCGACGGCGACGGAACCGCCCGCGTCGAGCAGGTTTTCCCCACCGAACTCGAGGCGCTGCGCGCCCACAAGAACAACACCGACCCGCTCCGGTCGGTGCGCTTCCTGCCCTACGGCGTCACCGCCGGCATCCTGGACCGGCGCGAGGACAAGGACCCGGACGAAACCGACTGACAGCACCTCCGAGACAGCCTTCGCCTCCCGCACCCGGGCATCACCTGCGGGCCGAGCCGGTGTGGGGAGGTCGACCGAAAACGAGTGCGCCCCGGCCCGTATGCGCGCAAACTGGTAACCAGGAGGTCATCATGCGAGCGCTGAAGGGCCTGCTCAATGCGGTGCTGGGGATCCTCACGGCCGTGCTCGGGGCGGTGGTGGGGATCCTTGCGGCGGTGGTGTGGCTCGTCGGTGGGCTACTGTGCGTAACGATCATCCTGATTCCGCTGGGTATTCCCGTCATGCGGCTCGCCCGCCGTCTGTTCGCCCTCGGCAAACAGGTGCGGCGTCTCCCCTGAACGTCGCAGGGGACCGAGGATTTCGGAGACTGCAGCACTGGTCGCACCGGCGCTTCAGGCCGTCACCTCATAGCTCACGCCCCTGCCGTCACGCGTGCGGCGGCGGCCCCGATCTCCACGACGTCCCCGACGTGCAGCTGCCGCCCGCGCCGCACCTCCACCTCCCCGTTGACGCTGACGAGTCCCTCGGCGATCACTTCCTTCGCCTCGGCGCCGGATTCGATCAGGCTCGCCAGCTTGAGGAATTGACCGAGCCGGATGGACTCGTCGCGGATGGGCACTTCGAACACGTCGGACATGAGGCCAGTCTCTCACCCGCAGTGCTTTCGACCCGCCCGACCTCGACCCGCCCGCCCGGCCCACGCCGGGCCCCGTTCTCACGCACACTGGACGAGTGAGCCGACCCGGTATCGTCTGGTTCCGCCGTGATCTGCGGCTGCGGGACCTGCCCACCCTGTTGTCCGTCGCCGACACCTCCGACCGGGCACTCGCGCTGTTCGTGCTCGACGAGGCGCTGCTGCGCCCGTCCGGATCCCCGCGCCGCACCTTCCTCATGCGGTGCCTGCGCGCCCTCGACGAGGACCTGGGCGGACGGCTGCTCGTCACCCACGGCGACCCCGTCACCGTCGTCCCGGCACTCGCCCGGGAACTCGACGCCAACGCGGTGCACATCAGTTCCGACCACGGCCCCTATGGCACCCGCCGCGACGAGGCCGTCGAGCGGGCGCTCGGCGATGTCCCGCTGGTGCGCACCGGCTCGCCCTACGCCGTCGCGCCCGGCCGCGTCCGTAAGCCCGACGACACCCCCTACAAGGTGTTCACCCCCTTCCAGCGGGCGTGGCACGAACACGGCTGGCGAGCCCCGGCCGCCACCGACGCCGGCACCGTCGACTGGATCGACCCCGGCAATCTCGACGCGCGGGTGCCGATCCCCGGCGACGACGACCTCGACGGGGTCACGCTGCCAGCCGCCGGGGAAGCCGCCGCGCTGCACCGCTGGCACGAGTTCCGCGACGACGACCTGCCGCACTACGACACCGAGCGGGACCGACCGGACCTCGACCGCACCAGCCGGCTCTCCCCCTACCTGAAGTTCGGGTGCATCCACCCGCGCACCCTGCTGCACGACGTGCGATCCGACCACGGCGGCGCGGCGAACCGGCTGCGCAGCGAACTGGCCTGGCGCGACTTCTATGCGGACGTGCTGTACCACCGGCCCGACACGGCTCGCCGCAACTACAACCGCCGCTTCGACGACATCACCTACGACAGCGGCCCCGACGCCGAACGTGCCTTCGCCGCATGGAAGGAGGGCCGTACCGGCTTCCCCATCGTGGACGCGGGCATGCGGCAGCTGCTCGCCGAGGGCTGGATGCACAACCGGCTCCGCATGATCGTCGCGTCCTTCCTCGCCAAGGATCTGCACCTGCCCTGGTGGTGGGGCGCCCGGCATTTCATGAACCGGCTCGTCGACGGCGACCTGGCCTCGAACCAGCACGGGTGGCAGTGGACCGCCGGCAGCGGCACCGACGCCGCGCCCTACTTCAGGGTGTTCAACCCGATCACGCAGGGGGAGAAGTTCGATCCGACGGGTGAATACGTGCGCCGTTGGGTACCCGAGCTGCGGGGCGTGAACGGCAAACGCGTGCACCGGCTCCCGGACGGTCCGCCGGACGGGTACCCGGCGCCGATCGTCGACCACGCCCACGAACGGCAGGTGGCACTCGACCGGTACGGGCGGATCGGCGGAAAAGGCTGACCCATCCGGGCCGCGCACCGCTCCGAATGCCGATGGGACGGACCACCCCCGTCCCGGACGGACAACCGAGAGGAACACGACAATGCGAGAACTCGTCGAAACGGCGTTCATGGCGATCCACACTCCTCTGGTGAACGCATACACCATTCTCATCAACATGATTCCCAGCTGATTCCACAGCGGCGCCGGGAGTTCTCCCGGCGCCGCTCCCGCACACCCGGACCAGGCCGAGGAAGGCACGATGGGCATCACGTACTCGAGCGTCGTCGACGCGCCACGCCGCGACGTCTTCGATTGGCACAGCCGACCGGGTGCGGTCAGGCGCCTGCTCCCCCCGTGGCAGCCGCTGCGGGTGATCACCGAATCCGACTCCCTCGAGTCGGGCCGGGCCGTCCTCGGCCTGCCGGGCGGATTGCGCTGGATCGCCGATCACCAGCCCGACGCCTACGACCCGCCCGCACGGTTCGTCGACAGCGTCGGCCGCGACGGGCTCACGTCGCTGCCCGCGGGGATCGCCGTGTCGTGGCGGCACGAGCACACCTTCGAGGCCCTCGGCGACCGTCGCACCCGCGTCACCGACCGGGTCGACACGCCCGTCCCGGAGCAGCTGCTGAAGCAGACCTTCCTCTACCGGCACCGTCAGCTCGCCGACGACCTCGCCGCCCACCAATGGTCACACGAGCAGGGGGTGCGGCCCGCCACGGTCGCCGTCACCGGGACGTCGGGCCTGGTCGGCACCGCACTGACCGCATACCTGAGCACCGGCGGCTATCACGTCGTCAGCCTCGTACGCGGCGAACCGCGCGGCGACGACGAACGTCGCTGGGATCCGAACGACCCCGCACCCGACCTGCTCGAGGGGATCGACGCCGTCGTCCACCTCGCCGGCGCCTCGATCTCCGGGCGCTTCAGCGACGCTCACAAGACCGCGATCCGGGACAGCAGGATCGAACCCACCCGGCTGCTGGCCGATCTCGCGGCACGCACTCCGAACGGACCCGCGACGTTCGTGTCCGCGTCGGCGATCGGGTTCTACGGCTACGACCGCGGCGACGAGCCGCTCACCGAGGATGCGCAGCGCGGCACCGGGTTCCTCGCCGACGTCGTCGCCGACTGGGAGGCCGCCACCGCGCCCGCCACCGCGGGCGGGCTGCGCGTGGTACTGGTGCGGACCGGGATCGTGCAGACACCGCGCGGCGGGCCGCTGCAGTTGCAACGCCCCCTGTTCGAGGCCGGGCTCGGCGGCCGGCTCGGCACCGGCCGGCAGTGGCTGTCGTGGATCGACCTCGACGACCTGCTCGACGTCTACCACCGGGCCCTCGCCGACCCCCGCATCGCGGGCCCCATCAATGCCGTTGCACCGGAGCCGGTTCGCAACGACGAATACACCCGCACCCTTGCGCGGGTGCTGCACCGGCCGGCGCTGCTGCCGGTGCCCGGGTTCGGACCGCGGCTGCTGCTCGGCGAGGAAGGCGCGCGTGAGGTCGCCACGGCCGATCAGTGCGTCGTCCCGCGGTGCCTGGTCGACCACGGGCACCGCTTCCGCCGGCCGAAGCTCGAGGCCTGCCTGCGGCACCAACTCGGCCACATCGTGGAGAACGGATGAGTGGAGAACGGATGAGCTCCCCTCCGCTGCGCATCCTCGTCACCGGGGCGACCGGCTACATCGGGGGCCGGCTCGCCCCGCTGCTGATCGACGCGGGGCACCGGGTGCGGGTACTGGCCCGGACCCCCGACAAGTTGCGGGACGTGCCGTGGGCCGGCGACGTCGAGATCGTGCGCGGCGACCTGACCGACCCGGAGTCCCTGGCCGTCGCCTGCCGGGACATCGACGTCCTGTACTACCTGGTGCATTCGATGGGCGGGCGCGGCGAATTCATCGACACCGAACGCGCCGAGGCCGAGAACGTCGCCGCCGCCGCCCGGGCGGCCGGGGTGCAGCGCATCGTGTATCTCGGTGGGCTGCACCCGGACACGGCCGATCTCTCCACGCATCTGCGTTCCCGGGAGCAGGTGGGCCGGATCCTCGTGGAGTCCGGCGTGCCCACCCTGGTGCTGCAGGCCGGGGTGGTGATCGGTTCGGGCTCCGCGTCGTTCGAGATGATCCGGCACCTGAGCAACCGTCTGCCCCTGATGACCACCCCGAAGTGGGTGAACAACAAGATCCAGCCCATCGCGGTGCGCGACGTGCTGCACTACCTGGTGGGCGCGGCCACCGCTCCCCTCCCCCGCAGCCGCACCTACGACATCGGCGGCCCGGACGTGCTGCGCTACGGCGAGATGATGCAGGTGTACGCCGAGGTCGCGGGCCTGCGCCGGCGCCGCATCCTGGTGCTTCCCGTCCTCACTCCGAAGCTCGCGGGCCTGTGGATCGGGCTGGTCACCCCGATCCCGCCGTCGCTGGGCCGGGCGCTGATCGAGTCGCTGAGCAACGACGCGGTGGTCGCCGAACACGATATCGACGAGGTGATCCCGCCGCCGCCCGGCGGACTGACCGGCTACCGCGAGGCCGTCCGTCTGGCCCTGCACAAGCTCCAGCGCGGCGACGTCGAAACCACCTGGGCGAGCGCGTCGCCCGTCGGCGCCCCCGCCGAACCGCTGCCGTCCGACCCGCACTGGGCGGGGGAGGCGGTCTTCGTCGACGAGCGCGTTATCGACTGCGACACCGACGCCGGCACGGTGTGGGAGGTGGTCGAGAGCATCGGCGGCGAGAACGGCTGGTACTCCTTCCCGCTCGCCTGGACGATCCGCGGGTGGCTCGACCGGTTCGCCGGCGGCGTCGGTCTGTCCCGGGGCCGCCGGAACCCGCGCACCCTGCACACCGGGGACGCGCTCGACTTCTGGCGCGTCGAGCGCCTCGAACGTCCCACCCTGCTGCGGCTGCGGGCCGAGATGCGGGCGCCGGGCGGGGCGTGGCTCGAGTGGCGCATCGAGCCGCTCGATCCCGGCCGGGCCCGGCTGCACCAGAGGGCGATCTTCTTTCCGAAAGGGCTTGCAGGACGGATCTACTGGTACGCGCTCGTGCCGTTCCACGGCATCATCTTCAAGGGCATGCTCGAGAACATCGCCGGCACCGCGCACCGCACGTCGGGGCCGAATGTCACATACGGTCACGTGAAGTGATGCGGTGTGACATTCGGCCCGCGGAAGGACGGCAGTAGCCGCCGCGCGGCCGTCAGTTCGGCGCGGGCTGCCGCCCGTGTTCGGCCTCGCGCTGGGCCACACCCTCGGCGGACTCGGCGAAGTGCGGCGTGTCGAACACCTCGCCGCCCAGCGGATCCTCCGGGTGGGCGTCGTCTGCGATTGCGACCTGCCCGGTCTGCGCGTCGACGCTGACGGAATTCGCGGGCACCTCGTGCACGGCGACGACGAGGCGGGCGGGCGCACCGGGCTCCACGACTCCGTTCCGGCTCGGATCCAGGCCGGCGAACGTGGCGGAGATTCCCGGCCGGTGGCCGGCCTTGTGCCCACCCGGGGCGGCGGCCGGTTCCCGCACGGCCACCTGCAGGTACCGGGGGGCGGTGGCGACCTCGTACCGGAACGCCTTCAGCATCGACACGCACGCCAGCACCATGACGATCGAGAACGGGACCGCCGTCACGATCGACGCCGTCTGCAGGGCGGTCAGCGACCCGCTGCCGCCGACGATCAGCAGCACCGCTGCGGCCACACCCTCGAGCACCGACCAGTAGACACGGGTGATCTTCGGTGTCTCGAGGTTACCGCCGGTGGAGAGGATGTCGATCACCAGCGACCCGGAGTCCGACGACGTGACGAAGAAGAACACGACGACGACGATCGCGAGCAGACTGGTCAGGACGGACAGCGGCAGACCGTCGAGCAGCACGAACAGCGACGTGTTGGTGTCCACCGTGCCGTCGGCGGCGAGCATGTCGCCGTCGTTGCGCTGCCGCAGGATCCCGGCGTTGCCGAAGATGGTGAACCACAGCGACGCGACGAGGGTGGGGGCGAGCAGGACACCGAAGACGAACTCGCGGATCGTGCGACCGCGGGAGATGCGGGCGATGAACATACCGACGAACGGCGCCCAGCTCATCCACCAGCCCCAGTAGAAGACGGTCCACGCCCCCGACCAGCCGTCCTCGGCGAACGGGGCGGTGCGCAGCATCAGTTCGGGCAGGGCCTGCACGTAGCCGCCGAGGTTCTGCACCCACGACTGCAACAGGAACAGCGTAGGCCCGAGCAGCAGGACGAAGACCGCGAGTCCCGCCGCGAGTGCCATGTTGATGTTGGACAGCCACTTGAGGCCGCGCGAGACGCCGGACACCACCGAGAAGGTTGCCAGCCCCGTCACCCCGACGATCAGCGCGACGGTGAGCCAGTTTCCGGTCTCCACCCAGCCCAGGTAGTCGAGGCCCGCGGAGATCTGCTGGACGCCGAAGCCCAGCGACGTCGCGACACCGAAAAGGGTTCCCACGATGGCGATCGCGTCGATCGCGTGCCCGATCGAACCCTCCACGCGGGCGCGCCCGAGCAGCGGTTCGAGGAGCCAGCGCACGGACAGCGGACGGCCCTTGCGGTACGTCATGTACGCCAGGCCGAGGCCGACGACGACGTAGATCGCCCACGCGTGCAGGCCCCAGTGGAACAGGGTCAGCTCCATCGCCTGGTTCGCGGCGGCGTCCGTGGAGCCGGGGATGCGTCCCGCCTGCGGGGGATCCACGTAGTGCGACAGGGGTTCCGCGACACCGTAGAACACCAGTCCGATACCCATGCCGGCGCTGAAGAGCATCGCGAACCACGAGAAGGTTCCGAACTCGGGTTGCTCGTCGTCGCGGCCGAGCTTGATGTTGCCGATGCGGCTGATCCCGCAGTACAGCGCGAAGATCACGAATCCGGTGGCGATCAGGATGTACCACCAGCCGACGCCGTCGGTGACGGCGCGGTTGAGCGAATCGAACGCCCCCTCGGCCGACCCTGCGTAGACGACCGCAAAGGCGATCAGCCCCAGGATCACCAGCGAGGCGGGGACGAACACGGACTTGCGCAAGCCTCGCCATGCGTCGCGAATCATCTTCACCAGCTCCTCGTGTCGCGGCGAGCCGGATCCGGCGCTCGGAGGGCTCACCCACGTCGCGAATCGAACCTAACAGAGCCGGCGCGCGCCCGCGGGAAACGCAACCGAGCACCCGCGCCACCCCCGCCGGGGGCCGAATGTCACATGCGATCGATCGAGCTGATGCAATGTGACATTCGGCCGGGCGGAGCGGCACCGGTACGAGTCCGGTACGCGCAGAAGGCGGTTCACACGGTGCAGAGCGGTTTGATCTCCTGCAGGCCCTCCGTGGTGGGCGAGGTGAGCATGAGGCAGCTGTTGTAGCCCTGCTGCTCGACCACGGTCCGGATCTGCTGCCACGCAGCGTCGTCCACGACGGGCGAACGCGACAGTACGAACCCGGAGATCCGGGTCGGGTCCCCCACGAGCGCCCACGAGTAGTCGTCCGCGAGGTAGCTCACGATGTAGTTGCTCGGACCGTCCAGCGAATCCTGGGACGGCACACCGGGGAAGCTCACATGCAGCGACGCGGTGTCGTTGACCCGCGCGTTGCCGACGATCCCCCGTCGCTCACCGGTGACCGTGGTGCACGAGTTCTCCACCCGCACGTTGCGCTCGTCGAGCAGGGTGTAGTTCGCCGTGGTGTCGCGCACGCAGTCGAGATTGAACGGCGCGGGATTGGCGGCCAGCTGATACCAGGTGCCCATGTACCGGTTCACGTCCAGCTCCGCCACCGGGGTGAGCGGGGCTGCCTGCGCCGGTGCCGCCATGAGGGCGGCGCCCGCGGCGGCCAGGACGGCCGCCGCGAGGCCTCGGATCATTCGTTTCACGTCGCTCCTCGGGTCCTACCGGGTCCGGGTCACTGCTGCGGTGCCGGCGGCAGCAGGACGGAGTCGACGAGGTAGACGGTCGCGTTGGCCGTCTTCACGCCGCCACAGATGACGTTGGCGTCGTTCACCTTCCATTCCTCGCCTTCACCGGTCACCTCGACGGTACCGCCCTGAACGGTGGTCTGGGTACCTTCGATGTCCGACGGCGCGATCTGGCCGGGCACGACGTGGTAGGTGAGAATGGTGGTGAGAGTGGCCGTATCGGTCTTCAGGCTCTCGATGGTTGCCGGATCGACCTTGGCGAAGGCGTCGTCGACCGGCGCGAACACGGTGAACTCGCCGCCGTTGAGCGTGTCGACGAGATTCACCTGCGGGTTGAGCTGCCCGCTGATCGCCGCGTTCAACTGGGTCAGAATCGGAATGTCGGCGACGGCAGTCCCGACGGGTTGCTGCGCGATGGCCTCCAGCGAACCCGGCCCGCTGGGAACCTGCTCGGCGTACGCGGCGCAACCCGGACCCACCGGGGCCGACGCCATGGCCTCGGTGGTGGGCGACATCGCCGACGTGGCGCTCTCCATCGCCGACGTAGCCGACGTGGCCGACGACGAACCCGAGTCGTCGGACGAGCACGCCGCGACACCCATCATCGCCATTGCGCCGATTCCGACTGCCGCCAAGCTCTTTCGCGTGTTGATAACCATGGCCCCAATTCCCTTCGGTGTCGTGGTCCTTGCGACCACGTCGGTCAGGTGTGTCATCTGCCATTCGGCGCGGACGGAAGGGCGGATGGGTGGATCTGCAAGATTTTTTCGACCCATCCGATTCCGGCCGCGCTCCGAACACCCGGCATGGAGATTGCATCGAACCGGCCCCGCGCACACGTGCTGGTTCTTCCGGGTGGCAAGCCGGCCAGCACGGCCGCCGCCCGGCCGTGGCACCTGTCCGCGCTGCGGATGACCTTGCTGACCGAATCCCTGCGCTCCCGGCTGAGCATGTACGACATCACCGTCGGGCAGGTGCGCTACACCCACCGCGGATGGAACGGGGACCGGATGAGTCCCGTCCACGACGCCCTGCGCGCCCTCGACGAGGTGCACCGGCGGCGCGGCGACGTCCGGATCGGGCTCGTGGGCCACTCCATGGGCGGAAGGGTGGCGGCCCACCTCGCGGCACAGCCCGGCGTCGGGGCCGTCGTCGCGCTGGCACCGTGGTGGCCCGACAACGACGGCGCTCTCGTCCCACCCGAGCGACGGCTGCTGGTGGTGCACGGTACCGCCGACACGAGGTGCGATCCGCGCCTGAGCGCGGTCCAGGCGGCCCAGGCCCGCGGACGCGGCGTGGACGCCCAGTTCCGGCCGCTCGCGGGGGCCGGCCACTTCCTGCTCACCAAGCCGGGCTGGTGGCATGCCGTCACCGCCGAATTCCTCCGTGAATCCCTGGCCCCGGCCGGCCGGCGGGCAGGAGGAGACCATGCCTGACACCCCGCGCGACGTCGCAGTGCTCGGCAGCGGTGGCGCCGGCCGGCCGGAACGGGCCGGCGGCGTCGCGCTCGAGAATTCGTTCCGGAGGTGATCGCCTTGCTCGATTCGACTCTTGCCTCGCCCGCCGGCCCCGGCCGCCCGAACGGACCGGCCGAGGACGGCTTGAGCCGCCCGAATCGCCCGACTAGGCTTTCGCTCGATGAGCGGACAGGGCCGATGACCGGCGTCGGCGGACGTACCGACACACTCGATGCGCTGCTCGCGCGCGTGGCGGTGCAGGACGCGGCTGCATTCGCCGAGTTCTACGACCTGACCCGCGCCCGCGTGTACGGCATGATCCTGCGCGTCCTGCGCGATCCCGGCTACAGCGAGGAGACGGCGCAGGAGGTCTACCTGCAGGTCTGGCGTTCCGCCTCCGGTTTCGACGCCGCCCAGGGTTCGGCCCTGTCCTGGCTGATCACCCTGGCGCACCGCCGGGCCGTCGACCGGGTGCGGTCCGAGCAGTCCGGGGCCGACCGCGAGGCACGCTACGGCGCGAGCAACGTCGACGCGGCGTTCGACGTCGTCAGCGAGGAGGCGGCCCGGCGCGAGGACCGGCAGCAGGTCGCCCACTGTCTGGGCACGCTGACCGATCTGCAGCGTCGGTCCGTCGAACTCGCCTACTTCGGTGGGCTGACGTACCGCGAGGTGTCCGAACAACTTTCGGTCACGCTACCGACCGTGAAATCGAGAATCCGAGACGGACTGCTCCGTCTACGCAAGTGTCTGGGGGTGCAGGGCGATGACGAGTGAGGCCCGGCCCGGTTTCGGCGATGTGGACCGCGAACTGATCGACCTCGCGGTCGTGTACGCGCTCGACGCGGTGTCCGATGCCGAACGCCGCGACATCGAGTCCCGGGTGGCCGAAGCCGCTCCCGAGGTGGCGGCGGCGTTCGCCCGGGAGACGGCGGCCGTCCGGGAGACCATGGCCGTGGTGTCGGCGTCGACGGCCACCGAGCCGCCGGCCGGACTGCGCGAGCGTCTGCTGGACGCGATCGCCGCCGAATCCGGCCCGCAGGCGCCGCCCGTCGCACCGATCTCGCTGGACGAGCGGCGCGGCCGGCGCCGCAACTTCCTGCTCGCCGCGGCGGCCGCACTGCTGGTCGCCGTGGGTGGATTCGCCGTCGTCGCCCAGTTGCAGGAGGGCACCGCACCCACCTCGGCGCAGGTGTTCGCGGCGGAGGACGTGCGCACCACGTCGGGTGAGATCGAGGGCGGCGGAGTCGCCACGGTGGTGTACTCGAAGGAAGCCGACGCCGGGGTGCTGGTGATGAACAACGTGGCGCCGCCCGCCGAGGGCAGCGTCTACCAGATGTGGCTGATCACCCCCGAGGGCCCGGAGTCCGCGGGCATCATGGACGCCGAGGCGGTGGCGCCGTCCACCACGGCCGTCCTCGAGGGTGTCGGGCATTCGACCGCCCTGGCATTCAGCATCGAACCGCCGGGCGGGTCGGCGCAGCCGACGCAGATCTTCGCCCAACTGCCGCTGGGCTGACCCGGGGGACGGAATCGCCCGCACCTCGCGGCGGCTCAGCGCTGTGCCGATCGGACCAGTTCGATCAGAAGGGAGCGCAAGGTGGCGGGGTCGGACACCACCGCGGTCGGCTGCGCATCGGTGCGCTCGAGTTCGATCATCGCCCGGTACAGCTCGTACCCCGATTCGGTGATCCGGACGCGCATGCGCCGCTCGTCGGCGGGATCGACGGTGCGCGTGGCGAATCCGGACCGCTCGAGGTGCTCGACGGTCCGGCTCATCGTCTGGTCGGTCACGCGGCAGGCCCGGGCGATCTCCCGCTGGGAGCGCGGACCGTCGGCGATCGTGTGCAGGGCCACCAGCCCGGCGTGGGTGAGACCGTGGGCGCGCAGAGTCGATTCCCAGGCCTGCTCCACCAGCCGGGCGGCCGTGGACAGCAGCCGGCCGGTCGGCCAGCTCTCGAGATCGTCGGTCATGAGATACCTTTTCACTATTGTTCAGCTAGCTGAGTAACCTGGGCTCGGCGTACTCGCATTCTCCTGGAGGAAGATTGAACACCGTCACCGCGCCGGCGCGTTCACCTCGTCGCATCCGCTGGCTGCTGCCGGCGCTGCTGCTCATCGCGTGGCTCGCGATCGCCGGCGCCGGCGGTCCCTTCGCCGGCAAGCTCAGCGAAGTCCAGCAGAACGACAACAGCTCGTTCCTCCCGGCCTCCGCGGAATCCACCCGGGCGGGCGAGCTCTATGCGGACTTCACCGACACCCGGTACGTGCCCGCGATCGTCGTCGCCGAACGCCCCTCCGGCATCACCCCCGACGACCTCGCCTACCTCGCGGGGGCGTCGGCCGGCCCGCCGCCGGTCCCGTCGCAGGACGGTCAGGCCGCGCGGATGATCGTGCCGATCGACAGCACCGGAGAGGTCGGGGACGCCGTCGACGAACTGCGCGCCGAGCTTGCCGATCCGCCCGAGGGGCTGACGATCTACGTCACCGGTCCCGCCGGGCAGATCGCCGATCTGACGACGGCGTTCGAGGGCATCGACGGCCTGCTGCTGCTGGTCGCCGGTGGGGTGGTGCTGCTGATCCTCGTCGTCGTCTACCGCAGTCCCCTGCTGCCGTTCGTGGTGATCCTCTCGGCGGTGTTCGCCCTCGCGCTGGCGAGCCTGCTCGTGTACCTGCTGGCCGACGCCGACGTCATCGCCCTCAACGGACAGAGCCAGGGCATCCTGTTCATCCTCGTCTTCGGCGCCGCGACCGACTATGCGCTGCTGCTGGTGTCCCGCTACCGCGAGGAACTGCGCCTCGAACAGGACCGGTTCGCCGCGATGCGCACCGCGTGGCGGGCCACGCTGGAACCGATCGCCGCGTCGGCGGGCACCGTCATCGCCGGCGTGCTGTGCCTGTTGCTGTCCGACCTGAACTCCAACCGCGGCCTCGGCCCCGTCGCCGCGATCGGCATCGTCGCCTCGTTCGTCGCCTCCATGACGTTCCTGCCGTCCGCACTGGTGCTCCTCGGCCGGGCCGCGTTCTGGCCGAAGCGGCCGACGGCCGACCCCGACGCCGATCGGGACGACCTGGCGTCGGCGCACCGGTTCTGGAACGGGCTCGCACAGCGGGTCGGCGCCCATCCGCGGCGGATCTGGGTGGTGTCGAGCCTCGTCCTCGTCGGCTTCGCGATGCTGCTGCCGCAGTTCAAGGCCGACGGCGTCGCCCAGTCGGAGATCTTCCTGCTCGAGACCGACTACGTGACCGGCCAGGAGATGCTCGGCAGGCACTTCGACGCCGGCACCGGCTCCCCCACCGTGATCATCACCCGCGAGTCCGCGGCCGGCGACGTCGCCGCCGCCGCCCGCGTCGAGGGCGTCACCGAGGTGGCGCCGGTGACCGGCCCGGACGGTGCGACGACCGTCGTCGACGGCCGCGTCGCGCTGCAGGCGACCCTCTCGGATCCCGCCGACTCGCCGGCCGCCGAGAACACCGTCGAGCGCATCCGCGACGCGGTCGGCGGAGTGCCGGGGGCCGAGGCCCTCGTGGGCGGGACCACGGCGGTCGATCTGGACACCAAGAACACCGCCACCCGCGACCGCACGGTGATCATTCCCGTCGTCATCGCGGTGGTGCTGCTGATCCTGATACTGCTGCTGCGGGCACTCGTCGCGCCGGTGCTGCTGATGCTGACGGTCGTCGTGTCCTTCGCGGCGACCCTCGGCGTGTCGTCGCTGGTCTTCGACCATCTGCTCGGGTTCCCCGGCGCCGACCCGGTGGTGCCGCTGTTCGGCTTCGTCTTCCTCGTCGCGCTGGGCATCGACTACAACATCTTCCTGATGACCCGGGTGCGGGAGGAGAGCGCCCGGGTGGGCACCCGGCGCGGCACGCTGCGGGCCCTGACCGTGACCGGCGGGGTGATCACCTCCGCAGGCATCGTCCTGGCCGCGACGTTCTCGGCGCTGGCGGTGATCCCGCTGCTGTTCCTCGCGCAGATCGCGTTCATCGTCGCGTTCGGCGTGCTGCTCGACGCACTGCTGGTCCGGTCGCTGCTCGTGCCGGCACTGACGATCGACATCGGAAAGCGGATCTGGTGGCCGAGCACGCTCGCGCGCAGGGAACCGGAGGAGGTGGGCTGACACGGCCGGCCTGGTTGCTCACCCGTACCGAGTTCGGGTGGAATCGACACGACGCAGCGCGCGAAGGCACGGAGAACGACCTCCGGCCGTACCGACGCGCTCGAGAAGGAGACAGCTCGCGATGCAGATCCAGCTCAACAAGGACAGCCACATCCAGATCGACGACGACATCGCCCGTCGCCTCGAGGAGGAGTTGGAGTCCGCACTGAACCGGTTCGCCGACCGGATCACCCGGGTGGAGATCCACCTCAGCGACGAGAACGCGGACAAGTTCGGCACCACGGACAAGCGTTGTCTCCTCGAGGCGCGGATCGCCGGCCAGCAACCGATCGCGGTCACCCACAACGCGGGATCGGTGAAGGAGGCCTTCGACGGCGCCGTGCACCGCCTCCGCAGCCTGCTCGATTCCAAGCTCGGCCGCTCGACCGACCACAAGGGCGGCCCCTCCATCCGTCACATGGAGGTCGACGAGTAGACGACTCTCCCGGGAGTCGTCGGGACGAGAATCGCCGCGCCGCAGTTCCTCGTTCCGCACGGTCGACCGTTCAGGACGGCACGACGTGTCCCGCAACACCGCCCCCGACGGCATTGCGGGACACGCCGGGGGCCGCCGACCCGGCACGGCAGGTATCGCCGGCGCGGACACGACCCCCCGGGACCGAGCGTGTTCAGCTCAACCCGACACCGAGACCGAACGTCACGCTCAGCCACTTGAGGAACGCGCTGAATGCGACGCCCAGATCGAATCCGGCAGACATCGGACTCTCCTTCACCCTCGAAGATCCCGACCCGACCCCAGTGTATTACCCTCGAAAGAGTCACACCACCAACGGATTTCGGGCAAATACCCCGGAGGGGACTTCTCGGGCGGTGGCGCGTGCTACGGCCCGAACCCCCACCACCTCGAAAACGGCGCGTCTCCGGCGGCACCGCCACCGCGGGCGGGCACCGACGCCGGGCGCCGTTCCGGCGAACTGGACTTTATTTTTTTGTTGGGTATGGTCGTGGCCAGTTTGCGATTGCCGATTCGGAAAGGATTGACAATGGCCGCCAAGCCCGCCGTCAAGAGTTCCAAACAGTCCGCCCGCACCCTGAAGGAGCGGCGCGCGGAAAAACGAGCCAAGGCGCTCGAGTCCACCCAGTTCCTCCGCAAGCGGAAGAGCTGACCGCGGATCGACGACGACCGATCCGAACGAAATGGATTTCACAACAACAGTTCTCGAGAGACTCTACGCGCAGCTCGGAATCGAGATCGCCCTCGTGGACCCCGGGGACGAATTCCTTCCGGGATATCACCGGGGAATTCGGACCGCGCGACTGTACGTCCTCGACGAATTGGCTCGCCATTCCGCACTGCCTGCCACCATCAGAAAAACGACGAGAGAATCGCATCTCCCATGAACACGGCACAGCACGCGCTCGGGAGAATTCGAGCGAACCTGGAAAATGATCTGGAGACACTCGCCCGCGCCGAGCACACCCGCGGGTTCCGCCGGGGACTGCGCGAGGCGTTGACTCGCGTGACGGAACTCGAGGACGCCACCGCCGCGGGCTGACCCTCCGGATCCCTCCGCCCCGGCCCGGGCGCTGCGTCCCCGGGCCGGGGCGGAGCGCTTCGCGCCGGAGGCGCCGACCTCGTCACCGTGCCGAAAGCGAAGAATCAGATGCCGCGCCGGTATACCGATGTTGTTGCCATGCATGCCGAACCGATGCCGTCCCCGGCTCGGGCCGGGGTGCTGAAGGTGATGTTCCTGCCGCTGGACGTCGCAGCGAGCAGGCTTCCTCCCGCCGCCGTTCCCGCCGTTGCCGGCACGGAGCCGTTCCTCCCGGCACGCATAGCCGACGCGCCCGGTGCCGATCACGTCGAGCGGGCACCGAGCCTGCTGGCGTTCCGGCACCTCACGGATCCCGGCGACGGCCCCGTCGCCTTCGGACCGGTCCGGCGTCCGGCGGCGGACACTCCACCGTCGGCGCCCGGCCGGACCCGTGTCGGCGCGCCCGGCGCGTGTGCGTCCCTGTGGGAGGTGCCCGGCGGCGGACTGGTGCTGGTGTGCGAGGAGTTGACCGCCGAGGCGCCCGGCACCGTGCTGACCTGGCACAGCGATCCCCTCTTCGACGGTGCCGACACCGGATTCCGTCGTGCGCTCGACGCATTTCTGGCGCCGTTCCGGGTGACCGCCGATGCCGGCCTGGTCGACGTGTTCCCCCGGCTCGACACCCGGCTGCCCGACCCCGCAGTGTACCGCCCGCTCCGCGAGGTGGTCGTTCGCACCGCTCGTCCGCTTGCGGCCGAGCGCACCGTCGAGGGACTGGTCGTGGAGGTCGCCGGGGACGGGTCCGATGCGGTGCGCCGGCTCGTCGGACCTCCCCGCTCCGGCACCCTCGCCGACGGGGTGTCGCGGGCATCCGGACGGTTGCGCATCTGGCATCCGGAACCGTTGGCCGATGCGCCGGTGCGGGCCGGGGCGCGGCTGGGCGTCCGCGACGACGCCCGGGCGATGCTGGTCGATCTCGGCGCCGCAGACCGTCACGGTTACCTTGGGGACGGCACCCGCGAAATGCTCTACCACCTGATCTGCTGGGTCGGCGCCCGGGCACACCTGCACACCGATCGGCGCCGGCTGCTCGGGCACCTGCGCACCCACCGCTCACACGACCGTGCGCAGCTCCTCACCGCGCTCGACGAGGTGGCCGACGTGCGTGCGCGCCTGGTCGAGGTGGCGCTGTTGTGCGCTCCCCCCGACGACGCGCCGGGACGGATCGCGCCGACGCGGTTGCGCTCGCTGCTCGCACACCGGGCGAGCGCGGAGATCGACGGGGCACGAGCCGAGTTGACCGAGCTGTGCGCCACCGCCGACCTGGTGCTGCACCGGCGCCTGCACACCGCTCGCCCCCGGCCGCAGCCGCTGCCCGCCGCGCCCGCCGTCCTGTCGGCGATCGCACTTCCGGCAGCGGCGACGGCGGCGCTGCTCGTCCCGCTGCAGCATCTGCACCCCCCGGCGCTCGTGCCGGCCGCCGTGTCCGCCGCCCTGGCCGTGGCGTTCCTGGCGGCGCCGCGACGAGATGGTGATGCCGCCGGACTCGTGCCGTTCCGGCGTCGGGACCCGCGGGCGCTGCGCCGCAGGGACGCCGGACCCGGGGTGTAAAGAATTCGTCAGGACATCGGCCGCGGGCGTCAAGATTCCGTATGGATCGCGGTCCGCGGACGGGCGCGGTGCGACAGTGTGGTGCGGGGCGCCGATCGGCGCCTGATTCGTGTCTACGACAAGGGAAGACGACATGGCCGACACCGCGTACGTGGTGCTGATCCTGGCAGGGTTCCTGGTATGCGCTCTGGTCCTGCGCGCGCTGCATGTGCGAGGTGAGAGCCGATGACCTGGGCAGGGGTGGCGAGCGTCGCGCTCGTCGTGCTCACGACGGCACTGGTGGTGTACCTGCTGATCGCGCTGCTCGATCCGGAGAGGTTCTGACGATCCGATGACTCCAGCTGTTGCCGCGGGACTGCAGATCGGCCTGGTCGTTGCAGTCCTGGCGTTGGCCTACGTTCCACTCGGCGACTACATGGCGAGGGTGTACACGACCGACACCGACCTGAGGTGGAAGGACCTGCGGATCGAGTCCCTGATGTACCGGCTGTGCCGGATCGATCCGCGCGCAGAACAGACCTGGTACGGATACGCCGCGAGTGTGCTCGGTTTCTCGCTCGCGAGCGTGCTCTTGCTGTACACGGTGCAGCGACTGCAGGGTGTCCTGCCGCTCGGCCGGGACCTGGGTGGAGTGAGTCCGGCGGTGGCATTCAACACCGCGGTCTCGTTCGTCACCAACACCAACTGGCAGTCCTACGTGCCCGAGACGACGATGAGCCCACTCACCCAGTCCGCCGGCCTCGCGGTGCAGAACTTCGTCTCGGCGGCGGTCGGCATGGCGGTCGCGATCGCCCTGATCCGCGGCCTGGTGCGCGTCGGGCGCGGCGGCGAGATCGGCAACTTCTGGGTGGACCTGACCCGCGGCACCCTGCGGATTCTCTTGCCGCTGGCGTTCGTGATCGCGTTGATTCTGTTGTCCCAGGGCGTGATCCAGTCGTACCGCAGCGGCTTCTCCGCCACCGGACTGGACGGCAACGCGGTCACCACCGCGCTGGCGCCGGTCGCCTCACAGGAGGCGATCAAGGAACTGGGCACCAACGGCGGCGGCATCCTCGCCGCGAACTCGGCCCACCCGTTCGAGAACCCCACCCCCGTCACCAATATTGTCGAGATCCTCGCGATCCTGCTGATCCCGGTGACGCTGACGCGCACGTTCGGCACGATGATCGGCAACCGACGGCAGGGCCTGACCGTCCTCGGCGTGATGGCGTTGCTCTACGGCACCGTCCTGGCGGTGGCGCTGGCCGCCGAATCCGGCACGCGGGGCGTGGCGGCGAACGCCGCCGGCGCGATGATGGAGGGCAAGGAAGTCCGGTTCGGGATCCCCGGTTCGGTGCTGTTCGCGGTGTCGACCACCGGCACGAGCACCGGTGCGGTGAACTCGGCGCACGACAGCATGTCCCCGCTCGGCGGTGGGGCCGTCCTGCTGAACATCCTGCTCGGCGAGATCGCGCCGGGCGGAGTCGGCACCGGCCTGTACAGCATGCTGGTGCTCGCGGTGATCGCCGTGTTCGTCGGGGGCCTGCTCGTGGGGCGCACGCCCGAGTTCCTCGGCAAGAAGCTGCGCAGGCGCGAGATCACCCTTGCCGCGCTGGCGGTGCTGGTGATGCCGGCGCTGGTGCTGACCGGCACCGCGATCACCGTGATCCTGTCCACCACCACCGGGTATCTCGGCAACTCCGGGGATCCGGGCACTCCGGGCGCGATCCACGGGTTCACCGAGGTGCTCTACGCCTATGCCTCGGCGTCGAACAACAACGGCAGCGCCTTCGGCGGGCTGACCGTGACCAGCGACTGGTTCCAGTCCTCGCTGGGCATGTGCATGCTGCTCGGGCGGTTCCTGCCGATCGTGTTCGTCCTGGCCCTGGCCGGATCGCTGGCCGCGCAGCGTCGCACCCCGGCCGGTGCGGGCACGCTGCCCACCACCGGTGCGGCCTTCGCCGGGCTGCTCACCGGAACGGCCGTCCTCGTTGCGGCTCTCACCTTCTTCCCGGCCCTCGCTCTGGGCCCCGTCGCGGAAGCACTGCATTGACGCCGGCGCCGCGACCACGGCTCGTCCTCCCGCCCCGCGGCGGAGATCACGGAGATACTTCGGTGACCATCGACCTTCATTCCCACCGGGAGACCATCGCCTCCCACCCGCATCGTGTCGGCGGGGGCGTGTTCAGCCCCCGTCAGCTGGCAGAGGCCCTGCCGGGAGCGATCCGCAAGCTCGATCCCCGGCATGTGGCGCGGAATCCGGTGATGTTCGTCGTGCTGGTCGGATCGGCGGTCGCCACCGTCGCGGCGATGGTCGAACCCACGCTGTTCGCGTGGTCGATCGCGGCGTGGCTGTGGTTCACCGTGCTGTTCGCCAACCTCGCCGAGTCGGTCGCCGAGGGGCGCGGCAAGGCGCAGGCGGCGAGCCTGCGAAAGGTCAAGCAGGACACGACAGCCCGTCGCCTCACCGGTCCGGCCGCCGAGGAATCCGTATCGGCCACCGAGCTGCGCGTGGGCGATCTCGTCGTGGTGGAGACCGGTCAGACGATCCCCGGTGACGGCGACGTGATCGAGGGCATCGCCACGGTCGACGAGTCGGCGATCACCGGAGAATCGGCGCCGGTGATCCGCGAGTCGGGTGGCGACCGATGCGCCGTCACCGGCGGCACCACCGTGCTCTCCGACCGCATCGTCGTGCGGATCACCGCACCACCCGGGCAGACCTTCGTGGACCGGATGATCGCTCTCGTCGAGGGGGCCGCCCGGCAGAAGACCCCCAACGAGATCGCCCTGAACATCCTTCTCGCGGCGTTGACGATCGTGTTCCTGCTCGCGGTCGTCGCGATCGGTCCGATGAGTGCGTACGCCGGCGCCGAGCAGGGACCGGTCGAGCTGATCGCGCTGCTGGTGTGCCTGATTCCCACCACGATCGGCGCCCTGCTCTCCGCGATCGGCATCGCCGGGATGGACCGGCTGGTGCAGCGCAATGTGCTGGCCATGTCCGGTCGTGCCGTCGAGGCGGCCGGGGACATCGACACCCTGCTGTTGGACAAGACCGGCACCATCACCTACGGCAACCGGCGCGCCACCGCACTGCACCCCGCTCCCGGCGTCACGGATCTCGAAATGGCTTCTGCGGCAAGGCTGTCGAGCCTGTCCGACGGAACCCCCGAGGGGCGCAGCATCGTCGAGTTGTGCGCCGAGCGGTTCCACCTCGATCCGAGCCCGTCGGGCGCCGAGCGCTCCGCCGAGTTCGTCGCATTCACCGCGCACACCCGGATGAGCGGCCTCGACACCGCCGGAGACGCCGGCATCCCGGTCCGCATCCGGAAGGGCGCCGCCGACGCGGTGACCCGCTGGGTGGCCGAGCAGGGCGGACGGATCCCCGAGGCGGTGAGCACCGTCGTCGACGACATCGCCCGCGGCGGCGGAACACCGCTCGTGGTGGCCCGATCCGACGATCGCGGCGCATCGGTGGTCGGCGTCGTCGAGCTGTCCGATGTCGTCAAGCCCGGCATGGCACAGCGATTCGCCCAGCTGCGGGCGATGGGCATCCGCACGGTGATGATCACCGGGGACAACCCCCTCACCGCGAAGGCGATCGCAGCCGAGGCGGGGGTCGACGACTTCCTGGCCGAGGCGACCCCCGAGGACAAGCTGGCGCTGATCCGCTCGGAACAGCAGGGCGGACGGCTGGTCGCGATGACAGGTGACGGTACCAACGACGCGCCCGCCCTCGCCCAGGCCGACGTGGGGGTGGCGATGAACACCGGCACCTCCGCGGCCAAGGAGGCGGGGAACATGGTCGACCTCGACTCCGATCCGACGAAGCTGATCGAGGTGGTCGAGATCGGCAAGCAGCTGCTCATCACGCGCGGGGCACTGACCACCTTCTCGCTGGCGAACGATCTCGCGAAGTACTTCGCGATCCTGCCCGCGTTGTTCAGCGGGATCTACCCACAACTGGCGGGGCTGAACATCATGGGGCTGGCCACCCCGCAGAGCGCGATCCTGTCGGCGGTGATCTTCAATGCCCTCGTGATCGTGGCGCTGATACCGCTGGCCCTGAAGGGTGTGCGGTACCGGCCGGCGAACGCGTCGTCGCTGCTGGGGCGGAATCTGCTCGTCTACGGCCTCGGCGGGGTGATCACCCCGTTCGTCGGGATCTGGCTGATCGACCTCGTGGTGCGTCTGGGAATCGGGTGACACTGATGGGATTCGGTAACTTCTTCGCAGGGTTGATGCGGCAGGCGCGGGCCGGCCTGCTGATGCTGGTCGCACTGACCGTGATCGTCGGAGTGGCCTATCCGGCGGCGGTGTGGGCGGTGGGACGGCTCGGTTCGGCGAGCGCCGAGGGCTCGCCACTGACCGACACGAACGGTTGCGTCGTCGGCAGCCGGCTGATCGGCGTCGACCCGCAGGTCGCGCCCGGCGAGCCCGATCCGTTCTTCCACACTCGGGTCGTCGGCTCGGTCGCCGACGCAGACGCCTTTGCGCCGGGCGACCCGGCCGCCGCGCTGCCGTCCAACCAGGGCCCGAGCAGCGAGGTCCTGGCCGCCTTCGTCGACGAACGGCGTGCCGTGATCGCCGCGCGCGAGCAGGTGCCGCCGCAGGAGATTCCGGTCGATGCGGTCACCGGGTCCGGCTCCGGCGTCGATCCCCACATCTCCCCGGCCTACGCCGCGGTGCAGGTGCCGCGGGTGGCGCGGGTCACCGGCATCCCCGAGCAGCGGGTCCGGGAGCTGGTCGCCGCGCACACCGAGGGCCGGCAACTCGGGTTCCTCGGCACCGAACGAGTGAACGTGCCCGAGGTGAACGTGGCGCTGGGACTGACCGCACCCGACTGCGACGGGGTCCCCTCGGGTGGATGATGGCGTCGTGACCGGTACTGCACGCACCGCCGCCCCCGAGGCGTCGCGCCGGGGGCGGCTGCGGATCTACCTCGGTGCCGCCCCCGGCGCGGGCAAGACGTTCGCCATGCTGGGCGAGGCCCATCGGCGGATCGCCCGGGGCGGTGACGTGGTGGTGGCGATCGTGAACACGCACGGTCGTGCCCGCACCGCCGAACAACTGGCCGGCCTGGAGACCGTCCCGCCCCGACGGATCGGCTACCGGGACGCGGTGTTCGAGGAACTGGACCTCGATGCCGTGCTGGCCCGCCGGCCGGCCGTCGCCCTGGTCGACGAGCTCGCCCACACCAACGTTCCCGGCAGCCGCCACGCGAAACGGTGGCAGGACGTCGAGGAGCTGCTCGACGCGGGAATCGACGTGCTGTCGACGGTGAACATCCAGCATCTCGAGTCCCTCAACGACGTGGTCGAACAGATCACCGGCGTGGTGCAGCGCGAGACCGTCCCCGACGACGTCGTGCGCCGCGCCGACCAGGTGGAGCTGGTGGACATCACCCCGCAGGCCCTGCAGCGGCGCCTGGCGCACGGGAACGTGTATGCGCCCGAGAAGGTCGATGCCGCGCTGCGCAACTACTTTCGGGAGGGCAACCTGACCGCCCTGCGCGAGATCGCCCTGCTCTGGCTCGCCGACCAGGTCGACCTCGCGCTCGCCAAGTACCGCGGCGAACACGCCATCACCGACACCTGGGAGGCCCGCGAGCGGGTCGTCGTCGCCGTCACCGGTGGGCCCGAATCGGAGACGTTGGTGCGCCGGGCCAGCCGCATCGCCGCCAAGGCGAGTGCGGAACTGATGGTCGTGCACGTCGTCCGCGGCGACGGGCTCACCGGCGTCTCGGCGCCGCAGATGGGGAAGGTCCGGACTCTGGCGGCGAGCCTGGGGGCAAGCCTGCACAGCGTCGTCGGCGACGACGTGCCCACCACGCTGCTCGACTTCGCGCGGGAGGTGAACGCCACCCAGCTGGTGCTCGGCACGTCCCGGCGCCCGCGGTGGGCACGCATCCTCGACGAGGGCATCGGGGCGGCGGTCGTCCGCGACTCCGGCAAGATCGACGTGCACATGGTGACCCACGAGCACACCGCCCGTGGGCCGAGGATGGCGTTGCTGGGCCGCCACGAGCGGCGACTGCAATCCTGGATCGCGGCGTTCGTCATCCCCGTCGTCGCCACCGGCGTGATGGCGCTGATCGACCACTTCACGGGCTTCGAGGGCCAGCACACGCTGTATTTCGTCGTCGTGCTCGCCGTCGCGCTGTTCGGCGGAATCGGTCCGGCGATCGTCGCGGCCCTGCTGTCGGCCCTGCTGTTGAACTTCTTCTTCACCGAGCCGCGCTACAGCTTCACCATCGCCGAGCCGGCCAATTTCGTCACCACCGTGGTGCTGCTCGTCGTCGCCGTGGCGGTCGCCGCACTGGTCGATGCCGCCGCGGCCCGGGCCCGCGAGTCCCGGCTCGCGTCCCAGGAGGCCGAACTGCTCGCGCTGTTCGCCGGCGCGGTCCTGCGGGGTGCGGACCTGCCCCGGCTGCTCGAGAAGGTCCGGGAAACCTACGCCCAGCACGGCGTCAGCCTCGTCCGCACCGACCGGGAGCCGGCACAGGTCCTGGGGACGGCCGGGTCGGCGCCACCGACGTCGATGCAGGCCGCCGACACCGTCTGCGAGGTCGACGACAGCGCGTACGCCCTCCTGCTCGGTGGTCCGCAGCTGCGCGCCCGCGACCGCCGGATCCTCACCGCGGTGGCCGGACAGGCCGCCGGACTGGTCCGGCAGCAGGAACTCGCCGCCGAGGCCGCCCAGGCGTCGGCCCTGGCCGAGACCGACCGCCTGCGGCGGCTGTTGCTGTCGGCGGTGAGCCACGACCTGCGCACCCCGCTCGCTGCCGTCAAGGCCGCGGTGTCGAGCCTGCGCAGCACCGATGTCGCCTTCTCCCCCGAGGACACCGCGGAGCTGCTCGCGACCATCGAGGAATCCACCGACCAGCTCACCGGCCTGGTGTCGAACCTGCTCGACTCCTCCCGGCTCGCGGCCGGGGTGATCACGCCCGTCCTGCAGCCGGTCTACCTCGACGAGGTGGTGCACCGGGCCATGGTCACGCTTTCGAGCGGCGGTTCGGACACCGCCCGCAACGTTCGCGAACGCATCGAGGTCGACGTCGACGACACCGTGGTCGGCGCGGACAGCGGGCTGCTCGAACGGGTCCTGGCCAATCTTCTCGACAATGCCCTGCGCTACGCACCCACCGGTCCGATCCGCGTCGGCGCCGGCACCTCCGGTGACCGCACCACCGTCACCATCGCGGACTGCGGTCCCGGACTCGCACCCGGCGACACCGGCAACGTCTTCGCCGCCTTTCCCCGCGCCGGGGACCACCGCAGCAGCCGCGGGGCGGGGCTCGGGTTGACCGTCGCCCGCGGATTCGCCGAAGCGATGGGCGGGACCGTCACCGCCACCGAGACACCCGGTGGCGGGACGACCATGGTGGTCGAGCTCGCCGCCGCGCCGGCCAGGGTGCCGCGATGACCCGCATCCTCGTCGTCGACGACGAACCACAGATCCTGCGTGCGTTGCGCATCAACCTCGCCGCACGCGGGTACGAGGTGATCACCGCCGGCGACGGACGCTCCGCCCTCCGTGCCGCCGCCCAGCAGCATCCCGATGTGATCGTCCTCGACCTGGGCCTGCCCGACCTCGACGGGATCAAAGTGCTCGCCGGGCTGCGCGGCTGGTGCACGGCCCCCGTCATCGTCCTCTCGGCACGCACCGACGCCCTCGACAAGGTGGCCGCCCTCGATACCGGAGCCGACGACTACGTCACGAAGCCGTTCGGGATGGAGGAGTTCCTCGCCCGCATCCGCGCCGCGGTCCGCCGGGCCGGCACCACCTCGGACACGACCGAACCGACGATCGACGCCGACGACTTCACCGTCGACCTCGTCGCGAAGAAGGTCACCCGCGACGGTGCACCGGTGCACCTGACCCCCACCGAGTGGGGGATGCTCGAGATGCTGGTGCGCAACCGCGGCAAGCTCGTCGGCCAACGGGAACTGCTCGAAGAGGTGTGGGGGCCGTCCTACACGACCCAGACCCATTACCTGCGGGTGTATCTCACGCAGCTGCGCCGCAAACTCGAACCCGATCCTGCGCACCCTCGCCACCTGCTCACCGAACCGGGAATGGGATACCGCTTCGAACCGTGAAGCCACTCGCGCGGGACGAAGCGGGGCGGTCCGAGCAGCGCCGCCGGACGTCCGGCACGACGGATTCGTAACCAAATCCCGGTTCCGAGCAGCACGACGTCCCGGGCGGCGCTACCGTCGACGCATGTCAGCGGACGTTGCTGCGGCACCTGCGGCGCACCCCCACCTGCCTGCCCGGCCCCGCGGCCGCCTGAACTCGGTCCCGCACGTGGTGGGCCTGACCCTCGGGATCTTCGCCGTCGCGGTGGCGCTGTGGTCGATCTCCCCCACCCTGCGCTACTTCGTCCATACGCCACGGGAATACGTGGACACGTACCTGTTCGACGCGCCCGACACCAGCCTGTCGTACGCGCTGGTGCTCGGCCTGCTCGCGGCGGCACTGGCGAGCCGCAAGCGGATCGCGTGGTGGATCCTCACGGTGTACCTGGCCGGATTCGCGATCTACAACGGATTCGTGGCGGTGTCGGACCGCAGCATCGACGCGGCGATCGGTCTGGTGCTGCAGGTCGCGGCGGTCGGGCTCCTGCTCGCGGCGTATCCGGAGTTCTACACGCGGGTTCGTCGCGGGGCGGTGTGGAAATCGCTGGGCGTCCTCGTCGCCGGGCTCGCCGTCGGCACCCTGATCGGGTGGGGGCTCGTGGAACTGTTCCCCGGCACCCTGCCGTCCGACGAGCGGTTGCTGTGGGCGGTCAACCGGGTGACCGCCCTGTCCCTGCTCGACAACGACCAGTTCAGCGGGCGCCCACACGGATTCGTCAACACCCTGCTCGGCCTGCTGGGGGCGCTGGCGCTGATCGCGGCGGTGATCGTGCTGTTCCGGTCGCAACGGGCGACCAACGCACTGACCGGGAGCGACGAATCCGCGATCCGGGGCCTGCTCGAGCGTGGCGGCGACGATTCGCTGGGCTACTTCGCGACCCGCCGCGACAAGGCGGTCGTCTTCGCGCCCAGCGGTAAGGCCGCGGTGACCTACCGCGTGGAGGTCGGGGTGTGCCTCGCCAGCGGTGACCCCGTCGGCAATCCGGAGGCGTGGCCGCACGCGATCGACGAGTGGCTCGCGCTCGCTCGGGGTTACGGCTGGGCGCCGGCCGTGATGGGTGCGAGCGAGGCCGGCGCCACCGCCTACCGCCGGGCCGGTCTGTCGGTACTGCAACTCGGCGACGAGGCCATCCTCCACACCGCCGGATTCTCGCTCTCCGGCCGGGAGATGCGGCCCGTGCGCCAGGCCGTCTCGCGTGCCCACAAGCAGGGGGTGACGGTGCGCATCCGCCGGCATCGGGACGTCCCCGAGGCGGAGATGACACTGGCGATGCGACGCGCGGACGAATGGCGGGACACCGAGACCGAGCGCGGATTCTCGATGGCCCTCGGGCGCCTCGGCGACCCGCTCGACGGGAACTGCCTGCTCGTGGAGGCGATGTCCCACGACGAGGTGGTGGCGATCCTGTCGCTGGTGCCGTGGGGGGCCGACGGCGTGTCGCTCGATCTGATGCGCCGGAACCCGCAGGCGCCCAACGGTGTCGTGGAGATGATGGTGTCGGAGCTCGCCGCCCGCGGCGGCGAGTTCGGGATCACGCGGATCTCGTTGAACTTCGCGGTGTTCCGCTCGGTGTTCGAGGAGGGCGCACGGATCGGCGCCGGTCCGGTGCTGCGGCTGTGGCGTTCGGTGCTCGTGTTCTTCTCCCGCTGGTGGCAGCTCGAGGCGCTGTACCGGTCGAACGTGAAGTATCAGCCCGAGTGGGCGCCGCGGTTCCTGTGCTTCGCGGACAACAGGGTGCTGCCCCGGGTCGGGATCGCGTCGGCGATCGCCGAAGGCTTCCTCACGCTGCCCAGCTTCGGCCGGGAACGAAGCGCCCGCCGCCACACCGGGACGCAGACGTCCGCTCCCCCGGCGCTCGTCGAGTCCGGCACCCTGCACGACGACGGTGCCGCCCCCGACGTCGAGCCGGCACCGGAGTCGCGCACCGGTCCCCGGCGGCCGGAGCAGGTGCGGGTGCGGATGACGAAGCTCGAGCGACTCGTGGAGTCGGGCGTCGACCCGTACCCGGTGGCGAACCCCCCGTCGCACACCGCCGCGACGGCCGTCGCCGCACCCGAGGGCACCGCGGTGCGGATCGCCGGCCGCATCCTGCGGCTCCGGGACTTCGGCGGCGTGCTGTTCGCGGTGCTGCGGGACTGGTCGGGCGATGTGCAGATCCTCGTCGACCGCGGCCGCGTCGGCGGCCGCCGCTTCGTGTTCGACCTCGGCGACCTCGTCGAGGTGAGCGGGGTGACGGGCCGCAGCCGCAGCGGCGAGCTCTCGGTGCTCGCGGAGGACTGGCGGCTGGACGGCAAGTGCCTGCACCCGCTGCCCGACAAGTGGCGGGGCCTGACCGATCCCGAGGCGCGGGTACGCCAACGGTACGTGGACCTCGCGATCAACCGCACCGCGCGCCGGTTGCTCACGGCCCGCAGCGCGGTGGTGCGGTCGCTGCGCGAGCAGCTGCAGGCCCGCGGCTACCTCGAGGTGGAGACACCGATCCTGCAGCCCGTGCACGGCGGCGCCAACGCCGCACCGTTCACCACCCACATCAACGCCTACGACCTGGACCTGTACCTGCGGATCGCACCCGAGCTGTACCTCAAGCGCCTGTGCGTGGCGGGTATGGAACGGGTCTTCGAGATCGGCCGGGTGTTCCGCAACGAGGGCGCGGATTTCAAGCACAACCCGGAGTTCACGATCCTCGAGGCCTACGAGGCACACGCGAACTACGAGGTCATGCGGGTGCTGGCGCGCGAGTTGATCCAGGCCGCGGCCGTCGCGGCCCACGGACGCGAGGTGATCGTCCGGCCCGGCCCCGACGGGCGGCCCGTCGAGATCGACATCTCCGGCGAGTGGCCGGTGAAGACGTTCCACGGGGCGGTCTCGGAGGCACTCGGCACCGAGATCGACGCGCAGACCCCCGTCGAGGAGTTGCGCCGGCTGTGCGACGAGCACGAGATCCCGTACAACCCCGAGTGGGACGCCGGCGCGACGGCGCAGGAGATGTACGAGCATCTCGTCGAATCCCGCACCGAGTTCCCCACCTTCTACACCGACTTCCCCACATCGGTCTCCCCGCTCACGCGCCCGCACCCGACGAAATCGCTCGTCGCCGCCAAATGGGACCTCGTCGCGTGGGGTATCGAGCTGGGGACGGCCTACAGCGAGCTGACCGACCCGATCGATCAGCGTGCCCGGCTCACCGAGCAGTCGCTGCTCGCCGCGGGCGGCGACGAGGAGGCCATGGAGCTCGACGAGGACTTCCTGCAGGCACTCGAGCACGCCATGCCGCCCACGGGCGGCCTCGGCATGGGCGTGGACCGGATCGTCATGCTGGTCACCGGCGGCAGCATCCGCGAGTCCCTCGCATTCCCCCTCGCCAAGCCGCGCGCTCGACGCTGAGGCCCCGGTTTCACGTGAAACACCGGGTCGACCGAGCGCGCGTTCGGTCGCCGTGGGATCGTGGTGACGTGCAGCTTCTCCTTATTCGCCACGCCCTACCCGAGCTCGCGCGGGTCAGCGAGGGACGCGCCGACCCGTCGCTGACCGACGAGGGCCACGCACAGGCCGCGCGGCTGCCCACCGCGCTCGAGCCCTACCGCATCGCGCGGCTGTTCAGCAGTCCGCAGCGCCGCGCCCTCGAGACCGCGGCGCCGCTCGCCGAGATCCGGGGACTACCGATCACGCAGCTCGAGGGCCTGGCGGAGTACGACTACCACCTCGACCACTACATCCCGTTCCACGTCGCGCAGGAACTCGCGCCGGATGCCGTGGCGCGCATCCGCGCCGGTCAGCTGCCCGATTTCGTGGATGCGGAGGAATTCCGCACCCGCGTTCTCGCCGCCACGCAGCACATCGTCGACACCTGCGACCACGGGGACACCGTCGCCGTGTTCGCCCACGGGGGCGTCATCAACGTTCTGCTCCAGGATCTGCTCGGGCTCGACCGGCCGCTGATGTTCCCCATCGAGTACACGTCGGTGACCCGCATCCTCGTCTCCCGTAACGGCGCCCGGCGGGCCGCATCGGTCAACGAGACCGGGCATGTGCGCGACATGCTCCGCGTCTGAATCCGGACGGATGCCGGTAGTTCGTCGCAACCGGTGTGAAGCGGACGGGATCCGGGTATCGGTACGAGGTGGGCGGAGCCGCGACGACGCAGGCTCCGCGAGGGCGCAGCCGACCGGGCGGTGAGTATCCGTCGGGGGCGACCGCTGGCCGGCGTCGACGATGCCGGGCCTCACGACCGAGATTCGACGAGCAGGAGATTGCCATGATGAGAGTTCTGACCTTCGCCGCCGGCGCCGCCGTGGGCTTCGTGCTGGGTACCAGAGCCGGGCGCGACACCTACGAGAAGATGCGGGATCAGTCCGCGCAACTGTGGAACAAGCCTGCCGTGCAGCAGAAGGTCACCGAAGCGAGGGCGACCGTGCAGGAGAAGGCACCGCAGGTGCAGGAGAAGGCCGGCGACCTGGCGAAGAAGGCCGCCGAGAAGGCCCACCTCCCGGGTGGCGGCAACACGGCGCCCGGCGCCGCCGGGGGTGGGCCCGCCGTCACTTCCCCCGCCGCGGGCGCGCCGATCGTCCCGCCTGCTCCGGAGGGCAAGCACTCGCTGTAGGACCCCGGCCGCGAACCGGCCCGGTGCCGCATCGGCCGCGTTCCGGTGCGGCACCGGCAGGCGTACTCGCGTGCCGAACGGGTACACCGAACGCATACGGGCCGGGGCCCGAACGGCCCGGCCCGACACGATTGCCACAGGAGGCGACATGACCAGACCCGACGGCGACGGTGACCCGGCAACCGCCGACACCGACAGCGGAGCCCCGGGCGCCGACGACGACGTCCTGTCCGACCCCGCCGAGTGGTCCGGGGAAGGCGGCGCCACCGAGGAGGGCCCGTCCACCGACGTCGAGAACGGGTGAGATCGGACCGGTCGAGCCGCTAGGCCACGACCGTGAGCGGATGGATCACCGGGGCGGCCGCGAGATGCTCCCCCACGGTCGCCAAGGCGGACGTGATGTGCCGGGAGGTCATGTGCGCATCGAACGCCTCCTGACCCGTCCAGACCTCGACCGTGACGAACGTGCCGGGCGCCGAGGCGGATTCGAACAACTCGTACGAGACGCAGCCGTCCTCGTCGCGACTCGCGGCGGCCAGCGCCACCAGCGCGCCGCGCACCGCATCCTCCGACCCGGGCTTCGCCGGAATGGTCGCCACCACGCGCAGTTCCGTCATCTCTCGACGGTACCGCGCGCGCTTGCCGTGCACGAGCGGCCCGGGCGAGGAAGATGTAACCCATGGGATCGCGGATCGCGGAGATGCGCCGATGGCGCGCAGGGACAGTGGTACATCAGCGCCTGCACGACCTGACCGGGACGCTCGCCGTGGTCACCGGGGCGGGCAGCGGCATCGGCCGTGCGACGGCCCGGGCCTTCTCCGACGTGGGGGCGATCGTCGTGGTCGCCGACCGCAACCTCGACACCGCCCGCGAGACCGCCGAGATGCTCAACACGCCCGACCCCCAGGCCGGCGGCTCCCGAGCGGTGTACGGCGGTGGCGCGCACGCGTACGAACTCGACGTCGCCGACGAGGAGCAGGTGCGGCGGTTCGCCGCGACGGTCCGCTCCCAGCACGGCGTGCCGGACGTGCTCGTCAACAACGCCGGCATCGCCGTGATCGGCACCTTCACCGGCACACCGCAGGAGACGTTCGAGCACGTCATGGACGTCAACTTCTGGGGTGTGGTGTACGGGTGCCGGGCGTTCGGGGACCAGATGCTCGAGCGCGGCACCGGCGGGCACATCGTGAACGTCGCGTCGGCGGCCGCGTTCACCCCACAGAAAAGCCTCGTCGCCTACTCGACGAGCAAGGCCGCGGTACTGATGTTCACGGACTGCCTGCGGGCGGAACTGATGGGCCACGGGATCGGCGTGAGCGCGATCTGTCCGGGGCTGGTGGGCACCAACCTGGTTCCCAGCGCCGAGATGGTGGGACTCGGCGTCCGGGAGCAGCGCAAGCTCCGCGAGCGGGTCACGGCGCTGTATCGCACCCGAAGCTACCCACCGCAGAAGGTCGGTGAGGCGATCGTCGCCGCGGTGCGGCACAACCGAGCCCTGGTCACCGTGATGCCGGAAGCGAAGGCCCGGCAGTGGATCAGCCGGCTCGCCCCGCCGGCGATGCGATTCGGCGCACGCTTCGAGCCGGACCGATGAGCGCCGTGCGGGGCTGCACCGGCCGGCGCAGCCCCGCACGGCGTTCTACTTGGCGAGGAACTCGAGCAGGGCCGCGTTGACCTCTTCGCCGTGCGTCCACAGCAGCCCGTGCGGGGCGCCTTCGATCTCGACGTAGTCGGCGGCGGGCAGGCGCTTGGCGAACTCCCGAGCGGTGGCGTCGATGGGCAGGATGTTGTCGGCGGTGCCGTGGACGATCAGTGCCGGCACGTCGATCTTCGGGATGTCCTCGCGGAAGTCGGTGAGCCAGGTGGGCTGGGCGGCGACCGACGCGTACGGTGAGGCCCCCGCGGCCACCTGCCAGCTGGCTCGCAGAGCCTCCTCGCTCAGCCGGGTGCCGAGGTAGTCGTCGGTGTTGAAGAAGTTCCGGAAGAAGTCCGTGAAGAAGGCGTACCGATCCGCCTCGACCGCGGCCCGCAGTCCGTCGAAGACCTCCCGGGGTACACCGGTCGGATTGTCGTCGGTGCGCAGCAGGAACGGTTCGAGGGAGCCGAGGAAGGCCGCCTTCGCCACCCGCTCCGAGCCGTGAGTCCCCAGATAGCGGCCGACCTCACCGGTGCCCATGGAGAAACCGACGAGAACCACGTCCCGCAGATCGAGGGTGGACAGGACGGTGTGGAGGTCCGCGGCGAAGGTGTCGTAGTCGTAGCCGATCGTCGGCTTGCTCGAGCGTCCGAAGCCCCGACGGTCGTAGGTGATGACGCGGTAGCCGGCCTCGAGCAATGCGGCGGTCTGCTTCTCCCACGACGTGCCGCTCAGCGGATAGCCGTGGATGAGGACCACCGGTTGCCCGGAACCGTGGTCCTCGTAGTAGAGCTCGATCGGGGTGGAATTCTCGGTGCCGACGGCGATGTAGCCCATCATGGTCCTCTCGTAGCTGGAGACGTACCACTGGTTTTCGGAAAGCCCGGTGCGAGCCTATAGCGATCTGTCGGACATCTCCGCCCGTCACCACGAATTCACCGCCGACACCGGCATACCCGTCTACTCCTGCGAGCCACACCCACCCTGGCACAGGGGAACCAGCGAGAACGCAGATCAGCTTGTGCAGCAGCACTTTCCACGAGCACCGCATCCCGCGACGTTTGCCCTGTCGTTGCGCGGCGACCGCCGACGGATTCACCGTTGTCCGCAACGTCGACTCACGGGTCCAGTTCTGTGCGGATGAGCGTGTCGAGTCGCTGCCATGCCGGGGACGAGGCGTTGACCGCGCCCTGGATGAGTGCGGCGATATCGGAGGCTTCATCCAGCTCCGGTAGTTCGTCCCTGCCGTAGCGTTCCCGGGTCGCCCCGGTGATCCGGCGGGCGAGGTCGTCGATGCGGGGATCGTCGGCGTCGAGGTCGTGCGCGTGGTCGTAGTCGAGGAAGAGTTGCCGCAGCGCCGGGTCGGCCAGGATCTCGGCTTGGTCGTGAAACAGTGCGATCGCGCGGTCCGGGTGGGTGGCGAACACGAGGATCCACAGGTCGCGTTGCAGCTCCACCCATCGAGGCGTGAAGCCCCAACGATCCAGGCGCTCCAGATGGGTACCGACCTCGGGGGGCAGCGGTGTCAGATGCCCGGCGGCGAGCTGACGCAGGCGCCCTTGCGTTGCCCGCAGGCCACGGATGCGGGCGGTGAGCTCGTCGTCGATCTCGCGCAGCGCCTGCTGGAACTCCTCGTCGGTCGCTGATCTCAGATCACGGATACGGGCCAGAGGGACGCCGGCTTCGGCGAGCGTCCGGATCTTGATCAGGTCGATGGCGTCGTTCGCGCCGTACCGCCGGTAGCCGGACGCATCGCGGTTCGGCTCGGGGAGCAGCCCCTTGTCGTGATAGACGCGGACGGTCTTGATCGACACACCCACGTACCCGGCCAGCTGCCCGATGGTGATCACCCGGCCATCGTCCCACTTGACCTTTCCCCTGGGGCAGGGTTGCACGATGGAGTCATGGCGAACACGAACTTCGATCGGGAGACCCTGCGCGAACTGGCCGATGCGGGCAACGAGACCGCTCTGGACCGGCTGGCCGACCTCGCCGACGCAGCCGGTGACCTCGGGGAGCTGAACGAGCTGTTGGACGAGGGATCCGTGCGCGCCGGGTTCCTGCTCACTCGGCGCGCGGCCGCGGCCGGCGACCTGCGCGAGCTGCAACGGATCTCCGACGCCGGGTACGACGAGGCCGGGAACGAACTGGACCGGCTGCTGAAGGCGCCGGCCGACGAACACCGGGATCGAGGATCCGATCGCCCGCTGTAGCGGCGCTCCAGGCGCCGCCCTGCCCGCCGCGCGCGGCATCACCGTGCGCGCACGACGCGGCTCGCGGACCGGCCGGCGTCAGACCTTGGAAGCCAGCCAGTTCCGCAGCCACGTCGTCGCCGAGGTGCCGCTCACGTCGACCGCGTAGTTGGAGTAGTCCTGGTGGATCTGCGACTCGTAGAACTGCCGGAGCTTGATCTCGCGTTCGTCGTTGGCCTGCTCGGTGAGCTGGGACTGCAGGATGGGCAGACCGCCCGCGTTCATCAGGTCCAGGTAGATGGCGTCGGCCTCGGCGCGGTACCGGTCGACGGCGGACGGGTCGCCGCCGGAGGCCATCGCGAGGAATCCGGCGGCGCGGGTGACGAAATCGTCCTTGGGCGTCGAGCAGTACAGGTCACCCACGGCGCAGAAGGTGCGGACATCGCCGCTGACGAACCCGAACCCGCCGATGCGGGGCCCGCCGGCGCCGTTGCCCGCGACGGGCGGGCCGACCAGGATGTCCGCCTCGGAACGGCGCGGGTCGGAGAGCAGGCCGACCGCGGCGAGCCGATGCGGCGGGACCACGCCGAAGCCCGTGCCGATCTCGGCGGCGAGATCGCCGGCCGCGTCGGCGCCCTGGCTGTAGCCGACGAGGGCGAACCGGGCGCCGGGGCACGCGGCCGCGGTGGCGGCGACGATGCCACGGGCGTTGTCGACGGCCTCCTGCCGCGAGGCACCGTAGACTTCACCCTCCCACGGGAACGCCGTCGCGGCGTACCGGACGTAGTCCACCCGGGTGCCGGCGGGAAGGCCGGAGGTGACCGCGGCGAGCATGCCGTTGCCCCGCTGAGGATCGGGAGTATTCGAGGTTTCCCACGTGCCGGGCACGGCGACGACCTGTAGCTTCGGGCATCCGGCCGGGTCGGCCTGGACCGCGGGCGCCGTCGCAACCGACCCCACCACGGTCGCCGCGGCGACCGCCACCAGCGTCAACGCACTTCTCAACCCCACCACGGCCCCCTGAGGTCTCCTGCCGATCTCGACTCCGTCACGAAATGATGCCTAAGAAATATGACACAAAGATGAACGGGATGGGAGAGCATCTTTACTCGCGCAGGACGGTCACCACTCCTCCGCCGATGTTGGTGACGAACACGTTCCCCGCCCCGTAGTCGACCGCCGTCCCCACCGTGCCGCGGTCCACCACGCGCTGCAGCTGCCCAGGACGGTCCACGACGGTCACCGCCGAGCCGCCGATGTTGGTGACGAAGACGTTGCCGGTCAACGGATCCGTGACCACGACACCGGGAGGCAGCAGCTCCGCCGGCAGCGGTCCGACGGTCGGATCGTGGTCCGCGATCGTCACGTTGCCGGCGCCGATGTTCGTCACGTAGACGCCGTCGGTGCCGGCGTCGAGCGTGAGTTCGGGGGTGAGGCCCGCGAGCGGGGACGCCGCCGGCCGCTCCGGGGACGGCGACGGCCCGGCGAGAGTGCGGTCGCGGTCGACGGTGACCGTGCCGACGCCGAGGTTGGTGACCGCGACGTTGCCGTTACCGCCGTCCACGCGCATCTCGACGGGCGCGCCGGAGGATTCACCGGCCGCACCGGCGGCCGGGCGCGGCGGGACGGTCACCGACACGCCGCCCGGACCCACGTTCGTGATGCACGAGTTCCCCGCTCCCCCATCGACTCCGAGGAGGCGCAGGCCGTCGTACCCGACCACCGGCGGCGCCTGCGGCGTGCCGTTCACGGTGACGGCGCCGCCGACGTTGCGCACGCACTCGCCGGGGGCCTGCGCGGCGGCGGGAGCGGCCGCCAGCGCCGCCAGGGTTCCGGCCCCGAGCATTCCTGCCGCAAGTGATCGTCTCGTGATCCGGTGACCCATGCGCACGACCATAACGCGCGAACCGTCCCGAACGGACGAAACGGGACGGGCGCGCCCACCGGATTTCCGGTGGGCGCGCCCGTCGTGGGTTCTGCTACCTCAGCGCTCAGCGCTGCGGCATCGTGGTGGTGGTGATCGGCGAAGGGAGCACCGTTGCACCCTCGAGGTACCGATCGACCGCCGCCGCGCAGGAACGACCCTCCGCGATGGCCCACACGATGAGCGACTGACCACGGCCCATGTCGCCGGCGACGAAGACGCCGTCGACGTTGGTGGCCCACTCCGTCGAGCGGGCGACGTTGCCGCGCTCGTTCAGGTCCACGCCGAGGTCGGTGAGCAGGCCCGGCTTCTCGGGGCCGACGAAGCCCATGGCGAGCAGCACCAGGTCGGCCTCGAGTTCGAAGTCGGTGCCCTCGACCTTCTCGAAGCGGCCGTTCACCATCTTCACCTCGTGCGCCTTCAGGGCGGCGACCTTGCCGTCCTTGCCGACGAACTGCTCGGTGTTGACGGAGAACACGCGCTCGCCGCCCTCCTCGTGCGCGGAGGACACGCGGTACATCAGCGGGTAGGTCGGCCACGGGGTCGACTCGGCGCGCTGCTCCGGCGGACGCGGCATGATCTCGAACTGGTGCACGCTGGCCGCGCCCTGACGGTGCGAGGTGCCGAGGCAGTCGGCGCCGGTGTCACCGCCACCGATGATGACGACCTTCTTGCCCTTCGCCGTGATGGTCGGCTCCGACAGGTCGCCGAGCTGCACGCGGTTGGCGATCGGCAGGAACTCCATCGCCTGGTGGATGCCGTCGAGCTCACGACCGGGGATCGGCAGGTCACGGGCCTCGGTGGCGCCACCGGCGAGCACGACCGCGTCGAACTGCTCGCGCAGCTCGTCGGCGGTGATGTCGACACCGACGTTGACGCCCGCCTTGAAGACGGTGCCCTCGGCCTCCATCTGCGTGAGGCGGCGGTCGATGACGGCCTTCTCCATCTTGAACTCGGGGATGCCGTAGCGCAGCAGACCACCGATGCGGTCCTCGCGTTCGAACACGGTCACCGCGTGGCCGGCGCGGGTGAGCTGCTGCGCTGCAGCCAGACCCGCCGGACCGGAGCCGACGACCGCGACCTTCTTGCCGGTCAGCTTCGACGGCATGACCGGCGCGACCCAGCCCTCGTCGAAGGCCTTCTCGATGAGCTCGACCTCGACCTGCTTGATGGTCACCGGGTCCTGGTTGATGCCCAGGACGCAGGAGGCCTCACACGGTGCGGGGCACAGCCGGCCGGTGAACTCCGGGAAGTTGTTGGTGGCGTGCAGGCGCTCGATGCCGTCGTTCCACTTGCCCTTGTAGGCCAGGTCGTTCCACTCGGGAATCAGGTTCCCGAGGGGACAACCGTTGTGGCAGAACGGGATACCGCAGTCCATGCAGCGGCTGGCCTGGACCTGGAGGGTGTCGAGCGGGAACGGCTCGTACACCTCCTTCCAGTCGAGCAGCCGCAGCGGAACCGGCCGGCGCACAGGGGTTTCGCGCGAGCCGTGCTTGAGGAAACCGGTCGGATCAGCCACGAGCCGCCTCCATGATCGCCTCGTCCACGTTCGCGCCTCGAATCTCGGCGTCCTTGATTGCCATGAGTACCTTCTTGTAATCGCGAGGCATGACCTTCGCGAAGTGACTGACCTGCTGCGACCAGTCGGCCAGAATGCGGGCTGCAACCTCGGAGCCCGTCTCGTCACGATGGCGCTCGATGGCGCCCTTGAGCCAGAGGAAGTCCTCGCCCTCGAGGTCCTCGAGATCGACCAGCTCGGTGTTCAGGTTGTCCTCGAAGTCGCGATCGGGGTTGTACACGAACGCGACACCCCCGGACATGCCGGCGCCGAAGTTGCGTCCGGTCTTGCCCAGGATGACCACCTTGCCACCGGTCATGTACTCGCAGCCGTGGTCGCCGACGCCTTCGACGACGGCCGTGGCACCCGAGTTACGCACGGCGAACCGCTCACCCGCCACGCCGCGGATGAGAGCCTCGCCACTGGTGGCACCGAACAGGATCACGTTGCCGGCGACGATGTTGTCCTCGGCGACGAAGCCCGGCGCCGCGTTCAGCGGCGGGCGGACGACGATCCGGCCACCGGACAGGCCCTTTCCGACGAAGTCGTTGGCGTCGCCGAACAACCGCAGCGTGATGCCCTTGGGCACGAACGCGCCGAAGCTGTTGCCGGCCGAACCGGTGAAGGTGATGTCGATCGTGTTGTCCGGCAAGCCCTCCCCGCCGTACACCTTGGTGAGCTCGTGGCCGAGCATGGTGCCGACGGTGCGGTTGACGTTGGCGATCTTGGTCTCGATCGTCACCGGCGTACCCGACTCGAGCGCCGGCCTCGCCTGCGTGATGAGCTCGTTGTCGAGCGCCTTGTCCAGGGCGTGGTCCTGCTCCTTGGTGCAGTGCAGGTCCTGCTCGCAGAAGATCGGCGAACGGGTCTGCTCCAGCAGCGGCGACAGGTCCAGCTTCGAGGCACGGTAGTGGTCGACGGCCTTGGTGGTGTCGAGCATGTCGACCCGGCCGATCGCCTCGTCGAGGGAGCGGAAGCCCAGCTCGGCCAGGTACTCGCGCACCTCCTCGGCGATGTAGAGCATGAAGTTCTCGACGAACTCCGGCTTGCCGGTGAACCGCTTGCGCAGCACCGGGTTCTGCGTCGCCACGCCCACCGGGCAGGTGTCGAGATGGCACACGCGCATCATGATGCAGCCGGACACCACCAGCGGAGCGGTGGCGAAGCCGAACTCCTCACCGCCGAGCAGGGCGGCGATGACCACGTCGCGGCCGGTCTTCATCTGCCCGTCCACCTGCACGACGATGCGGTCGCGCAGACCGTTGAGCAGCAGCGTCTGCTGCGTCTCGGCGAGGCCGAGCTCCCACGGCGCACCCGCGTGCTTGAGCGAGGTCAGCGGGGAGGCACCGGTGCCACCGTCGTGACCGGAGATCAGCACCACATCGGCGTGGGCCTTCGACACACCCGCGGCGACGGTGCCGACACCGATCTCGGAGACCAGCTTCACGTGGATGCGGGCCTGCGGGTTGGCGTTCTTCAGGTCGTGGATCAGCTGCGCGAGATCCTCGATCGAGTAGATGTCGTGGTGCGGCGGCGGCGAGATCAGGCCCACGCCCGGCGTCGAACCACGCACCTCGGCGACCCACGGGTACACCTTGTGCGGGGGCAGCTGACCACCCTCACCCGGCTTGGCGCCCTGCGCCATCTTGATCTGGATGTCGGTGCAGTTCGTCAGGTAGTGCGCGGTGACACCGAACCGGCCGGAGGCGACCTGCTTGATCGCCGAGCGACGCCAGTCGCCGTTCGCGTCCGGGGTGAAGCGGTCCGGATGCTCGCCGCCCTCACCGGAGTTCGAGCGGGCGCCGAGGCGGTTCATCGCGATCGCGAGGGTCTCGTGCGCCTCCGCGGAGATCGAGCCGTAGCTCATCGCACCCGTGGAGAACCGCTTGACGATCTCGCTCGCCGGCTCGACCTCCTCGAGCGGCACCGCCGGGCGGGCACCCTTGCGGAACTCGAACAGGCCACGCAGCGACGCGAGCCGCTCCGACTGGTCGTCGACCAGCCTGGTGTACTCCTTGAAGATCGAGTACTGCCCGGTGCGGGTGGCGTGCTGGAGCTTGAACACCGTGTCCGGGTTGAACAGGTGGAACTCACCCTCGCGGCGCCACTGGTACTCGCCGCCGACCTCGAGCTCGCGGTGGGCGTGCTCCGACGGACGGTCCATGAAGGCGAGGGAGTGCCGGGCGGCGACGTCCTGGGCGATCTCGTCGAGGCCGATTCCGCCGAGCTGCGACTGCATCCCGGTGAAGTACTCGTCGACGACCTCCTGCGAGAGGCCGATCACCTGGAACAGCTGCGCACCGGTGTAGGAGGCGAGCGTGGAGATGCCCATCTTGGACATCACCTTGAGCACGCCCTTCGAGGCGGCCTTGATGTAGTTCGCGAGGGCCTTGTCGAGGGTGATGCCGTCCGGCAGGTCGCCGTTCTGCAGCAGCTCGTCGATGGTCTCGAAGGCCATGTACGGATTGACCACGGCCGCACCGAAACCGCACAGCGCGGCGATGTGGTGCACCTCGCGGGCGTCGCCGGCCTCGACGAGCAGGCCCACCTTGGTGCGGGTCTTCTCGCGGACGAGGTGGTGGTGCACCGCGGAGGTGAGCAGCAGCGACGGGATCGGCGCGAGGTTCTCGTCGGACTCGCGGTCCGACAGCAGGATCAGGCGCGCGCCCTTCTCGATGGCCTCGGAGACCTCGCCGCGGATGTTCTCGAGCGCGCGGCGCAGACCCTCGCCGCCCTCGGCGACGGGGTACAGGCCGCGGATGATGACGCTGTTGAAGCCGGGGAACTTGCCGTCGTCGTTGACGTGGATCAGCTTCTGCAGGTCGTCGTTGTCGATGACCGGCGCGGAGACGAGGATCTGCCGGCACGAGTCGGCGGTCGGGTTCAGCAGGTCGCCCTCGGGCCCGAGCATGCCGCCCAGGCTCGTGACGACCTCCTCCCGGATGGCGTCGAGCGGCGGGTTGGTGACCTGCGCGAACAGCTGCGAGAAGTAGTCGAACAGCATTCGCGGACGCGCGGAGAGCACGGCGATGGGGGTGTCGGTGCCCATCGAGCCGAGCGCCTCGCCGCCGGTCGCGGCCATCGGCTTGACCAGGAGGTTGACCTCCTCGCTGGTGTACCCGAACACCTGCTGCCGCAACACGACCCGCTCGTGCGACATGTAGGTGTACTTGCTCTCGGGCAGATCCTCGAGCCGGGCGATGCCCTGGTCGATCCACTCCTGGTAGGGGTGCTCGGCGGCGAGGGCGCTCTTGATCTCCTCGTCGTCGATGATGCGGCCCTGCGAGGTGTCGACGAGGAACATGCGACCGGGCTGCATGCGCAGCTTGCGCACGACCTTCTGCGGTTCGATGTCGAGCACGCCCACCTCGGAGGCCATGATCACGAGGCCGTCGTCGGTGACCCACACGCGCGACGGGCGCAGGCCGTTGCGGTCGAGGACCGCGCCGACGACGGTGCCGTCGGTGAAGCACACCGACGCCGGGCCGTCCCACGGCTCCATGAGCGCCGCGTGGTACTCGTAGAACGCGCGACGGGCCGGGTCCATGGACTCGTGCCGCTCCCACGCCTCGGGGATCATCATGAGCACGGCGTGCGGCAGGCTGCGGCCGCCGAGGTGCAGGAGTTCGAGCACCTCGTCGAAGCGGGCCGTGTCGGACGCGCCCTCGGTGCAGACCGGGAAGATCTTCTCGAGCTTCTCGCGGCCGCCGAACACGTCGGAGTCGATGAGCGCCTCGCGGGCACGCATCCAGTTGGCGTTGCCGGTGACGGTGTTGATCTCGCCGTTGTGGGCGACACGGCGGAACGGGTGCGCCAGCGGCCACGACGGGAAGGTGTTGGTGGAGAAGCGCGAGTGCACCAGGCCCAGCGCCGATTCGACGCGCTCGTCCTGCAGATCGCGGTAGAAGCCCTCGAGCTGCGGCGTGGTGAGCATGCCCTTGTAGACGAAGGTCGACGCCGACAGGCTCGGGAAGTACACCGTCTCGCTGCCGGGGCCGTCCTGGCCGGCGCCCTCGCGGCCGAGCTCGTGCTCGGTGCGCTTGCGGACCACGTAGGCCCGCCGCTCGAGCTCCAGGCCACCGAGGGTCCGGTCGGGCGAGGTGATGAAGATCTGGCGGAAGCTCGGCATCGCCTGCCGGGCCAGCGTTCCCAGGTCGGAGGGGTCGACGGGAACCTCGCGCCAGCCGAGGACCTGCAGGCCCTCCTCGGCGACGATCGCGTCGACCGCGGCGACGGCCTCGTCGGCGGCCTTCTCGTCCTGCGGCAGGAAGGCGATGCCGGTGGCGTAGAAGCCGATCGGCGGCAGGTCGAAGTCGACGACCTCACGGAGGTAGCGGTCCGGGACCTGGATGAGAATGCCGGCACCGTCGCCGGTGTTCGACTCGGAGCCCGCCGCGCCGCGGTGCTCGAGGTTCACCAGAGCGGTGATCGCCTTCTCCACGATGTCCCGGCTGCGGCGACCATGCATGTCGACGACGAATGCGACACCACAGGCGTCGTGCTCGTTCGCCGGGTGGTAGAGCCCTTGCGGCCCGGGAAGATGCTTCATACCTAGCCTTCGTTGCGTTAGATTGCAGCGACGACCAGCAGCGCTGATGGCCATCTACTTGCGTGAGCAAGTACCGACACGTGGTGGATCGGCACCGATCACCGTTCAGTATCCGCCCTTCCGCGACGATGCGGGTGCCAATTTTCGGCAGCTCGGGCCGGACCTCCCGGTCGGCTTGGACGTCGTGTGTCCACCGTGTTGCATACAACGATATGTCAGCCGCCGGGGGACGACGCAACCAAGGCTATCCTATCCATCCCTAACGAGCCGGTGACCGCCCGTTAACACGCGGTTGACGCACGGCCGCCCGGCGCGCCTCGTCACCGCAGCGCGCGCACCATCCGGCGGAGGTCGTCGCGCGGGTCGAGATCCACATCGTCCGAGGTCAGACGGTGCAGGATCATCCCGTCGAGGTGGTCGGTGAGCACGCGCGCCCCGGCGACGGGATCCGAGGACCCGAGGGCGGCGAGCACCGCCAGGCCCATGCCCCGCAGTTCGTCGCGGCGGCGCTGCACGGACCGTCGCAGCGACGGCGAGGCGGTGGCCTCGACGAACAGCGCGAACCGGGCGCGGGTACGTACGGCATCGGGGCCTGTCGCGAACATCACGTACCCGGCGAGCATGTCGACGAGCTCCTCCTCGGTGCGCGGGAGGTTTCCGCCGCCGAGGACGGCGACGTCGGCCCGGTCGCGCTCGACGAGGCGGTCGAGGACGCCCTCGAGCAGGGCCCGGCGGGTGCGGAAGTAGTTCGACGTGGAACCGGCCGGCACGCCGGCGGCCGCGTCCACCCCGCGATGAGTGAGCCCGCGCAACCCTTCCCGGCCGAGCAGGTCGATCGCGGCGTCGAGCACCGCTGCGCGCTTGTCGGTCACATCTCGACACTACAACAGTAGTGACATGACACTACATCCGTAGTACCTTGACTTCATGACCAGGAACAACGGCGGCAAGGCCGCGATCCTCGGCGGGGGCATCGGCGGGCTCACCGCAGCGAATGCACTGATCCGGCGGGGCTGGCACGTCGACGTGTTCGAGCGCTCCCCCGCGCTGCCGCCCACCGGGACGGCCCTGGGAATGTGGCCGGCCGCGCTCGACGCACTCGCCTCGGCAGGGCTCGGCGGCGGCGTCGAGCGGCTCGGCGTCGCACTGGACCGCGGCGCGATCATGCGGCCCGACGGCCGCGAGCTCGCACGGTTTCGCACCCGGCGTCCCGCCGTACTGCTCTCCCGGCCGGCCCTGCTGGGCCTGCTCGCCGCGGGCCTGCCCGACGAGGCGGTACGGCTCGGCCGGCCCGCTCCGCCGCTGACCGAGCTCGCCGGCTACGACGTCGTGATCGGCGCGGACGGCCTGGGCAGTCCGACCCGTGACGCCCTCTTCGGCCCGGACCACCGGCCCGTCCACGCCGGCATCGCGGCGTGGCGCGGCTGGGTCGACGGCACCGTGGACACCGCGACCGAGACGTGGGGGGCGGGTGCGCTGTTCGGCATCACGCCCCGCGAGGGCGGCCTGATCAACTGGTTCGCCGCCGTCCGCGCGCCGGCCGGCACCACCGGCGGCGTCGACGACCTCGTCGCCCGGTTCGGCGACTGGCATCCGGCCGTGCGCGACGTGCTGAACCGCCTGGATCCGGCGACGGTGCTCCACCACGAGATCTACCAGTCCCCGCCGCTGCCGTCGTACGTGCGCGACAATGTCGCACTGCTCGGCGACGCCGCCCATGCCATGACCCCCAACCTCGGCCGCGGTGCCTGCGAGGCGATCGTCGACGCGGCCACCCTCGCGGATCTGCTCGCCCGGTTCGACGTGCGCGAGGCGCTCGGCCGGTACGACCGGGCCCGGCGACGCGCCACCCGGCTTCTCGTGCGGGCGTCGTACGCGGCGAGCCGGGTGACCACCGCCGAGCACTGGACGGGCCTGCGCGACGCCGTGGTCGGCCTCGCGACCCGGCGAGGGGCGTGACGCATCCACCGGTGCGTCTTTCCAGCTGTACTGCAACAACTTTCGATCGGAAGCCGGCCTCCGCCCCGGACCCCCGGCCCGGCGACCACGCTCGTGTTCCCCCGAACCCGCCCCACGGCAGTGCCCGCGGCCGTACCCTTCGCGCCATGAGCCCGGACCTCGAGGGGCACGGCGGCGATCACGCCGCGGCGGTGGCCCGCTCCCACGGCGTCGAGACGATGTTCACCCTCTCCGGCGCGCACGTGTTCCCGCTGTACGACGCCGCGGTCAAGGGTGAAGCACGCATGCGGCTGATCGACGTGCGCCACGAGCAGACCGCGGTGTTCGCCGCCGAGGCCACCGGCAAGCTCCTGCGGCATCCCGGGCTGGCCGTGCTCACCGCCGGGCCGGGCGTGACGAACGGCGTCAGTGCCGTCACCCAGGCATACTTCGCGGGGTCGCCGCTGGTGGTGCTCGGCGGCCGCGCACCCAACGCCCGCTGGGGCACGGGCAGCCTGCAGGAACTCGACCAGCCGCCGCTGCTGTCCACCGTCACGAAGCTGTCCGAGACGGCGGCGACCGTGGATCGCGTCGGCCCGCTGGTCGACGAGGCGTTCACGGCGGCCCGCACGTCGCACCGGGGGCCGGCGTTCGTGGACGTGCCGATGGACGAACTGTTCGGCCGTGCCACCCTGCCGCGTCCGTCGCCGCCGGCCGCGGTCCGGCTCGAGCCCGACTCCGAGTCGCTGGCGGAGATCGCCGCCCTGCTCGCCGGGGCACGGCGGCCGCTGCTGGTGCTGGGTACCGACGTGTGGGCCGATCACGCCGAGGAGGCGGCACTGCGGTTCGTCGACGAGGCCGGCATCCCGGTGATCACCAACGGCATGGGCCGCGGGGTGGTCCCGGGTGGCCATCCCCTGCTCGTCACCAAGGCCCGCGGCACCGCGGTGGGGACCTGCGACCTGGCGATCGTCGTGGGCACCCCACTGGACTTCCGCCTCGGCTACGGCCGGTTCGGTGGGCGCGACGGCGCGCCCACGGCCCGGGTGGTGCACGTGGCCGACTCCCCCGGTCAGGTGTCGGCACACGCCGAACTCGCCGGCTCGGTGTCCGGCGACCTCACGGCGTGCCTCGACGGCATCCTGTCGGCGCTGTCGTCGCGCCCGGACACGGACGTCTGGGTGACCGGACTGCGCGACGAAGTAACTGCCGCCGCGGCGCGCGACGCCGCCCTGCTGGCCGCCGAGGCCGATCCGATCCACCCGGCCCGGATCTACGGCGAACTGCTGCCGCGGCTGGCCGAAGACGCCGTGATCATCGGCGACGGCGGTGACTTCGTGTCGTTCGCGGGCAAGTTCGTCGAGCCGAAGCGGCCCGGGCAGTGGCTCGATCCGGGGCCGTACGGCTGTCTCGGCGCCGGGCTCGGCGCGGCCGTCGCGGCGCGGGTGGCGCGACCGTCGAGTCAGGTGGTGCTGCTGCTCGGCGACGGTGCTGCCGGTCTGTCGCTGATGGATATCGACACCCTCGTGCGGCACGAGCTGCCCGTGGTGATCGTGGTGGGCAACAACTCGGCGTGGGGACTCGAGAAGGGACCGATGCAGCTGCTGTACGGGTACGACGTGGCAGCCGACCTGGCGCCGGGCACGCGGTACGACCTGGTCGCGACCGCTCTCGGGGCGGGCGGTGAGCTGGTGACGAATCCGCGGGAGCTCGGTCCGGCGCTGGACCGGGCCTTCGCGTCCGGGGTGCCGTATCTGGTGAACGTGCTGACGGACGTCACGGCGGCGTATCCGCGGGGCACCACAGGAATCTGAGAGCGGCCGGATCACCTAGCACGCGAACGTAAAAACCCCATAAATAACAACTGACCGCAGCGATTAAATCAGCTGCGGTCAGCGGTATCGAAAGGGTAACAGGGGGTGGTTAGGGTACGGAAACAAAAGTTCCGTGAAGTGAGTCACATCAGGTTTGGCCCTGTTCAGCCCCGGGAACCGTCCCCGGACGCGGTTGTGCGGAGATGCCCGTCACCCGGCAACTGATTGAACACTCAACCATCTGGGCAAACGTCCCGAGTCGGGCAAAACAGTCCGTGCATCCTGCATGTAGGACGCGGGTACGTGCCAGACTGCTCGCCATGAGCACGACCCGCACGGCAACCCGCACGACCGCCCGGCCCGCGCGAGGGGGCGCGACGAACCTCGTCGACCTCGCGGCGGCCGGCGACGAGCACACCGTCGCCGACGCCCATCAGGGCCAGGTGTTCCTCGGCATCCTCCACCGCGAGAACGACAGCGTCGCCGCGGCACTCACGACCGCCGAGACCTGCGCGCGGATCGAACGCGGCAGCGGCTCCGTCGCCGCCGCACAGCGATACGAGGCGGAGGCCCGGCGGCTGCGCGAGACCCAGCGGGAACTGCACTGCATGATCGCGAACCTGCGGACGCGCTTCGCCGGCTCCGGCTCCTGAGCGGGCGCGCCGAGCGACCGGACAACGACTCGGGCCCCCGATCCGTATGGATCGGGGGCCCGAGGTGATGGTGTGCGGTTCGCGATACCTGGTCGGCAGCACTTTCTGCAGAGGCGTTCCAGAGCTTTTCCCTGAGTTCTCCGGAGCATTACCCGTCCTGCTCGGCGAGGGCCACCCTTGCGGACTTCCTGACCCGAGACGCGAGTCCGTCTCAGGCCGAACCTGCAGCTTCCGGAGCATGCGAGGTGATGTGGCGGCACACCAGCATGTGGTGAGCGCCCCTTTGGAACCGGTAGTCGACCTCGACGACTTCACCGGCGATGTCGTGGTTCCGAAGGTCGGTGAGCAGCTCGTCCACGCGGGGATAGCGAACCGAGGAACCCGAGACCACGAGCGGAAAGACTCGCAGTTCACCGCGGGCGACACGCATCAGTTCCCGGATCGCGTCGAGGTGGAAGGTGTGATCGAGGCGGTCGGAATAGCTGAACAGCAGGTGCGAGCTGAGCACGAGATCGAAAGCGGCATCGGGGAACGGCAAGGACGGCAACCGCCCGGCAACGTAGCGGCGCGGATGCCGGCGGATATCTGCGGCGAATTCCTCGACTGCCTGCCGACGCACGCGTGCATGCTCGTCGGGATCGGCGAAGAACGTCCAGTCGTAATGTTCGGCGTGGGCTCGGATGTACCGGTTCCCACGATCGGTTTCAGCTACCGCAACGACGGCGAGTTGTTCGGTCTCGCGGTCGAAATAGGCCATATCGCATGCGGTCACGTCACCGCCGAGTCGGTTCACTGCGCTGGTGAACCCCGCGGCGCCACCCGGACAGTCCAGGATTGTGCGGGACAGGTCCACGTCGGTGAGATTGAACATCGACCGGTACTCGTCCAGTGAACGGGAGCTGATCAGCATCTCGCCGATACCTGTCGTGGGTGCGGTATCGATGTCGTGGGTCACGGGGTGGTTCCTCTCGGATCGAGGCCACCTCACCCGCCGACCGGTATCACCGTCGTACAGGAAAGTGAGCGTCACCGACCGCGGAGAAGGCGGCCGGACAACACAGTCGACAAGGCCGCTAGAAGTACGGCCACCAGGGCTGTGTCAGGGTCATCACCGCTCTATGACAACACGGCCGAAGACCGAACCCGAATCGGACCGCCCGTCCGATCGATCAACGAAACGAGGCCACGACCTCTTTCGAGTTCGTGACCTCGTCCGTCGCAGTTCGTGGAACTGCTCATGGTGGGCGAAGGGGGACTTGAACCCCCACGTCCCGAAGGACACTGGCACCTGAAGCCAGCGCGTCTGCCATTCCGCCACTCGCCCGAGCGACTGGAGAACAGTAACACACCCTCCCGCCGAACAACGATTCGCCTGCACAGAGGCCCTTTGCCGGCGCTGCACCGGCCCGCCGGGGCAGCGCCGCCCCCTCCACCGGGCCGGATCGGACGAAAAGTCGATACCATGCAGAAGCGAGCTCTGCATTGCGACACGCAGACCGGAAAGGGGGTCGCCGTGGGTATCGCGCAGCGATTCGAGCGCAAGCTGCAGGCTGCCGTCAGCGACGTGTTCGCGCGCGTCTTCGGTGGCGGTGTAGTTCCGCAGGAAGTGGAGGCCGCGCTCCAGCGCGAGGCCACCGACGGCGTCCAGCAGCTCGACCGGGGCCACATGCTGGCTCCCAACCGGTACGTGATCACGATCAGCGAATCCGATCACGAAGCCCTCGCCGCGGATCGGGACTTGACGGTGAAGGCGTTCGCGCGTCACCTTGAGGACTTCATCCGCGAGCAGGGGTGGCAGACCTACGGTCAGATCCAGGTCGCATTCGAGTCGTCGGCGGCACTGCACACCGGGCAGTTCCGCACGCACGGGTCGGTCGACCCCGACGTCGGGCGCTCACCGGTGCGCGCCCCGGCCTCGCGGACACCGCACAACCGTTCAACCGTGACCCCCGACCCAGGAGTTGGCTCGATGACGCAGAATCCAGGCTACGACCCAAGCCGTGACCCCGCCGAGAGCGCCGAACCGCAGTACGCGCGGAACGGTCACGCGCACGTAGGCCAGGATCAGCGCTACCAGCAGGGCCAGCGGAACGGCGGGGCGTATCCCGCCGCGCAGGCGCCCTACGGCGGCGAGCAGCAGGGCGGTTACGACGCCGGCGGCTACGACCAGCAGGACTACGGCCGGGCCGGCGGCCACGAGGACCGGGGCTACGGCGAGGAGCGGGGCTACGGCGGCCACTCCGGACAGGCGTACAGCCAGGACTACGGGCGCGACTACTCCCCGCAGTACCCGTCGCAGCAGGCCTACGGCGACGACCGCTACCAGGGCGGGTACGCCCAGCCCGGCGGCTACGACCAGGGCTACGCCGACCAGGCTTACGGCCAGCAGGGCTACGCCGGACAGGGTTACCCCGACCAGGGCTACGCGGAGCAGGGTTACGGCCAGCAGGGCTACCCCGACCAGGGGTACGCGGATCAGGGCTATGCGGATCAGGGCTACGGCGCCGGCGCGTACCAGCCCCCGCAGGCCGGCCGGGTGCTGACCGCGACGCTCCAGCTCGAGGACGGCAGCGGGCGCTACTACCAGCTCCGGGAGGGCAGCAACATCGTCGGACGCGGGCAGGACGCCCAGTTCCGGCTGCCGGACACCGGTGTCTCCCGGCGCCACATCGACATTCGCTGGGACGGGCAGGTGGCCATGCTCTCGGATCTCGGTTCCACCAACGGCACCACCGTCAACGGCGCGCCCGTGCAGGACTGGCAGCTCGCCGACGGCGACGTGATCCGGGCGGGACACTCGGAGATCCTGGTGCGCATTCTCTGAACGCCGGGGACCGAGACCCGATCGGAACCGGCACGAGACCCATCCGACGCGTCGGCAACGCGCCGGACGATGCGTCTCGTCGCCCGGGGTCCGTATTGTGGGTGACCGCAGCGCACCGGACGACACCGCACCGGGCCGATACGCAGAAGGAGGGCGAGCCGTGCAGGGGCTGATTCTGCAGCTGACCCGGGCGGGGTTCCTGCTCCTGCTGTGGTTGTTCATCTGGGCGATCCTGCGCACGCTGCGGTCGGACATCTACGCCGGTGCCGCGCGTCCGGTCCCGCGTTACTCGCCGCGCAACCAGTCGGTGCTGCCCTCGCTGGGCCGCGGCAAGTCCGCGAAGTTCCTGGTGGTGACCCAGGGCGCGCTTGCGGGCACCCGCATCACGCTCGGCACCCAACCCGTCCTGATCGGCCGGGCCGACGACTCGACCCTCGTCCTCACCGACGACTACGCCTCCACCCGGCACGCCCGCCTGTCGCCGCGCGGGTCGGACTGGTACGTCGAGGACCTGGGCTCGACCAACGGCACGTACCTGGACCGTGCCAAGGTCACCACCGCCGTCCGCGTACCCCTGGGCACACCTGTCCGGGTCGGGAAGACCGTGATCGAGCTCCGCCCGTGACCCTCGTACTGCGTTACGCCGCCCGCAGCGACCGCGGCTTGGTTCGTTCCAACAACGAAGATTCCGTGTACGCGGGGGCCCGCCTGCTCGCCCTCGCCGACGGAATGGGGGGCCACGCCGCCGGCGAGGTCGCCTCGCAGCTGATGATCGCGGCGCTCGCCCACCTCGACGACGACGAACCCGGCGGGGACCTGCTCGGCAAGCTCGCCGCCGCCGTGCGCGAGGGCAACGCCGCCATCGCCGATCAGGTCGAGGAGGAACCCGAACTCGACGGCATGGGCACCACGCTCACCGCCATCCTCTTCGCCGGCAGCAAGCTCGGCCTCGCCCACATCGGCGATTCGCGCGCCTACCTGCTGCGCGACGGCCAGCTCACCCAGATCACCCGCGACGACACCTTCGTGCAGTCCCTCGTCGACGAGGGCCGCATCACGCCCGAGCAGGCGCACAGCCACCCGCAGCGATCGCTGATCATGCGCGCCCTCACCGGCAGCGAGGTCGAACCGACCCTCACCGTGCGCGAGGCGCGCGCCGGCGACCGCTACCTCATCTGCTCCGACGGCCTGTCCGACGTCGTCAGCGACGAGACCATCGCCAACACCCTGAGCGAGGGCACGCAGGACGAGTGCGCCGACCGGCTCATCGAACTCGCGCTGCGCAGCGGCGGCCCCGACAACGTCACCGTCGTCGTCGCCGACGTCATCGACCTCGACTACGGCCAGAGCCACCCGATCGTCGCCGGCGCCGCGTCCGGGGACGACGAGGACACCCCGCCGCCCAACACCGCCGCGGGCCGCGCCGCCGCGATGCGTCCGCCGCGGGCCACGCCCAAGCGCGTCGTCGTGCAGAACGAACCCGAGCCCAAGCGCAAGCGCAGCCGGATGTGGTGGCCGCTCGTCGCGGTCGTGGTGCTCGGACTGCTCGTCGCCGGGGCAGCCGTGGGCCGCACGATGATCCGCAGCTACTACTACGTCGGCGACGACGACGGCCGCGTCACGGTGCTGCGCGGCGTACCCGGCAACATCCTCGGCTACTCGCTGCAGGAACAGTCCCTCGTCGGCTGCCTCGCCGACGACGGAACCTTGACCCTGACCTCCCCACAGGAGGCCGACTGCCGCGTCATGCTGGTCGACGACCTGCAGCCGACCGCCCGCGAGCAGGTGCGGGCGGGCCTGCCCTCCGGATCCCTCGACGACGCGCGCACCCAGATGAACCGTCTCGCCGAGAACGACCTGCTCCCGGTGTGCGTCGAGGAACAGCCGGCGCCCGCACCGGCTCCGGCTCCGGCGCCAGAACCGGCGCCCGCACCGGCCCCGACGACCCCGCCGGCAGCTCCCGCGTCGGAGCCCGCACCCGCCGCGGCACCGGCCCCCGCACCGACCCCGACACCCGAGCCGACGCCGGCGGTTCCGCAGGTGCCGGGCCAGAACTGCCGGGTGGGCGCCTGATGTCGGTGTCCCACGCACCCGGAGCTTCCTTCCCCAGTCCTCCCGGAGGTTTCGCCCCGGCTCCCGCCGTGTCCACCCGGCGCGGCACGGAGCTGCTGCTCATCGTCGCCGCCATCGCGATCACCACGGTGTCGCTGATGCTGGTCGAGGCGAGCCAGGAACAGACCGTGACCCTGGATCTGGCCAAGTACGGGCTGACGTATGCGGTGCTGTTCCTCGCCGCGCACCTGGCGGTGCGCCGGTTCGCGCCGTACGCCGACCCGCTGCTGCTGCCGATCGTCGCGCTGCTCAACGGCCTCGGACTGGTCCTGATCCACCGGCTCGACCTCGCCGACGAGGAGAACGCGCTCTACCTCGGGCAGCCGATCCCCTCCCCCGACGCCAACCAGCAGGTGCTGTGGACGGCGCTCGCCATCGCCGGCTTCGTCGCGGTGCTCGCGCTGCTGCACGACTACCGGCTCCTCGCCCGGTTCAGCTACACGCTGGGCCTGATCGGCCTCGTCGCCCTCGCCGTCCCGGCCCTGCTGCCGTCCCGCTTCTCCGAGGTCAACGGCGCCAAGATCTGGATCCGGCTGCCCGGGTTCAGCATCCAGCCCGGCGAGTTCGCCAAGATCCTGCTCATCATCTTCTTCGCCTCCGTGCTGGTGGCCAAGCGCGACCTGTTCACCACCGCCGGCAAACACGTGCTCGGCATGGACTTCCCCCGCGCCCGCGACCTGGGCCCGATCCTGGCCGCGTGGATCCTCTCGATCGGCGTCATGGTGTTCGAGAAGGACCTCGGCACGTCGCTGCTGCTGTTCAGCACGGTGCTGGTGATGCTGTACATCGCGACCGAGCGGGTGGGCTGGCTGCTCATCGGCGGTGCCCTGCTCGTCGTCGGCTTCTACTTCGCCTACCAGATGTTCGGGCACGTGCGGGTGCGGGTGGAGACGTGGCTCGACCCGCTGGCCGACTACAACAACACCGGCTACCAGATCTCGCAGTCGCTGTTCGGTCTCGCCACCGGCGGCGTCGCCGGCACCGGGCTCGGCAGCGGACGTCCCGCGCAGGTGCCGTTCGCCAAGACCGACTTCATCGTCGCCGCGATCGGTGAGGAACTCGGGCTCATCGGCCTCAGCGCCATCCTCCTCCTGTTCCTGATCCTGATCATGCGGGGAATGCGCACCGCGATCGCCGTCCGCGACAGCTTCGGCAAGCTGCTGGCCGCCGGCCTGTCGTTCACCATCGCGATCCAGTTGTTCGTCGTCGTCGGCGGCGTCACCAAGCTGATCCCCCTCACCGGGCTCACCACGCCGTTCATGTCCTACGGCGGCTCGTCGCTGCTGGCGAACTACCTCCTGCTGGCACTGCTGGTGAAGATCTCCAACGCGGCCCGCGAACCCGCCGCCCCACGCAAGAAGGCACCGCCACCGATCGCGGACGCGCCGACGGAAATGCTGGGGCGCGGATGAACGCACCGCTCCGCAAGGTCGCGATGGCGGTGATGTTCATGGTCGTCGCGCTGCTCGCAAACGCCACCTACGTGCAGGTCATCAAGGCCGACGACCTGCGCACCGACCCGCGCAACTCCCGGGTGCTCATCGACGAGTACTCACGCCAGCGCGGCCAGATCTCCGCGAGCGGACAGGTCCTGGCGGTGTCGGTCCCCACCGACAGCCGCTACAAGTACCTGCGCACGTACCCGGCCGCGCCCGAGCAGCCGATGAGCCCGCTCGCGTATGCACCCGTGACCGGGTTCTACTCGATGCAGTACGGCAGCACCGGGCTCGAGCGCACCGAGGACGAGGTCCTCAACGGCTCCGACAGCCGACTGTTCGGCCGGCGCTTCTTCGATCTGGTCTCCGGGCGGGACCCGCGCGGCGGGAACGTGGTCACCACCGTCGACCCGGTCATGCAGCAGGTGGCCTACGACGAGCTCACGTCCAAGGGCTACACCGGCTCGGTCGTGGCCATCGAGCCGAGCACCGGCCGCATCCTGGCGATGGTGAGCACCCCGAGCTACGACCCCAACCGGCTCTCGGGTCACGACGGTGCCGCCACCTCGCAGGCGTGGGAGGAACTCAACGCCGACCCCGACAAGCCCATGCTCAACCGCGCCATCTCGCAGACCTACCCGCCCGGCTCGACGTTCAAGGTCGTGGTGACCGCCGCGGCCCTCGCCGCGGGCACCACTCCCGACGACCAGTTCACCGCCGCGCCGAACATCACCCTCCCCGACACCGCGACCACGCTGGAGAACTACGGCGGCGCGACGTGCGGCGGCGGCCCCACCGCCACCCTGCGCGAGGCCTTCGCCCGCTCCTGCAACACCGCCTTCGTCGAGATGGGCCTGAAGACCGGCAAGGACGCCCTCGCCGAGCAGGCCGAGGCGCTGGGCGTCGGCGAGTCCGTGGACATCCCCGTCCCCGTCGCGGCGAGCACGATCGGGCCGATCCCCGACGGCGCCGCGCTCGGCCAGTCCAGCATCGGTCAGCGTGACGTCGCACTCACCCCGCTGCAGAACGCCGTGATTGCCGCCACAGTCGCCAACGGCGGCGTCCGGATGCAGCCGCATCTGGTGTCGCAGTTGCAGTCGCCGGACCTGTCGGTGCTGGCGGAGACCACGCCGGTGTCGGCAGGACAGGCGATGTCGCCGCAGGTCGCGGCCACCCTGACCGACCTGATGATCGGATCCGAGAACTTCTCCGGCGGCGAGGGGAAGATCCCGGGGGTCCAGATCGCGTCGAAGACCGGTACCGCCGAGCACGGCGACGACCCCCGTAACACTCCCCCGCACACGTGGTATATCGCCTTTGCGCCCGCCCAGCAGCCGACAGTTGCCGTGGCGGTCATCGTGGAGGACGGCGGCGACCGCGCACTCGCCGCCACGGGAGGCTCGGTTGCCGCGCCGATCGGACGTGCCGTGATCGCGGCGGGAATGCAGAGAGGCTGATTATGGCTTTGCACAGCGGCGCCATGATCGCCGACCGTTACCGGCTGCAACGGCTCATCGCCACCGGCGGCATGGGACAGGTGTGGGAGGGGCTCGACACCCGTCTCGACCGCCGGGTGGCGGTGAAGGTCCTCAAGGCCGAGCTCTCCGGCGACGCGGACTTCCTGACCCGTTTCCGGTTCGAGGCGCGCACCACCGCGCAGCTCAACCACCCCGGCATCGCCGGCGTGTTCGACTACGGCGAGACCACCGACGCCGAGGGCCAGTCCATCGCGTACCTCGTGATGGAACTCGTGCACGGCGAGCCCCTCAACGCCGTCCTCGCCCGGGTGGGCCGGCTGTCGCTGCCGCACACCCTGGACATGCTCGAGCAGACCGGGCGGGCGCTGCAGGCTGCCCACGACGCCGGGGTCGTGCACCGCGACGTCAAACCCGGCAACATCCTCATCACCCCCACCGGCCAGGTGAAGATCACCGACTTCGGCATCGCCAAGGCCGTCGACGCGTCGCCGGTGACGCGCACCGGCATGGTCATGGGCACCGCTCAGTACATCGCGCCCGAGCAGGCTCTCGGCCAGGAGGCGACGTCGGCGAGCGACGTGTACTCGCTCGGCGTCGTCGGGTACGAGGCCCTCGCCGGCCGGCGACCGTTCCTCGGCGACAGCGTCGTCACCGTCGCGATGAAGCACGTGCAGGAGACGCCCGCGCCGCTGCCCACCGACCTGCCGGCGGGGGTGCGTGAACTCATCGAGATCGCCATGACGAAGGATCCGGCGTACCGGTACACCAGCGGCGGCGAGTTCGCCGACGCCGTCTCCGCGGTGCGCGCCGGGCGGCCGGTGCCACCGCCGGGCAACGTGCCGCCGGTCACCGGTGCCACGCGGATCCTGCCGCCCGGGGTGCCGGGCACCACCGCGCCCACCGCCGCGACCCGCGCGCTCGGTCCGACCCCCCCTCCGCCGTCGCGGCCGTACTACGCCCCGACGTACGCGAACGGCGGCGACCAGCCGCCCACCGGACCCACCCCGTCCGGCGACAAGCGCTCCCCCAGCCCGAAGACCCTCGCCTGGGCGGCCGGGGCGGCGGTGGCCCTGGCGCTCGTCGCGTTGGCGCTGGTGCTGCTGGGCGGCGACAATTCGGGTGACGCGGGCCCCGCGCGGTCCACGACGACCACGCAGGCCCCGACGACCACCACCCGCGCGACGACGACCACGCGGCCGCCGCGGACCACCACCACGACGGAGGAACCGACCACCACGGCTCCTCCCACCACGACGCAGGCGCCCACCACGACCCCCGAGCCGACGACGACCACCCCGCCGCCGCCGACGACGACGGAGGCGCCGACGACCACCGCGCCGCCGACCACGACGACGGCCACGACGACCACAGCCGCCACCACGACGACGGCCGAGACGACCACCACCACGGTCTCGTTGCCGGATGGCGGCGACGGCGGTCTCGAACCCGGAGCCATAGACAACCCGTTCACCCCGATCGAGCCAGTCACCCGAGGACAGTCATGACCACACCCCGCAAGCTCTCTTCCCGCTACGAGTTGGGTGAGATCCTCGGCTTCGGTGGCATGTCGGAGGTGCACCTGGCCCGGGATCTGCGGCTCGACCGCGACGTGGCGATCAAGGTGCTGCGCGCCGACCTCGCCCGCGACCCCACGTTCTATCTCCGGTTCCGCCGCGAAGCCCAGAACGCGGCCGCGCTGAACCATCCGGCGATCGTCGCCGTGTACGACACCGGCGAGGCGGAGACCGAGGCCGGCCCGCTGCCGTACATCGTCATGGAGTACGTCGAGGGCGATACGCTGCGCGACATCGTGCGCTCCCAGGGGCCGATGACCCCGAAGCGGGCCATGGAGGTCGTGGCCGACGTGTGCGCCGCCCTGGACTTCAGCCACCGCAACATGATCGTCCACCGCGACGTCAAGCCCGCGAACGTCATGATCACCCGTTCCGGCGCGGTCAAGGTGATGGACTTCGGCATCGCCCGGGCCATCTCCGACGCCGCGAGCCCGATGACGCAGACGGCCGCGGTGATCGGCACCGCCCAGTACCTGTCGCCGGAGCAGGCCCGCGGCGAGCAGGTCGACGCCCGCTCCGACGTGTACTCGGTGGGCTGTGTGCTGTTCGAGATCCTCACCGGCAAGCCGCCGTTCCAGGGCGACTCCCCGGTGGCCGTCGCGTACCAGCATGTCCGGGAGGATCCGCCGCTGCCCTCGTCGGTGAACTCCGCCGTCCCGCCGGAGCTGGACTCGGTGATCCTCAAGGCGATGGCGAAGAACCCCGCCAACCGCTACCAGAGCGCCGCCGAGATGCGCAGCGACCTGATCCGCGTGCTCAGCGGCCAGAAGCCCAGCGCGCCGATGGTGATGACCGACGAGGACCGCACCACCATCCTCGGGGCCGTCGACGGCGCCGGGACACCGCGCAACGGCGCGGACCGCGGGGCCGCCGGAGTCGTCGCGGGTGGGACCGCGGCCGCGCCGCAACGTTCCCGGGCACTGCGCAACACGCTGCTGGGCCTGGCCGCGGTCGTGATCGTCGGCATCGTCGGCGTGTTCCTGTGGACCTCGGGCCCCGGCTCGAGCGCCGCGCAGATCCCCGTCCCCGACGTGCGCAACCTCGCCGCGGAGATCGCGGAGAGCAGGCTGCAGGATGCCGGGTTCGAGGTGTCGGTGCAGATGAAGCCCGACGCGGTGGTCGCCAGCGGCAACGTCGTCAACACCCGGCCGGTCGCCGGGGTCCAGGCCGAGGAGGGCAGCACCGTCACCCTCGAGGTCTCGAGCGGGCCCGAGCAGGTGCAGATCCCGCGGCTCGCGGGCATGAACCAGCAGGAGGCGCTGCAGACCCTGGCCGAGGCCGGGCTGCGGCTCGATCCGAATGTGGCGCGGGCGCCGTCGTCGGCGGCCGAACGCGACACCGTCGTCGACCAGAGTCCCGCCGCGGGAGCGGACGCCGACCGCGACAGCGCGGTGAGCGTGACGCTCGGCAGCGGCCCCGAGCAGATCCGCGTGCCCAACGTCGTGGGTCAGGCCACCGAGGTGGCGCGCGACAACATCGAGGCCGCGGGCTTCACCGTCGTGGTCGACGAGATCGACTCCAGCCAGCCGGCCGGGACGGTCGTGTCGAGCAGCCCGGCGGGCGGAACCAGCGCCACGAAGGGCGACACGGTCACCATCCAGGTGTCCAACGGGAACCGCATCGAGATGCCGGCGTTGACGAACAGGACGGTGTCCGAGGCGCTGACGGCGCTGCGGGCGGCCGGCTGGACGGGTTCGCCGGCGCAGCTCGTGCAGAACCGTGAGGCCACCCTCGACCCGGAGCTCGTGGGCAAGGTCATCGCCCAGCAGCAGCCCCCGGGGTCGGAGATCTCCAACTCGGAGACCATCACCGTGGGCGTGGGCGTGCTGGGTATCCGCTGAGCTGCGCTCGGATATCGGTCCGCGGAGCGGACGGCTCAGGCGGCGCCGCCCGCGAGCGCCTTCGCCATCTCCGCCTCCAGCCGGGCCACCAGCTGCTCGTCCGGCGCCTCGCCGCACACGGCCAGCCAGTTCGCCAGCATCCGGTGACCGCCCTGGGTGAGGACCGACTCGGGGTGGAACTGGACGCCGTGGATCGGCAGCTCGCGATGCCGCAGGGCCATGACGATGCCGCTCTCGGTGTATCCGGTCGGCACGAGCTCGTCGGGCATCGTCTGCGGCAGCACCGTGAGCGAGTGGTAGCGCGTCGCGGTGAACGGATCCGGCAGGCCGGCCAGCACACCGGTGCCGTCGTGCCACACCGAGCTGGTCTTGCCGTGCAGCAGCTCCGGGGCACGGTCGACCGTCGCGCCGAAGGCGGCACCGATCGCCTGATGGCCCAGGCAGACGCCGAGCAGCGGTGTGCTCGCGGCGGCGCAGGCACGCACGAGGTCCATGCTGGCGCCGGCCCGCTGCGGGGTGCCCGGACCGGGGCTGAGGAGGATCCCGTCGAACTCGGCCGCGATCCGGTCCGCGGCGCCGGGGCCGGTGAGCCGCTCGTCGTCGTTGCGCCACACCTCGGCGCGGGTACCGAGCTGCCCCAGGTACTGCACGAGATTGAAGACGAAGCTGTCGTAGTTGTCGACGACGAGGATGCGCATGCGGAAAGGGTACCGACCCGTCAGCGCAGCGTCGTTCCGCCCGTGTAGGCGGGTACCGACAGGGCATCCGACGCCTGCTGCGTGTAGCCCAGCCCGTAGCGGGCCGCGTACTGCCTGTACACGCGGATGCCCGGCTCGGCGGCCAGCGCCGCCTCGAGCCGGGCGGGGTCGCCCAGCGCGGTGATCACGTACGGCGGGGAGTAGGTGCGGCCGTGCAGCAGCAGGGTGTTGCCGATGCAGCGCGGCGCCGACGTCGCGACGATCCGCTGATCCTGCATGGCGATCGCCTCCGCCCCGCCGGCCCACATCGCGTTGAGCACGCTCTGCACGTCCTGCTGGTGCACCACGAGATCGTCGGGCGACGCGTCCGCCGGATACCGGCCGTCGGCGCCGCGCGGGGCATCGGTGAGGCTGACGGTGACGCCCGGGCCACGCCGTGCGGTCAGCCCGGCGGGGTCCTCGAGGGCGGCGGTGTCGGCGAGCACCGCGGCGACGTCGTCGTCGGTGGCCGCGGCCTGCGCCTGCAGCTCGGCGACGCGTCCCGCGAGGTCGTCGCGGGTGGCGGCGAGCTCGTCGGCCTTGGCCTGCGCCGCCCGCACGAGATCGGACAGCCGCGCGGAGTCGCTCACGCGCAGTTCCGCGCCGTCGGAGACCCCGCGGGTGGTGCCGAGCAGCAACCCGGCGAGCAGGCACACGGCCAGCGCGGCGGCAGTCCACCCGAGCGCGCGGGCCCGGCCGTCCGACACGTGGACCCTCCGTTCCGGATTCTGCGTTAGCGTGTACTCACACTGGCAGTACACATCAGGTAGCTGCCCAACCTACCTGTCCGCCCCGCGCGGTACCGCACGAACGAGGACGTCATGCCCAAGTCGAAGGTCCGGAAGAAGACCGACTACACGATCAACCCGGTGAGCCGAACCCCCGTGAAGGTGAAGGCGGGCCCGTCGAGCACCTGGTACGTCGCGCTGATGCTCGGCTTCATGCTCGTCGGCCTGGCCTGGCTGGTGGTGTACTACCTCGCGGCCGAGCAGATCTCGTGGATGAACGACCTCGGTGCGTACAACTTCCTCATCGGCTTCGGGTTCATGATCGTCGGCCTGATCATGACCATGAGATGGCGGTGAGGTTACAGGGATGTAGTTCATCCCCACCTGTGGACAAACCTGTGGATGAACTGGGGAAAGCTCCCCGTGGCGACTGAATCGCTCCGCTGGTCCACACCCCCGCTCGCGATCGCCGCGCTCACGGCGGGCGGCATCGTGCTCGCCGTCGCCGCGGCGACGACGGCCGATGCCGCCGGTCGCACGCTCGTCGGGCTCGCGGCCGTGGTGGCGTTCGCGGTCGCGGCCCTCGCGGTCCGTCAGCGTCCGCGGCTCGAGGTGCTTCCGGACGGCGCCGGGCTGGCCGTCACCCGTCTGTCGGGACGACGCGAGCTGCCCCGCGCGGCCCTGATGCGGGTGCGGATCGTCGCGTATCCGCGGCTCGGCCGTCGCGTGCCGATGCTGGAGATCGACGTGCGCGATCCCCGCGGCGACGAGCAGCTGCTGATCTTCGGGCGCTGGGACCTGGGCACCGACCCCCGCACGGTGTACGACGCGCTCGCGGTGCGGGGGCTGGCGCCGGATCAGACGCCGAGCTGAGCCCGCAGGCGCAGGACCGCCAGCACGAGGACCAGCACGGTGACCACCGTGACGGCTGCCAGCGCGAGCCAGCCCGTCCGGACGAAGCGGGCACGGTCGTCGCCCGCGCCCAGCGCCCGCGGCGCGAACAACAGCGCCGCCGTCGCCGCCGCACCCGCGGCCAGGCCGCCGAGGTGTCCCCACAGGGAGATGCCCGGGATGGTGATGCTGATGACGACGTTGAGGACGACGATCATCAGCACCGGCGCGGGGCTGCGCCGCAGCCGCATCAGGATCACCGCCTGCGCGCCCAGCAGGCCGAACACGGCGCCGGAGGCACCGGCGGTCACGGCGTCGGTCTGGAGCAGCATCACCGCGGCGGATCCGCCGAGGATGGACACCAGGTATACGGCCAGGTACCGGAGCCGGCCGAGGACGAGTTCGGTGTCACGCCCGATCACGTACAGCGCGAACATGTTGACCGCGAGGTGCAGCACACCGAAGTGCAGGAACCCGCTGCCGAGCACGCGGATGTACTCGTCGCGCACCGCGATCATCGGCGGCCACAGCGCCCACTCGAAGAACAGGCTCGACGAGCGCTCGTTGTTCATCACGCTGCCGGACTGGGCGGCGGTGATCGCGAAGATCGCGGTGTTCAGCGCGATCAGGATGTAGGTCACGAGGGGGGTGTTCGTCTGCGCCCGCATGGGCGCCCCCGCGACGGTGCGGGCCTGCGGGACATCGCGCTGGGCGGCCGCGACGCAGTCGACGCACTGCTGACCCACCGCGGCGGGCCGCAGGCAGTCGGGGCAGGCCGGTCGCCCGCATCGGCTGCACGAGAGCAGGGTCGGGCGATCGGGATGCCGGACGCACCGCGGCTGGGGCGGGTGGCCGCCCCCGCCGGCCGCGTGGCCCCAGCCGGGGTTCGTCATATCGGTCTCTTCCGGAGATTCAGGAGATGGTGATGCTCTCGATGACGACGGGCTCGACCGGGCGGTCCGCGCGGTCCGTCGCCGTCGTGGCGATCGCGTCGACGACCTTCTTCGACGCCTCGTCGGCGACCTCACCGAAGATGGTGTGGCGTCGGTTCAGGTGGGGGGTCGGCCCGACGGTGATGAAGAACTGCGAACCGTTGGTGCCCGGGCCGGCGTTGGCCATGGCCAGCAGGTAGCTGCGGTCGAACTGCAGCTCGGGGTGGAACTCGTCGGCGAACTGGTAGCCCGGGCCGCCACGACCGGTGCCGGTCGGGTCGCCGCCCTGGATCATGAAGCCGTCGATGACGCGGTGGAAAACCGCACCGTCGTAGAACGGGCCACTGGTCTCCCCCTTGGCGTTCTGGGTCTTGTACTCCTTGGTGCCGTTCGCGAGGCCGACGAAGTTCTCGACCGTCTTCGGAGCGTGGTTGCCGAAGAGCGAGATCACGATGTCGCCGCGGTTGGTGTGCAGAGTCGCGGTTGCGGTCTTTTGAGGTGAAGTCACCCCTCCATCGTGCCATCCGGGTCTGCGACACCGGGGCGGTCCGTCTCGCGAACCCCGGCCGCGGGGGTCCGCTGTGCAAAAGTGGGTACATGACGAGTGTGAGCGAGTCCAGAACCAAGATCGGGTCCGGCGCCGGCAGCGAACTCGTGCGCCCCCCGAAGAAGTCCGAGGGCGCCGGTGGCTACCTGAAGCTCGCAGGGCAGGGCGCTACGGCCCTCGCGCGGGGGCCGCTCTTCACCGGCCTGCTGGTCGCCCGCAAGGGTCTCGACCTCGCCCGGAACATGGCAGGAAGCCGGGAGTGCCGCCGCGCGCGAGCCGCGGCGACGATCGAGGCAGCACCCCGCGGGCGGGGCCGCAGGATCCTGGTGACGGTCGGCGCGCTCGGCGTCGTCGCCGCCGGCGGAGTTGTGTTCTACCGCAGCCGTCTCGGGGATCATCCGCCGGTCGCGCCGGAGCCGCCGCGGATCGAGCCGGTCACCCCCGAGCCCGGCCCGGTCGCGACACCGGAGGCTGCCACACCGAAGCCGGAGGCTGCCGCCCCGAAGCCGGAGGCTGCCGCCCCGAAGCCGGAGGCTGCCGCACCGAAGCCGGAGGCTGCCGCACCCGAGGCGAAGCCCGGGCCGGCCGCGACGCCCGAGGCCGTGGCCCCGAAGCCCGAATCGGCCGCGACGAGGAAGGCCGCACCTCGGCCCGAGGGCGGGACGGCTGCCCCCGCGGTGCCCGCGCCGACGCCGAAGGCGACCCCGACGGCAGCCGCGACGCCGAAGGCCGAGCCCACCACCGTCCCGAAGGGGACGGCCGAGCCCACCACCGTCCCGAAGGGGACGGCCGAGGCGCCCCCGACCGGAAAGCACGCGGCCAAGGAGGAAACGGCTCCGAAGCCGGCCGCCGAGCCGAAGAGCGAGGCCGCCGGCAGCAAGGGAACCGCGGCGAAGCCGAAGCCGTCGGCCGGTCCCGCGGGGGGCCCGAAGAAGCAGGACTGAGTTCCGCCCGGGGTCACGGGACGGAATCGGATCCGGGGCAGGTCGCGTCGATCGCGGCCTGCCCTTCCTTCTGCAGTTGTCGTTCGGTGACGCGCACTTCCAGGTCGACGATCCGGCCGGCCACGACATAGATCAGGACGGTCAACAGCAGCACAACAGGTACGGACGCGAGGAATTCCATGTCGGCCTCCAGCGGTGGTCCGCGCGAGCGGGAAGGTGGAGGTGCTCGGGTACGTCGTCGATGACATGTCCAGCCTACGGACACGGGCGGGGGCTCTGTCGCGACGGCAGCCCCGTCGGACCGTGATCCGCTCCACCCCCGCGCCGTCGGTTACTCATGGGTACCGATCCGCCGAATCGCGTGATGTGCATCACAGAACAGGTGGATACTCGCCGGTAGCAGTCCTATCGGGGAGGCATCACATGGCACAACAGGTACACGCCAGCGAGGAACAGTCGCGCGCGCTCGCAGAGGAGTCCCGCGAGACCACCTGGCACAAGCCGTCGTTCGCAAAGGAGTTGTTTCTCGGACGTCTGACCCTCGACCTCATCCATCCGTTCCCGCGGCCCACCCCCAACGAGGAGGCTCGTACCGAAGGGTTCCTGGCAGAGCTTCGCCGCTTCTGCGAGGGTGTGGACGGCAGCCGCATCGAGCGCGAGGCCCGGATCCCCGACGAATACGTCGCCGGATTGGCCGAGCTCGGCTGCTTCGGCATGAAGATCTCCCAGGAGTACGGCGGCCTGGGACTGTCGCAGGTGGCCTACAACCGCGCGCTGATGCTCGTGGCCAGCGCCCACCCGAGCCTGGGCGTTCTGTTGTCGGCGCATCAATCCATCGGAGTGCCCGAACCCCTGAAGCTGGCCGGGACACCCGAACAGAAACGCGCTTTCCTCCCGCGGTGTGCGCGAGGGGCGATCTCGGCCTTCCTGCTGACCGAACCCGACGTGGGTTCCGATCCCGCCCGTCTCGCCTCGACGGCGGTGCCGGTGGAGAACGGCGACGCGTACGAACTCGACGGCCTGAAGCTGTGGACCACCAACGGAGTGGTCGCCGAACTGCTGGTGGTGATGGCGCGGGTGCCGCGCAGCGAGGGCCACCGCGGTGGCATCTCGGCGTTCGTCGTCGAGGCGAACACCCCGGGCATCACCGTCGAACGCCGCAACTCGTTCCTGGGCCTGAAGGGGATCGAGAACGGCCTCACCCGGCTGTACAAGGTGCGGGTGCCGAAGGAGAACCTCATCGGCCGCGAGGGCGACGGCCTGAAGATCGCCCTGACCACCCTCAACGCCGGCCGGCTCGCGATCCCGTCGATGTGCGCCGGTGCCGGCAAGTGGGCGCTCAAGATCGCCCGGGAATGGTCCGGCACCCGCGTCCAGTGGGGTCGGCCGGTGGGCCGGCACGATGCGATCGCCGGCAAGATCGGATACATCGCCGCCACCACGTTCGCCCTCGAGGCCGTGGTGGAACTGACCGGCCAGATGTGCGACGAGGACCGCAACGACATCCGCATCGAGGCGGCCCTGGCCAAGCTGTGGTCCAGCGAGGTGGCCTGCGAGATCGCCGACGAGTTGATGCAGATCCGAGGGGGACGCGGCTACGAGACGGCGGCGTCGCTTGCGGCCCGGGGTGAGCGGATGGTGCCCGCCGAGCAGCTCCTGCGGGACCTGCGGATCAACCGGATCTTCGAGGGCTCGAGCGAGATCATGCGGCTCTTCGTCGCCCGCGAAGCCGTCGACGCCCACCTGCGGGTGGCGGGTGAGCTGGCGGATCCGAAAGCCACTCTGGACACGAAGGCCCGGGCCGCCGCCAAGGCGAGCGGCTTCTACGCCAAGTGGCTGCCCCAGTTGGTGGCGGGCAGGGGCCAGCTACCCACCTCGTACGGCGAATTCGGTCCCCTGGCACACCATCTGCGCTACGTGGAGCGGTGTTCACGCAAGCTCGCTCGGTCCACGTTCTACGGCATGGCCCGGTGGCAGGGCGGTCTGGAGAAGCGGCAGAATTTCCTGGGGCGGCTCGTCGATATCGGCGCGGAGCTGTTCGCCATGTCGGCGAGTTGCGTGCGGGCGCAGATGTACCACACCGACGGCCACCCCGATACGGACGCGGCCTACGAACTCGCCGACGTCTTCTGCCTCCAGGCGAAGCTCCGCGTGGACTCGCTGTTCGCCGCGTTGTGGACGCACACCGACGATGCCGACCGGCAGCTCACGGCCGACGTCCTCGACGGGCGCTACACCTGGCTGGAGAAGGGCGTGATCGATCCCAGCGAGGGTACGGGCCCGTGGATCGCCGAATGGTCGCCCGGGCCGTCGGTGGAGCAGAACCTCGCCCGCAGATTCCTCGGCGCCGACCATCCGGTGGTGTGAACGGGCCGCCGGCCGCGCGGGCTCCGGTCAGCCGCGACAGCAATCGCTGTCGCGGCTGACCGCCCCTTGCGGCGGATCCGACGCCGTCGTGGGTCAGAAGGCGCCGCAGTTGGACGGGGCGGGCCGATTCGCGAACCGGTCGTTCAGGTAGGCGACCGCCTCGGGCATCCCCGCGACCAGAGGAAGCGCGTGATTGACGGCCAGGCCCGGCAGGACGGGCGGGGTGGTGTTCGGGGAGAACTGGACGGTGGCGCCGAGGGCGCACCAGTCCGCCGCGAGCTGGCGACCCTGTCCGTAGGGCACGATGTCGTCCATCGTCCCGTGCTGCACGAGTACCGGCACCGACGGCTGCAGACGTCCGATCCGCTGCGCGGCGATGGCATCCTTCGCCTCCGGCAACCGATCGACGACCACGCTCAGCGGCTCACCCGTGCGGGTGTAGTCGCTCGTGCGCTGGAAGCCGTAACGGAAGATCGTCTCCGGCGCGCACTGGTTCGCCACCGAATGCAGCATCTCGCGTCCACGGTCGTTGACCTCGGCGTCGACGAGATCCCGGAGCTCGGGGTAGGCCTCGCCGAGGCCGTTGATCGTGTAGCCGATCACGCCGGTGAGCGCCGTTCCGTCTACCTGGCTGAGCGTGGCCTCGAGGTCCGCGGGCGGCGCGCCGGCATAGGCCCCCACGACGTTCAGCTCGGGCGCGTAGGTCGGCTGCAGTTCTGCGGCCGCAGCCACGGCACCGCCGCCCTGGGAGTACCCCCACAGGCCGACAGGACCGTCGGGGGTGATGGACGTGGCGGGCAGGCTCTGCGCCGCCCGGACCGCATCCAGCACCGCGTGCGCCTCGGCGAGCCGGTTGACGTACGTGTGGTGCCCCGGTGTGCCGAGCCCGTCGTAGTCGGTGACGACGACGGCGATGCCCTGCAGCAGCATGGTGTTGATCGAGAGCAGTTCGTACTCGGTGAACAGGTCGAGCGGCGGGGTGTAGGACACGAGCGAGTTCAGCTGCTTGGACGGTGCACACTGGTCGCCCTGGCCCTGGGTGCCCGGCGCGATGGCGACGAGCGGTCGCGGCCCCGGCCCGTTCCACGGCAGCGACGGCTCGAGGTAGGTGCCGCCGACGGCGCTGGGTTCGCCGGTGGCGTCGAGGCTGCGGTACAGCAGCCGGGTGCCCTGCGCGGGGAACACGCCCTGCGGCGACGGGACGCGAATGGAGAGGTCGGACGGCCCGCTGCGGAGGACGTCGCCGGAGGCTCCGACCAGGTCGAGCGGAGGATCGTAGAAGTTCGCATCCGCGCTCGCCGTCGCCGGCGTGGCAAGCATCGCTCCTGTCAGGGCCGCGGCCGTCGCCGCAGCGCCGATCCACCGTCTGGTGATCCCCATCCCCATGGTCCCTTCACAGGTAGCTGTCCGTGTGTCGGACGACACAAGCGGTACGCACTGTAACACCTAACTTACCGGCGCGTAAGTACGTGATCCGGGGGCTCGCGAACCCCGATTCGAACCGCGGTCCGTCGTTCGCCCCCGGGCATCGCCGCTGGTCGGGGACAATCCGGTCATGACCGGGGAGCGCAGCGAACCGCAACTGCACCGACTGACCACACCGCACACCGCCGCCGTCGTCGGGATCGTGTTCGCCGTCCTGTTCGCGACGAGCATCGTCCTGATCCGTCAGGCGATCCCCGCCGATCCCTTCGGCAGCACCGAGTGGCTGGACGCCGGCCGCTCACGGCTCACCGTGGCGCTGACGCTGGCCCAGTTCGCCTGCATCGCGTTCCTGTGGTTCATCGGTGCGCTCCGGCACCGGCTGGGAGACCTCGAGGACCAGTTCTTCTCGACGGTCTTCGTCGGTAGCGGCCTGTTGTTCCTGGCGCTGATCCTCGTCACGATGGCCAGCGCCGGCGGGCTGCTCCTGGCGGACCGGGCGGAGGCGGTGCCCGCCCAGGAATCCGCCGCCTTCGCGCACGCGCTGATCCTGCAGATCAGCAACGTCTATTCGATCCGCATGGCCGCGGTCTTCATGATCTCGCTGGCCACCATCTGGCTGCGCACCGGACTCATGCCCCGATGGCTGGTCCTACCCACGTACCTGCTCGCCCTGGTTCTGCTGTTCGCGGTGACCGAGGCGCTGTGGCTCACGCTCGTCTTCCCGGCGTGGGTGATCGTGATCAGCGTGTTCCTGCTGACCCACGCCCGGCAGGCGTTCCCGCCCCGGCGGGCGTTCCGGCCGAGAACCTGACGGTGCCACGGCGACGGAGCGGCGTCACTCGTCGCCGGGCTGGGCGGACAGGGCGTTCTGCACCCAGTGGGTGACCGCGTCGTCCCAGCCGTCGGGGGCGAGGATGTCCGCCCACAACTGCGCGGCCTCCGGCCCGTAGGCGTGGCCGAACCCGGACGGGACGTCGGCGGAGAACACCATGTCGAGCGTGACCTGCCAGAACGTGCCGAAGGGCAGCCACCGCATGCCCGGATCCACATCCGGGCCGAGCGGCTCCCGCAACCAGTCCGGCTCCCGCAGCAGCAGCGCGAACGACCACCGGGTGATCGGCCTGGTAACCGCAGGGGCATACGGGCTGTGCTTACGTCACGCGCGGATCCTAGTGGGCACGGCAATCTCCCGCGCGGTCCTACGGCGCGGCTTCCCCGGACGTGGCCGAGTCGGTAGCAAGATGTACGCCGATCGTTGTCTACGGGAGGTGTGACATGGCTGTGGGAGTCGGTCTCCGGATCGGGAGCGTGGTGTCCACCGCGGTGCTCGCCTCCAACGACCCCGGCAGCCCCGATCCCGTCGTCATAGCCCGTGACACCGTCCTGCACATCGACTCCGACGGCACCACCGTCCTCGGCGGCGCCCCGCATCCCGCCGGCGAGGCCCGCTACCTGTCGGGCTTCCTCGGCCGCGTCGGCGATCCCGCCGGCGTCACCGCCAGTGACGGGCGCATCTACCGGGCCGAGGACTCGATGGCCACGGCGATCGCCTGCCTGTTGCACGAGTGCCAGCCGCTGCCGCCGGACGGCGGGCCCGACGGGGGTCTGCCCGCTGTCACCGCCACCTACCCGTCGCGGTGGGACCAGTCCACGGTGGCCGCGCTGCGGGCCGCGCTCGACTACGCGGATCTGCGGCACATCGCCCTCGTCTCGGACGCCGAGGCCGCGGCCACCTGGTACGCGTCGGAGATCTCGGAGACCCCCGGACAACTCGTCGGCATCTTCCACGTCGACGACGGCGGCTCGACCGTCAATCTCGTGCGCTCCGGTGTGTCGGCCGGCAAGGCGTTCCGCTTCGCCGCCAAGAGCGCCCCGTCTCCCGCGGCCCAGCTGGCTACCGCGCTCGGCGCGTTCGGCTGGCTTTCGCACAACCTCGACGCCGTGGTGGTGATGGGCGACGGGTTCGTCGCGCGCGACCGCTCGCATGTGCAGTCCATCGCGGACAGCCTCGCCGCGAAACTCGGCGTGCGCACTCTCGTCGGCCCCGGCCCCGAGCAGACCGCCGCCCTCGGTGCCGCCATCCTGGCGGCGGGTTTCACGCCCGCGCGCGTGGTCAAGGCGCGGATCGGACTGCCACCGTCGTACGACGTCACCGACGTCCTCACCGGTGGCATCCCACGTATCCGGGAACTCGAAGCGGCCGAACGAGCGAGGGCCGAGGCGGCCGCGGAACGAGACAGGGCGGCCGGCGCACCGGGGAGCCCCGCTCCCGTCCCGGCGACGACCGCCTCCGACTCCCGGTCCGGCGACGCCCGGTCCGATGACAACAGCGCCGACGAGGCCTTCGGGGCGACGGTCACCACCGTCACCACGCGGCCGAGCAGGAACTACTCCGCGATCGGGGCCGTGGTGGCAGTGATCCTGCTGCTGGCCGTCGCGGCCGTCGCGCTGCTCTGACCGTTCGGGTTGCTACTACCGCGGAGTTCAGCCCTCCGTGAGCGAGTTCAGCTCCGCGGCGTCCTCCGCGCCGAACTTGTCCTCGAGCACCTCGGGGCTGTAGTCGAGGTCGATCTCCTCGACCGGCCGGCCGCGCGCGGATTCGATGGCCCCGAGCCGCCGCTGGGCCCGGTCGGCCGCGTAGGCGACGAACTCGTCGGGGTCGAGGCCGAAGGGCTGCTCCTCGAACTGGTCGTTGACCCACTGGATCATGCCGAGCGCCAGCGGCAGCAACTCCCCCATGCGCTGCTGCACGACATCCCAGTTCGAGTCGTCGGCTGCGACGTGGCGGCGGCACGTGAACGTGCCCCACGCCATGTGCCGGCGTTCGTCGTCGCCGATCCGGCGCACGAGTTCCTGCATGCCGGGCAGGATTCCGCGTTTCGTGCACACCTTCTGCCAGGCGTAGTACCCGGTGAGGGCGAGACTGCCCTCGATGACGTGGTTGTAGGTGACGCTGGCGCGGACCTGATTGGCAGGACTCGGATCGGTCTCGAGGACGCGCAACGAATGGGGCAGTTCCTCGTAGAACAGCTGCCGGTAGTACGGATTGTCCGCGACGTAGGAGTGCAGGTCCGCGGTCAGGCCCACCGCGTCCATCCACAGGCGGAAGACCTGGGTGTGCTTGGCCTCCTCGAAGCAGAACTGGGTCAGGTACATCTCGTCGCCGAGCCGGCCCTCGGCGGCCATCGCCCGTAGGAAGGGCTGGATGTCCTGTGTGACGGCCTCCTCGCCGGCCACGAACTGCGCGACGAGATAGGTGGCGCTGCGGTGCTGTTCGCTGTTGAGCTCGTTCCAGTCGGCCGCGTCCCGGCTGAAGTCCAGCTCGAGCGGATCCCAGAACTTCGCGTTACCCTTCGCGAACAGCCGCAGCGGGAAGGCGTCCCAGTGCAGACCTCCCGCGCGCAGCGTTCCGAAGCCCTGACGTTCCGGCAGTGCTGTGGTCATGAGTGTGCCCGCCTTCCCTCGCCCGGATGGACGCGTGTCCATCTCGACGGTAGCGCCATTTCGGCGGGGCGTGACGGGAACCATACAAACTGTAGGTATGACGGACCCCCGGCCGGGATCGTCGAGCAGATCCCGGCCGGGAGCGCTGCCCGTCAGCCCTCGAGCAGGGTGTCCCCCGGATATCCGCCGGGGCCGAATCCGGGTGGGACGGCGAACACCGCCGACCCGATCGGCGTGATCCACGGGTTCAGCGCGTCGTGCTCGGCGAGCCGCTGCTGCACCGGAACGAACTGGGCGTCCACGTCGGCCTGGTACGACGCGAACAGCAGCCCGGCGCCGTCCGGGTCGTCGTAGTTGTAGCCGCGCCGCAGGAACCGCTCGTTCGCGTTCCGGGGCCGCGCCCGCGCGACGTGCGATTCCGGGGGGATCACCGGAATGCCGTGCACGTCGGTGGCGGCGAAGTCCGGATCGTCGTGCTCCCGGTTGCCGGTCAACGGCGCCCCCGAGGCCAGGTCCCGGCCCACGGCGAGTTCACGGGCCGGCCGGTCCAGCTCGTCCCACGTGTCGAGTTCCATGCGGATACGCCGCACCACCACGGACGTGCCCCCGGCCAGCCAGGCCGGGGTTCCGGGATTCCACACCTGCCGGTCGAAGTCCGTGCTTCCCGCGGCCGGGTTGACCGTGCCGTCGACCTGGCCCATGAGGTTGCGCATCGTGGTGCCGGCGGGCTTGGTGCCCGCCGCGTTGCGGAACCCGCGCTGGACCCAGCGCACGGTGGCCAGCGACCGCACGCTCTTGGCGAGCGTGCGGGTCGCGTGCGAGACGGTGACCGGGTCGTCGGCGCAGACCTGCACCAGCAGATCACCGCCCGACCAGCGCTCCTCGAGGCGATCGATCGAGAACGCGGGCAGCGGCCGCAGCCACTCGGGCCGCTGCGCCGCCAGGCCGGCCGCGTCGAACACGGCGGGACCGAATCCGACGGTCACGGTCAGCCGCGCGGGATCGTGGGCGAGTTCGGGCTCGGTGTCGCCGAGGGCAGGGCTGCCCTCGGTGAGCCGGCGGCCGTCCTCGGCCCACACCTTCATGATCCCGACGAGCGCCCGCCGGTCGAGGCCCGGGCGCAGATCCAGGGCGACGAATGCGGCGAAGGCCTGCGGTTCGGTGTCGATGCCCGCCTGGTGCACGCCGTGGAAGGCGACGGTGCGCCCGCCGGTGGGCTCGGGCTCCCGCGTGGCGGCATAGCCGAGGCCCGTCCCGATCCCGGCCGCGCCGATGCCCGCGACGCCGAGGACGGCGGCGCCGCCCCCGAGGAGGCGCCGCCGGCTCAGCTCAGCCACCGTGGTTCGCCCCCATGCCGGCGCTCGGCTGGTAGTTCTCCCGTGCGCCGGAGAAGTCGCGGACCTGCGCGGTGAACTCGGTGGTCGAGCCGTCCTCGAAGGTCAGCTCGAAGGTCACCTCGGTGCCGGGCAGGACGGGCTCGACGAGGTCCATCAGCATCAGGTGGTCGTTGCCGGGCGCGAGGGAGTGGGTGCTGTGCGCGGGAATGACCAGGCCGTCCTCCTTTTCGCGCATCACCATGGCGCCGCCGTCGCCGGCCGCCATCTCGTGGATCTCGGTGCGGGCCGAGCTGGGGCTGGCGGCGGAGACGATGTGGATGTCGGAGTCGCCGGTGTTCTCGAGCTCGGCGAAAGCACCGGTCATGCCGGATTCGGCGGCCTTCGCCCACGCCGAGGAGACGGTGAGCGAGTCCGCGGAGGCGGCGGCCGGCTCGTCGGACGAGCATCCGGCGGCGAACAGGGTCGCGGCCGCGGCGGCAGCGAGGAACAGGGTCTTCTTCATGAGGTTCTCCGAAATCGGTCCGGGTGCGCACGCGTGCGCGCGGTCCCGCGTAGCGGTGACCGTGAGGTGGGCTGGGATCAGACCGTGTGGGGAGGACCTCGGGTGCCGAGACCTGCGGCGACGAGCAGGCCGCGCCGCACCCGGGGATGGTGTGCGACGGGCGTCCAGCCGGGAACGGCGACGGGCGCCGGCGCGAACGGCGGCACACTCGCGCGCCGCACCGCGGTGAGCCCGACGCGGCAGCCGTGTTCGGCGCCGCGGACGAGCAGCGCCGCGACGACGATCGCGGCCGTGTGGGCGGCCAGCATGCCCGCGCCGGGGACGTGGACGTGTCCCGTGTCGAGGGAGAGGACACCGTGGCCCACCACCTGCCCGGCGGCCAGCACGCCGACGATCGGCAGGCGCGTGCCCGCGGCGAGCAGACCCACCGCGGCCGCGGCGGCGAGCAGCAACACCGCGGATGCCTGTCCCGGCGCGGCCCCGCCGGCGAGCGCATGGGCGGCGATGCTCACCGCCCCCGACATGCCGCCGACGAAGGCGCCGCGCACGCGTGCGGCGAAGTCCTTCTCGGCAGACATGCAGCCAGGATACGCGCCTCCTACTACCGGAAGTAGTAACCGGCCTCACAGAACTTGCCGACACATTGTCGATAAGATGTCGACTGTCCGTCGGTAAATCTTCCTCAGGAGCCCACATGTTCCTCGCGCTGCGCGAACTATGGTTCGCGCGCACCCGCTTCCTCCTCATGGGAACCGTCGTAGCCCTGGTGGCGGTGCTGATGGTCATCCTGTCCGGCCTGTCCTCCGGCCTCGTGGCAGACGGCGTCTCGGCCCTCCAGCGCACCCCGGTCCAGGCCTTCGCCTTCGCCGAGGGCACCCGCACCGACTCGGCGTTCTCGCGATCCGTCGTCACCGAGGACCAGGCCGCCGCGTGGCGCGCCCGGCCGGACGTCGCCGACGCCGCGCTGCTCGGCAACGCCATCGTCAACGCCCGGACCGCGTCCGGCACACCGGTCGACCTCACCCTCTTCGGCGTCGAACCCGGCTCGTTCCTCGAACCGGCGCCCGCCGAGGGGCGTCCCCTCACCGGCGACACCGACATCCTGGTCAGCGACACCGTGCGCGAGGCGGGCATCGCCGTCGGCGACACCATCGTCCTCGAGCGCCTCGGCACCGAACTCACGGTCGCCGGCTTCACCGCCGACAAGCGCACCTTCGGCCACGTCGACGTCGCCTACCTGCCGCTGCGAACCTGGCAGGCGATCCACGCCGGCACGCGGGCCGGCGAGCTACCCGATCCGCGCGTCTACACCGAGGCGAGCGTCGTCGCCGTCCGGGGTGTCGACGACCGGCTGCCCGACCTCGCCGCGGGCGATGCCGCCGCCGGCACCGCCGCCAAGACCCTCGAGGAATCCTTCGACGCCTCCCCCGGCTACTCCGCCGAGATGATGACGATGTCCCTCATCAAGGGCTTCCTGTACGCGATCTCCGCCCTCGTCGTCGGCGCCTTCTTCAGCATCTGGACCGTCCAGCGCTCCCGGGAACTGGCCGTGCTGCGGGCCATGGGCGCCTCCACGGGTTTCCTCCTGCGCGACGGCCTGGCACAGGCGACGGTCGTGCTCCTCGCGTCGGTGACCGTCGGAGTCCTCCTCGGCCTCGGCCTCGGGTCGGGCCTCGAGGGCAGCGGCATGCCGTTCGCGCTCGAGACCGGCCCCGTCGCGTCCGGCGCCGCGATCCTGGTCCTGCTGGGACTGCTGGGCGCGGCCGTTGCCGTCGTCCGCGTCACCCGCGTCGATCCCCTCACCGCCCTCGGAGAGAACCGATGACCACCTCGACCATCCCCACCACCGGCCTGGCCCTGTCCGGCGTCACCCTCCGCTTCGGCGACGGCGACAACACCGTCGTGGCACTGGACGACGTGAACCTGCACGTCGCCGCCGGTGAGCTCGTCGCGATCGTCGGGCCCTCCGGCGCCGGCAAGTCGAGTCTGCTGGCCGTCGCCGGCGGTCTCACCCGCCCCACCACGGGTGTCGTCACGCTGGCGGGGATCGACGTCTCCGCCCTGCCGAATCGGGCGCTGACCCGGCTGCGGCGAGAGCGGGTGGGCTTCGTCTTCCAGTCCGGGAACCTCGTTCCCGCCCTGACCGCCCGCGACCAGCTCCGGCTGGTCCCGAAGATCACCGGTCGCCCCGGACGTGATCCGGACGAGCTGCTCGGGGCGGTCGGGATGAGCCATCGCGCCGACCGGCGACCCGGACAGCTCTCCGGCGGCGAACGCCAGCGGGTCGGCATCGCCCGGGCCCTTGTCTCGCGGCCGGCGCTGCTGCTCGTCGACGAACCGACCGCCGCCCTCGACCGCACCCGCAGCCACGAGGTGGTCGAGTTGCTTGCCCGGGAAACCCACGATGCGGGGGTGGCTGGCATCATGGTCACCCACGACCACGACGTGCTGGAGCATTGCGACCGCACCCTGGAGATGGTGGACGGCAGGCTGCACGCCCGCGGCTGACCGCACGAGGAGGGCCCGTGCCGAAGATCTCTGCGGCTACCGTCGCCGAGCATCGCGCAACCCAACTACGGGCACTCCTCGATGCGGCTCACGCACTGTTGACCGAGTCGCCGGAGCGCCCGCCGAGCCTGGGCGAGGTCGCGGCCCGGGCCGGGCTCGCCCGCTCCAGCGTCTACCACTACTTCCGGTCGCGGGAGGATCTGCTGCGCGCGGTCGTCGAGGACATGTTCCCGCGCTGGAACGCGAAGGTGATCGCCGCCATGGACGAGGCCGGCGATCCGGCCGGCCGGGTACTCGCGTACGTCGACGCCAACCTCCGGCTCGTCGCCGAGGGCGAGCACGCGCTCGTCGGAGCGCTCGCCACGGTCACGCCGCAGGCCTTCACCGACGAACGCATGCAGACGCTGCACCGCGAGCTCGTGCTCCCCCTCGTCGAGGCCCTGCGTGAGCACGGGACCACGCATCCGGAACTGGCCGCCGAACTGGTCGGCGCCGTGGTCCACAAGGGCACCGAACTCATCGAATCCGGCCGGAACCTGGAGGAGGTCCGCCGGGCGGTCCGCGATCTGCTCGAGCTCATCGACGTTTCACGTGAAACGGGCTGAGATCTTCCGGGTGCCCCCTATTGACAACAGGCTGTCAAATCGACAGCATATTGTCATGGCTGAGACAGTGCATGTCGCCGTGTACGACACCTTCGCCGACTGGGAGGTCGGTCATGCGATCGCCCACATCAACAAGCCCCTCTGGCACAAGCATCCCGGCCGCTACGCCGTCGCCACCGTCGGCGCCACGCGCGAACCCGTCACCACCATGGGCGGAATCCGCATCCTCCCCGACACCACCCTGGACGAGGTGCGGCCGGAGAACAGCGCGATGCTCGTCCTGGCGGGCAACGACATCTGGAACACCGAGCAGTTCACCCCCTTCGCCGAACGGGCGCGCGACTTCCTCGAGGCCGGGGTCCCGGTGGCCGCGATCTGCGGGGCCACGGGCGGGCTCGCCCTCGCCGGCCTGCTCGACGATCGCGCGCACACGAGCAACGCCGCCGAGTTCCTGGCGAGTGTGGGCTACGCGGGCGGGGATCTCTACCGCGACGAACCGGCCGTCACCGACCGGAATCTGATCACCGCGAGTGCCACCGCCCCGGTCGAGTTCGCCCGCGCGATCCTCGAACGCCTCGAGGTGTTCGAGCCGCACGTCCTCGAATCCTGGTTCAAGCTCTACGGCCGACGCGACCCCGCCGGCTTCTACGAACTCATGGCCGGATGAGCGAGCGCCCGGAACAGGAACTGCTCAGCGGCCTCGCTCTGACGTCGTTCCGGCTCAACGGACAGTTCCTCGAGGTCGCCGAATCCCTCGCGCGCCCGGCCGGGCTCACCGCGGCGTGGTGGCAGGTCCTCGGGGCCGTGCTGCGCGAACCCCTGCCGGTCGCCGGCATCGCCCGCGCGATGGGGATCACCCGCCAGAGCGTGCAGCGGATCGCCGACCTGCTGGTCGAGCGAGGCCTCGCCGAGTACCTGCCCAACCCGGCCCACCGGCGCGCCAAGCTCGTCGCGCCGACCCCGGCGGGACGCGAGGCGGTGTCCGGGATCGATCCGGCGCATGCCGCCTTCGCCCGTCGCCTGGCCGACGCCGTGGGCGAGGAAGACCTGGCCGGCGCACTGGCCGCGATGCGCCGGCTCTCGGCGGTCCTCGACGAGCTCGCCGAGGAGAAGTGACCGGGCACGACGACAGGCCCGGACATCCGTGATGTCCGGGCCTGTCGTCGATATTCGAGTGTGCGTTGTGGAGCCTAGGAGATTCGAACTCCTGACATCTGCCTTGCAAAGGCAGCGCTCTACCAACTGAGCTAAGGCCCCGTCTGCCGCCTCAGCGGCCGGTAACCTCGTGCCATTCGTCCTCGCTCCGCAACATCCGAGCGAGTCCGACGGCCACCAGCACCACGGTTCCCACAGTGAGAAGAACCTTCATGCTCGCTGCCCTTTCGGCACGGGGAGTGGGCCTAGGAGGACTTGAACCTCCGACCTCTTCGTTATCAGCGAAGCGCTCTAACCGCCTGAGCTATAGGCCCTCGAACCGAGTTGGAACACTACCCCACCGAGCCGCGAAGTCCAAAATCGGCTCGGCGGGGTCACGTTTTCCCAGCTCAGTCGGGGTCTGCGAGGGTGACCTGCACGCCCCCGACGAGGTCGGTGCACAGGTTGTAGATGAACGCCCCCAGGGTGGCCAGAGCGGTCAGCAGGATCGTGTTGACCAGCCCGATCACCGTCGCGTACCCGAAGACCTGGCCGGCGGTGATGAGGCCACCCCCACCGGTGTCGGACACCATGTCGGTGAAGGCGCTGTTGAGCCGTTCCCACACGCCCATGCCCGCGAGCACGCCGTACAGCAGACCCACGGCGACCATCCACACGAAGAACAACGAGACGGAGATCACCGAGGAGATCTTCAGCATCGACCACGGATCGATGCGGCGCAGCTGCACGGTCGCCCGCAGCGGCTCACCCGGGACCCGGGCCGCGGCCGCCACCACGGCAGCCGGTTGCGCAGCTGCGGATTCCTCGGCCGGCGCGGACGGCAGCGGATGCTTCACCGTCGACAGGTCCGGCAGGTCCTTCGCCAGGTCCTTGCGTTCGATGTGCCGCGTCGGACCGTCGATGACGGCCGCCTTCGTCTTGGCCGCCGACCGGTCCGCACCCGGCATCCCCGTCGTGGGCGCGTTCATCGAGGCGGCCGCCGTGCCGGTGACCACCGGGCGGGTCGGCGGCGTCGCGGCACCGGACCGGCCGCCGGCCGGATTCACGCCGGGGCGAGCCGCCGCCGGCTTCGCCGGGCCCGGCTGCTGTCCTGCGGGCTGCGCCGATCCGGTCGGGGCCGCGCCGCCGGGCCGCGTGGCGGTCTTGTCACCCCCGGGCCGCGTGGCGGTCTTGTCACCCACAGCGCCGCCCGAGGTGGGCACCGCGGGACGCCCGGTCGAGGACGACGTCTGACCCGGGCGGGCCAGATTCGTCTGCGGCACGTTCTGCGGCGCCTCCTGCTGACTCCCGCGCTGCCACGGCGGCGTGGGAGGCCCACCCGGCCGTTGCTGCCCGGGACGCCCCGCCGGCGACGTCCCGCTCTCCGGCGTGGCGGGACCCTGCTTCGCCGCGCCGTCGGCCGGCGCTCCCGGGTTCGCTCCCGCGGCGGGGTTCCGGGCGGCACCCGGCGCGTCCGACGGCGCCGCAGCGCCCTCCGGCTTCACCTCGGGAGCCTGCTTCCCGGGCACCTCTCGTCCGTTCTGTCCCTTCGGCGGCTGAGCGGGCGGCCCCTGCTCGGCCCCGTTCGGTCCCTGGGGAGTGCTCACTTACGACTCCTTCGCTTCGAGTACGGCGCTCTCCTCGGGCTCGTCGGCGTTGCGTGCGATCGCCAGCAACGTGTCCCCCTCCCCCAGGTTCATCAACCGCACACCCTTCGTCTGTCGGCCGGCCTTGCGCACCTGCTTCGCGGGGGTCCGGATGACGCCACCGCCCGAGGTGATCGCGTACAGCTCGTCGTCGTCGTCCACGATGAGCGCTCCGACCAGAGTGCCACGCTTGCGGTCGTACTGGATGGTCAGCACGCCCTTGCCGCCGCGGCCCTGCGCCATGTAGTCCTCGATCGGGGTGCGCTTGGCGTACCCGCCGGACGTCGCGACCAGCAGGTACGTGCCCTCGCGGACCACGTTGAGGGAGAGCAGGGCGTCGTCCTCGTTGAACCGCATGCCCTGCACACCTGAGGTCGCCCGGCCCATCGGCCGCAACGCCTCGTCGCTCGCCGCGAAACGGATCGACTGTCCCTTCGCGGACACCAGCAGCAGGTCGTCGTCCGACGAGCACAGCACCGCGCCGACCAGTTCGTCGTCACCGCGCAGGTTGATCGCGACGATGCCGCCGGACCGGTTGGAGTCGAAGTCCGACAGGCGCGACTTCTTGACCAGGCCGTTGCGGGTCGCGAGCACCAGATACGGGGCGTCCTCGTAGGACTTGAGCCGGATGACGCCCTGGATCCGCTCGTCCGGCTGGAAGGCCAGCAGGTTGGCCACGTGCTGGCCGCGCGCGGTGCGGTTGGCCTCCGGCAGCTCGTAGGCCTTCGCCCGGTACACCCGGCCCTTGGTGGTGAAGAACAGCAGCCAGTCGTGCGTGGACGTCACGAAGAAGTGCTTGACGATGTCGTCCTGCTTGAGGTCGGCACCCTTGACGCCCTTGCCGCCACGCTTCTGGGACCGGTACAGGTCGGTCTTGGTGCGCTTGGCGTAGCCGGTCTCGGTGATGGTGACGACCACGTCCTCGCGGGCGATGAGGTCCTCGTCGGAGACGTCGCCGTCGGCCGCGACGATGCGGGTGCGGCGGTCGTCGCCGTACTTGTCGACGATCTCCTTCAGCTCGTCCCGCACGATCGCGCGCTGGCGCTCGGGCTTGGCGAGGATGTCCTTGAGGTCGTCGATCTCGCGCTCGATCTCGGCGAGTTCGTCGACGATCTTCTGTCGTTCCAGAGCGGCGAGGCGGCGCAGCTGCATCGCCAGGATCGCGTCGGCCTGGATCTCGTCGACGTCGAGCAGCCCGATCAGGCCGGTGCGCGCGTCCTCCACCGTCGCCGAGGCGCGGATCAGCGCGATGACCTCGTCGAGCGCGTCGAGCGCCTTGACGAGTCCGCGCAGGATGTGGGCCCGCTCCTCCGCCTTGCGCAGCAGGTACCGCGTCCGGCGGACGATGACCTCGACCTGATGGTTGACGTACAACCGGATCATCTGGTCGAGCCGCAGGGTGCGCGGCACGCCGTCGACGATCGAGAGCATGTTGCAGCCGAAGCCGGTCTGCAGCTGCGTGTGCTTGTAGAGGTTGTTGAGGACGACCTTCGCCACGGCATCACGGCGGACGGTGACGACGATGCGCATGCCCACACGGTCCGACGACTCGTCGTGGATGTCGGAGATGCCGGCGATCTTGCCGTCCCGGACCTGCTCGGCGATCGAGGTGATCAGGTTGTCCGGGTTGACCTGGTACGGCAGTTCGGTGATGACGATGGAGGTCTTCCCCCGGGCGTCCTCCTCGATCTCCACGACACCGCGCATCCGCACCGAGCCGCGGCCCGTGGTGTACGCGTCCTTGATGCCCTGGCCGCCGACGATCAGGCCCGCCGTCGGGAAGTCCGGCCCCTTGATGCGCTCCATGACGGCCGCCAGGGTGGCTTCCTCGTCGGCCTCGTAGTTCTCGAGCGCCCAGTAGATCGCCTCGGCCACCTCACGGAGGTTGTGCGGCGGGATGTTGGTGGCCATGCCCACCGCGATGCCGCCGGAACCGTTGATCAACAGGTTGGGGATACGGCTGGGGAGAACCACCGGCTCGAGCGTGCGGCCGTCGTAGTTCGGCTGGAAATCGACCGTCTCGTGGTCGATCTCCCGCAGCATCTCCATCGCGAGCGGCGTGAGCCGGCACTCGGTGTACCGCATCGCGGCCGCACCGTCGTTGCCGCGGGAACCGAAGTTGCCCTGGCCGTCCACGAGCGGGTAGCGCATCGACCACGGCTGCGCGAGTCGCACGAGCGTGTCGTAGATCGAGGCGTCGCCGTGCGGATGGTAGTTGCCCATCGTCTCGGCGACGGCACGTGCCGACTTCACGTAGCCGCGGTCCGGGCGGAACCCGTTGTCGTACATTGCGTACAGGACGCGGCGGTGCACCGGCTTGAGACCGTCCCGCACATCGGGCAGGGCGCGGCCCACGATCACGCTCATCGCGTAATCGATGTAGCTGCTCTGCATCTCCTGCTGGATGTCGACGGGCTCGATGCGGTCGTGCCCCGGCCCCTCCGGCGGCAACGTGGTGTCGGTCATGAGCTCCTTCTTCTACTCGGCTCGAACGCCGCGGGCTTCCGCCCGGCGCGCGTCTCGCAACCACACGAGTCTATAGGTGCAGGTCAGCTCGCACACCGACCGATGCGGCGATTCCGCTCGACCGACCCTGCACGTCGCCCGGAATTCGCGTCACGATCGCGCCGGAACGGTCCGCGACGAGTCGGTGCCGTCGTCGTCGGTGGTCCAGCGGGCGAACTCCTGTTCCAGTGCCAGATCCCTCCGGCTGGGCGCGAGCAGCAGCGCCGCGATGGGCACGGTGAGAACGACGATGCCGAGCACGAAGGAGGGGAACAGCAGGGCGGTGACGGTCTGGCCCGCCGGCAGCGGGACGGTCGGGTCGACCTGGACGCGCACACCGGCCATGCCGGTGTAGTGCAGCGCCACGACCGCGCAGCCCATGAGCAGGGCGGCCGGTACCCGGAGCGTCCACCGGTCCGCGGCCTGCGCGAGCCACAGGGCGACCGTGGCCGCGACGACACCGATGGCCACCGAGGCCACGACGAACGCCGTGTCGTGCTCGAGCGAGCCCTGGATCCGGATGGCCCACATGCCGCTGTAGTGCATGAGGCTGACCGCCAGGCCCATCCCGACGCCGCCGACGAACAGGCGGACGAGAGACGGGACGCGGTTCACCCACGCGGCGCGGGAGCTCACGAGCCAGAGCCCGAACCAGGTGGCGGCCACCGACAGCGCGACGGAGAAGACGGTCGGTCCCAGCGCGTAACGGACCGCGGTACCCGGGACGTCGAAGCCCATCATCCCGATGAAGTGCATGAGCCAGACGGCCACACCGCCGACGGACAGGGCGGCCATGGCCATCCAGCGGCGGTGGCCGCGGCCGGTCGGGGCGATCAGCGCCTGGCGAGCGCAGGAGAGCCCGACGAACGATCCGACGACGGAGGTGGCATAGGCGAGGAAGAACACCCACATCCCCATGGAGAAGTGGTGCATTTCGTGCGACATCGTGACCTTCTGAGCGTGGCACGCGGAAGTCGGTCCGCACTCGTGCGGTGGCGCGCCACACCGAATCGATACGGGCTGCGACTTCGCCCCCTCGACAGCGATCGGAGCGTATCGCATCGATGTAATTCGCACGGGGGCAGGTCCCGCCCCCGTGCGCTCAGGTGGCCGGACGCCGGGGATCGGCCGGGCTGTGCTGCTGCGCCCACGCCTCGGCCTCGGCCTCCAGTGCGGCCGCCACCCGGTCGGGAGCCATGAGCAACGCCATGATCGGGACCGTCAGGATCAGCATGCCGAGCACGAACACCGGGAAGAGGACGGCGAACACCTCGACCCCCGACGGGGCCGCGGTCGCCGGATCCACCGTCACCTGCACCGCCGCCATCGCGAGGAAGTGCACGCCGATCACCGCCGCGCCGGCGAAGATGCTGCCGCCGATCCGCATCCACCTGCTGTCGGCGACCGTGACCAGCCACAGGACCACCACCGCGGTAAGGCAAGCCGCCACCACGGACGCCGCCACGTAGGTCAGGTCGTATGCGACGGTGCCCTGCAGTTCCATCGCCCACATGATCGAGTAGTGCACGCCGGCGATCCCGGCGCCGAGGACCAGCGACCCGCCCAGCAGCCGTGCCGCCACGGCACCGCGCGACGGCCGGGCCCGGCGCGACACCCGCTTCGGCTGCACGACCACCATGGCGACGAAGGCGGACACCAGCGCCACCGCCATCGAGAAGACGATGCCGAGCAGGTCGTATCGGATGATGCTGCCGTCCACCGTGAAACCCGCCATCGGCAGGAAGTGCGCCAGCCACACCCCGACGCCCCCGGTCGAGAGCGCGGCTCGCATCAGCCAGTACAGCCGCGCCCGTTCCGAACCGGCGGACAGCGACTTGCGGGCACTGGCCAGTCCCACGAGCAACCCGATCGCCGACGTCGCGTACGCCAGGACGATCACCCACGTGCCCATGCCGAACAGGTGCACGTGCGTGTCCATCAGGGCGCTACCGGCTGATGCAGCTTGCGCAGCGCGTACTCGGTGACCGTCACGAGCGCCGACTTGGCGGACTCGCGCTGCCGAGCGTCGATCGAGACGATCGGCACGTCCGCCGAGACCGCGAGGGCCTGACGGATGTCCTCGGTCGGGTACCGCGGGGCGTCGTCGAATTCGTTGATCGCGACGATGAACGGCAGGTTCCGGGCCTCGAAGAAGTCGACCGCCGCGAAACTCTCGTCCAGACGCCGGGTGTCGATGAGCACGATGGCACCGATCGCACCTCGGATCAGGTCGTCCCACATGAACCAGAACCGGTGCTGCCCCGGCGTACCGAACAGGTACAGCACGAGATCCTCGGCGAGGCTGATCCGGCCGAAGTCCATCGCGACGGTCGTGGTGGCCTTCTGCGGCGTCGCGCTCAGGTTGTCGACGCCGTCGCTGGCGTTGGTGACCAGCGCTTCGGTGCGCAGCGGAACGATCTCCGAGACCGCCCCCACCAACGTGGTCTTGCCGACACCGAAGCCCCCGGCGATCACGATCTTCGTCGAGGTCACCCGCTTCGGGGAGTTAGAGTTCGCGAAGTCCACTGAGGACCCTTTCAATCAGCTCACGACGCTCCGCGTCGCTCGAATCGTCTTTCAGGGTGGCCAGGATCCGTACGTGCCCGGCTTCGACGAGATCCGCCACGAGTACGCGCGCCACCCCGATCGGCACACCCACCCGCGCCGCGATCTCGGCGACCGACGGGGACTCTCTGCACAAAGCCACGATCGTGGCATTGATGTTGTCCAGGTCCCGGGCACGGTCGTCCGTGCCCGGGAGGACCTGGATCAGTGCCTCCAACGCCAGCTCGACCGCGGGGCTGGTCCGTCCCGAAGTCAGTGAGTACGGCCGGACCAGACTGGGCTGGGCCGGCGGCGACTCCGGCTTGCGTTCTTCCATGGCCACCTCGACGTCAGGACCCCAGACCGATGCGCGGAGTGGCCTCGACCGACGCCCCCACACGATCGACCAGGAGTGCCATCTCGTAACCGACCTGTCCGATGTCGCATTCCGAGGCGGTCAGGGTCGCAAGGTGCGAGCCGTCACCCACGCTCATCAGCAGCAGGTAACCGTGCTGCATCTCCACGACGGACTGGAGCACTCCGCCGCCCTCGAAGAGCTGGGACACGCCGTTGGACAGGCTGGCCAGGCCGGACGTGACGGCAGCGAGCTGCTCGGCACGGTCGACAGGCAGGTGTGCGCTGGCCGCCATCAGGAGGCCGTCCGCGGACACGAGCACGGCGTGCGAGACGCCGGGAACCTCGCGCGCGAAGTTCGACACCAACCAGTCCAGAGGACGAGTTACGTCGGATCCATGGTCAATGTTCATCGAACTCCCTGTTCGTCGGTCTGGGTGGACGCGTGCGCGGAGGCCCGCCCGTTGCGAACCCCTTGCTGGTGACGGCTCAGGTTGGCCCGGATGGCCTCCGGGTCGCGCCGCCGAACAGCCGGCACAGATCCGGTCGCCGGGGAGGCGACCGCACCGGGCACCAGCCTATGACCGGGTGCACGTCGCGGAAGACCCGCGGTGGTGAGTTGCTCCACCGGGGCTTGCGCCGCCTCCTGGGCGGCCCTCCAACCGACGTCCGCCCGCGAGTTCCACTCCGGCCGACGGTCCTCCGGCAGGCTCGTCGGATCGACGAGCCAGCTCGACATCATGTCGGCGAAGATCGGCGTGCCGGCACCCGGACGCAGCGTGTTGACGTCGGGCCGCGGCTGGAAGAACGCGGCCGTCTTGGCCGGGTTCGTCCGGTACCGATGCCGTGCGGCGCGGCCCGGCTGCCCGTCGGCTGCTGCGCTGCCGTGGCCGGCGGACGCGGCGGCCGGGTCTGCGGACTGCTCGGAATGCTGCTGCGGCAGGGAGGAATCGGCGGCGGCCGGCGGCGTCGGCAGCCCGGGAGTGCTCCCGGGGCGGCGCTGCGGCAGACCGTTGCCCGACGCACCGCTGCCCGACGCACCGTTCCCCGACGCACCGCTGCCCGGCACAGCAGCGGACGGCTGCGGCGACAGACCCGGCGTGGCACCCGGCCGGCGCTGCGGCAGACCATTGCCCGCGGACGACGGAGCCGGCTGCGGCGACAGACCCGGCGTGGCACCCGGCCGGCGCTGCGGCAGACCATTGCCCGCGGTGGCCGGAGCCGGCTGCGGCGACAGACCCGGCGTGGCACCCGGCCGGCGCTGCGGCAGACCGCTGCCCGCGGACGACGGAGCCGACTCGGGCGAGGCCGGAGCGGCCGCGGCGGGAGCAGGAGCAGACGAGACCGTCTCCGAGCGGCGCGGCGGCAGGACCGGCGTCGGACCGGGTTGCCGTCGGGGCAGTTCCGACAGCGGCGTGGGCTGGCGCGGCACAGGACCCGGGGTGACACCCGGCTGACGCTGCGGCAGACCGGGAGTCGAGCCGGGGCGGCGCTGCGGCAGACCGGGAGTGGTCCCCGGCTGGCGCTGCGGCAGACCCGCGGATGGCTCCGGAGGAACGGGTGCCGGCTGGCGCTGCGGCAGCGGCGATTCCGGCGCGGGGGTGCGTTCCGGCAGGGCCGGGGCCGCGACGTCGCGCGGCGGCCGCGGAGCCAGGGCCTCGGCCGGACGGCCGTCCTCGCCCATGCGCGGCTGCGGCCCGGTCTGCGACAGGGCGAGCGGCGAGACGAGGAGCACGTCGGGAATGTGGACGCTGGCGGTGATGCCCGGGTTGCGTGCGGTGTCGAACGTCGGGCGCAGCCGCACGGTGAGGCCGTGCCGCGCCGCGAGGCGCGAGACCACGAACAGACCCATGTGGCGGGCGGTGTCGGGACCGACCTCGCCACCGAGAGCAAGCCGCTCGTTGATCGCGTCGAGTTCCTCGGCCGGGATCCCGATACCGCGGTCGGCGATCTCGACGAGCAGGCCACCGTCGACGGCCCGGGCGAAGCTGAACGTCACGGTGCTGTCCGGCGGGGACGCCCGCAGCGAGTTGTCGACGAGCTCGGCGAGCAGGTGGACGATGTCCGTGGCGACCGTGCCGCTGAGTGCGCCTTCCGGCGTCGAGCCGATCTGGACGCGCTGGTAGTCCTCCACCTCGGACATCGCGGCACGCAGGATGTCACCGAGCTGTACGGGCGCGGAGTGGCCGCGCCGCATCCGGGTGCCCGAGAGGATCAGCAGGTTGTCGCCGTTACGGCGCATGCGCGCCGCGAGGTGGTCGAGTCGGAACAGGCTCTCGAGCCGGGCCGGATCCTTCTCCTCGTACTCGAGTCGTTCGATGAGGCCGAGCTGCTGCTCGACGAGCGACTTGCTGCGCCGGGCGAGGGTCTCGAACATGTCGTTGATCTGCAGGCGGAGGTGGGCCTGCTCGCCGGCGAGGCGCAGGGCCTGCCCGTGCATGTCGTCGACGGCGCGGGCGAGCTGGCCGACCTCCTCGGTCGTGTGCACCGGGACCCGCGTGAACTCGATGTCCTCGACGTTGTCACCCACCTTGATGCGGTCGATGGCGTCGGGGAGTTCCTGCCGGGCGACCTTGAGAGCGCCGTAGCGCAGGCGGCGGATCGGGCCGACGAGCGACCGCGACACGAGAAGCGCCAGGACGAGCGCGGCGAGCAGGGCACCGAGCACGATCGCGGTGTCGCGGAGGGCGGCGGAGCGGGTGTCGGAGGCGCGGGCGAGAACGGTCTCGCTGATCGCGTCGGACGCCTCGTCGATGAGGGTGCCGTAGACCTCGACGCTCTGCAGCAGCGACGAGCGCAGGTTCAGGATGGGCAGCGGCCCGTCGCCGGCGGCGTCGATCATCGCGGTGCGCTCGGCGACGCCGTTGCGCAGCTCCTGGATCTGGGCGTCGGACGCCGGATACGACCGGGCGAGCGTCTCGAGCATGGCGAGCTCGGAGCCGGACGCGGACACCAGGGTGGTGCCCGGCTGGTCCGGGTCCCGCAGGATCGCCACGATGCCCATCACCTGATCGAACAGGTAGCGCTGCGACGCCCAGGCGTCGACGAGCCGGGTGCCCTCGGCGAGCACGGACGGATCCTCGATCGGCTCGACGATCGCCTCGACGATGCGGATCAGGTCCTTGCGGATGGCATTGGTCTGCTCGTTGAGCTCGGGGAGCGGGATGTTGCCGGCCGCGATACGGTCTCGCAGCGCCTCGGCGGCGGCCACGGTGCGGGTGAGGTCCGCGGCGATGACCGGATCCAGCTCCGGATTCTGGGACACCGCCCGGACGCGTTCCAGTGTCGCGTCGAGGTTCTCGATCTCGTTCGTGATGCCGGTGCCGGCGGCCAGCGTCGCGGAGGCGGTACCGAAGGCGGTACCGAAGTCGACGAGGTCGGGCACGACGGCCACCTGGTCGGCAGCGGACGAGAAGTGGACGGCGTTGGAGAGCTCCTGCTGCACGCGCAGGCCGCCCAGCACCATTGCCACGGTCACGGGAACGGCGAGAACGGCGGTCACCTTCCAGCGAAGGCCCCACCCTTCGATGTTCCACCACCGCTGCCGAGGTGGCGATTCGTCACTCATCTTCACAGCTCACTTTCCACCCGGTTTCCGCCGCCGACCCACACCCGCGCCACACCGCTCGGTGTCGAGGAGGTGCGGCTGCGGGTGGAGTGGTCGGAAGAGACGTTCCTGAGTGCACGCACCATATCCGTCCGAGTGCGGATAACGAAAGGAGCACGACCACTCCCGGAACCGGCGGGAGTCGCGCCCCGAGCCGGTCACCGAGCCGAAAACTCTACCGACCAGTAACATTCGCGGCCCGGGAACGCGCACCCGACGCGCCGAAGGGCAGCGAAAGCGGTGGTGTGAACCTCGTCACACACCCCTTCCGCCGCCCTCTCCGGCGCCGCGGAACCCGGTCAGACGTCCAGGAAGCGAACGTCCTTGGCGTTACGGGTGATGAAACTGCGACGTGCCTCGACGTCCTCGCCCATCAGGATGCTGAACAGCTCGTCGGCTGCGGCCGCGTCGTCGAGCGTCACCTGACGCAGCACGCGCACGCTGGGATCCATGGTGGTCTCCCACAGTTCCTTGGCGTTCATCTCGCCGAGACCCTTGTAACGCTGGATGCCGTCGTCCTTGTTGATCTTCTTGCCGGCGGCGAGACCGCGCTCGAGCAGGCCGTCACGCTCCCGGTCGGAGTACGCGAACTCGGGCTCGGAACGCTGCCACTTGAGCTTGTACAACGGCGGCTGCGCCAGGTACACGTGGCCGTGCTCGACCAGCGGACGCATGAAGCGGAACAGCAGCGTCAGCAGCAGCGTGGCGATGTGCTGGCCGTCGACGTCGGCGTCGGCCATCAGCACGATCTTGTGGTAGCGCAGCTTCGCGATGTCGAACTCGTCGTGGATACCGGTGCCAAAGGCGGTGATGATCGCCTGGACCTCGTTGTTCTTCAGCACGCGATCGATGCGCGCCTTCTCGACATTGATGATCTTGCCGCGCAGCGGCAGAATCGCCTGGTACATCGAGTCGCGTCCCGACTTCGCGGAGCCACCGGCGGAGTCGCCCTCGACGATGTAGATCTCGGACTTGCTCGGGTCGTTCGACCGGCAGTCCGCCAGCTTGCCGGGCAGCCCGCCGAGATCGGTGGCGGACTTGCGCCGGACCAGCTCGCGCGCCTTGCGGGCGGCGACGCGGGCCTGCGCGGACGAGACCGCCTTCGTCACGATGGTCTTCGCGTCGGCCGGGTTCGCCTCGAGCCAGTGCGACAGGTGCTCGTTGCAGGCCTTCTGCACGAACGACTTGACCTCGGTGTTGCCGAGCTTGGTCTTGGTCTGGCCCTCGAACTGCGGTTCGCCGACCTTGACCGAGATGATCGCGGCCAGTCCCTCGCGGATGTCGTCGCCGGTGAGGTTCGGGTCCTTGTCCTTGAGGAGCTTCTTGTCCTTCGCGTACTTGTTGACCACCGAGGTCAGGGCCGCGCGGAAGCCCTCCTCGTGGGTGCCGCCCTCGTGGGTGTTGATCGTGTTGGCGAAGGTGTGGACCGACTCGGAGTAGCCCGAGTTCCACTGCATCGCGACCTCGAGCTCGTGGCCGGTGCCCTTCGCGGTGAAGCCGACGACCGAGTTGTGGATCGGCTGCTTGGTGCGGTTGATGTGCCGCACGTAGTCCTCGAGGCCACCCGGGTAGTGGTAGACGCGGGTCTTGACCTTGTGATGCTGCTCGGCCTCGGCCTGTTCCTGCTCCTCGGCCTTCTTCGGTGCCTCGGCGAGCTCGCTGACGACCTCGTCGGTGACCTCCTCGGGGGCGACCCGCTCGTCGGTCAGCGTGATCGTCAGGCCCTTGTTGAGGAACGCCATCTCCTGCAGGCGCCGCGCGACCGTCTCGAAGTTGTAGGTCGTGGTCTCGAAGATGTCCGGGTCCGACCAGAACCGGACGGTGGTGCCGGTGGCCCGCGTGGGCTCGCCCCTGATCAGTTCGCCGGGCTTCGACGACAGGTACGTCTGCTCCCAGTGGTAGCCGTCGTTGTCGATCTCCACCTCGAGCCGGGTGGACAGCGCGTTGACCACCGAGATGCCGACGCCGTGCAGACCGCCGGAGACGGCGTAGGCATCGGAATCGAACTTGCCGCCCGCGTGCAGCTGGGTCAGCACGACCTCGACGGTCGGGATGCCGGAGGCGTGCATCCCGACGGGGATGCCGCGGCCGTCGTCGACGACCTGCACGCCGCCGTCCTCGAGGAGGGTCACCTCGACCTTGGTGGCATGGCCGGCCATCGCCTCGTCGACCGAGTTGTCGACGACCTCCCAGATCAGGTGGTGCAGGCCGCGCTCACCGGTGGAACCGATGTACATGCCGGGGCGCTTGCGCACCGCCTCGAGACCCTCGAGGACGGTGATGGAGGAAGCACCGTACTCACTGTTGCTCTTGTTCGACTTCTGGGCAGCCACGGGTTGGTAGCTCTCCTTCTTCCGCCTGGGTCTCGCGCACACGCGCACGCATTCGGAATTCATCCTACTGCCCGGAAGCGTACTTGCCCCGTCCGACACAGGACGGGCCGCCGACGCCGCTCACCGGCCCGCAGGCGCGGCGTCGCGAGTACGGGAGGGTGAATCGCTAGGGCGACGAGGTTCGGACAGTGTGCCGCGCCTCGACGTCGCGCACGAAGCGCGCGGTCGCGGCCGCGAGCTCCCCGGCATGCGAGCGCGGCGACCAGTGCCCGGCGTCGAGCGGTTCCCGGCGCAGATCGGTGACCCACTTCTCGGTGTCCTCGTACCCGACCGGCCGCACCGCCCGGTCCCGCAGGCCCTGGATCAGCTGAACGGGGACGTCGGTGCGCCGCTCGCGCGGCGCGCGGAGCCGCCGGCGCAGGTTCGCCCGGTACAGCTTCAGGCCGTGCACCATGTCGTCGGCGAGCGTGGGCGCGACGGGTCCGATCAGGGCCGGGTCGGAGCGGTCGAAGAACCCGACGAATCGGGGCCAGTGCCGGGAGAACCACCACCGCAGCGCGGGCACGGGCAGGCCGGGGGTCTGGAACAGCACCGTGTAGGACGACGCCACGGCCTGCTCGAGCGGGCCGAGCGGGCGCCGCTCCCCCAGCCGGCGACGCATCCACAGCGCGAGGTGGTCGAGGTTCGGCCCGGACACCGAGGTGTACGACGCGATCCGCTCCGCCGCCCCGGGTTCGCACACGGCCTCCCAGCCCAGCACCGACCCCCAGTCGTGCCCGAGCAGGTGCACCGGCGCGTCCGGGCTCACCGCGTCGATCACCGCGAACAGGTCCGCGGCGAGCAGTTCGAGCCGGTAGGCCGCGACGTCGCGCGGCACGGTCGACGCGCCGGCACCGCGGTTGTCGAACCGGACGATCCGGAAGTCGCCGGCCAGCGCGGGCACCACGCGGTCCCACAGGGCATGCGTGTCGGGCCAGCCGTGGACCAGCACGAGGGTCGGCCCCTGCGGGTTGCCCTCCTCGACGACGTGGAGGCGGACGGCTCCGTTCGTGACGGTACGAGTGGTCATGTTCTCCCTCAGAGGTCGAGTACGAGCCGGCCACCGTCGGCGCGCGAGACACAGACGAGCATCTCCTCGCGACGTTCCTCGGGGGTGAGCCGGTTCTCGCGGTGGTCGGGGGTGCCGGACAGGACCCGCACCCGGCAGGTTCCGCAGAACCCCTGCCGGCACGAGTAGCCGATGCCGGGCCGGCGCCGGCGGATCACTTCGAGCGCCGATTCGTCGGCTGGGACGGCGAGCACCTCTCCGGTGCTCGCCAGTTGGACCTCGAAGGCCCGGCCGTCGACGACGGGTGGGGCACCGAACCGCTCGAAGTGCAGGGCCGACGCCCCCGTGGCGTCGATGCCGGCACGCACCGCGTCCAGCATCGGGGTGGGCCCACAACAGTAGACGGCCCCGCCGGCGGGGGCGCCGGCGAGCAGGTCGGCGCCCGTCGGCGTGCCGTACTCGTCGTCCGGACGTACGAAAACCCTTGACGGATCCCATGTTCCGATCTCGTTGAGGAACGGCATCGCGGCCCGGGTGCGTCCGGTGTAGACGAGCCGCCAGTCCATTCCGGCACGGTCCGCGGCGCGGGTCATCGCCAGGACGGGAGTGATGCCGATCCCGCCGGCGACGAACAGGGCCGCACCCTCGGCGACGAACGGGAACCCGTTGCGCGGACCGCGCACGGCCACCGGGTCGCCCGGTTCGAGGGCATGCATCTCGAGCGACCCGCCCCCGCCGCCGGGGATCCGGCGAACCGCGACGGTGTAGCGGGTGCGGTCCTCGTGATCGCCGCACAGCGAGTACTGCCGTCGCCGCCCGGAGGGCAGATGGAAGTCGAGGTGGGCACCCGGGTGCCACGCCGGCAGCTCGGCGCCGCCGGGGGCACGCAGCGTCAACCGCACCACGTCGCCGTCGGCCGTCACCGGGTCCTTTTCGGTGACAACCAGATTCAGCTGCAGATCGGGGTCCCCGGCACCGGCGGCGCCGTCGTAGCCGAGAGCCGTGACGAGACGCAGGTAGCTCTCCACGACGGATCCGAGCAGGCCCATCGCACGGTCGGTCCGGTTCCGCCCGTGCAGGTCCGACGGGCGACGGTGCCGCGGCAGCACCCCGGTCATCGGGCTGCCGCCCGGGCCGCGGGGGAGGACGCCAGATAGCGGACCGCCTGACCGGTCGAGCCCTCGTGGCTCGGGTGGTACGAGCGGTGGAAGTACCGCGACATGCGCCTGCCGAGGTCCACCGGGCCGGGTAGCGTGCCGCGGCGACTCGCCGCCAGCCAGTCCGAAAGATGGGGTGCACGCACATGTTTCGATGCACGCGCCAGGTCCGGGTCGTGGGCCATGAGGAATCGGGCACCGCGGATCCACAACCACACGAGGACCGGGGTGACGAGGAGCTGGGTGCGGATCCGCCGGGCCTCCCCGGGGTCGAAATAGCGCATCACGTCGTAGGCGACGCTGCGATGCTCGACCTCCTCGGCGCCGTGCCAGCGCAGCAGGTCGAGCATGGTCGGATCGGTGCCCGCGGCGTCGAGGCCCTTCGCATTGAGGACCCAGTCCCCGAGGAACGCGGTGACGTGCTCGACGGCGGCGATGATGGCGAGCCGCTCGACGAGGTAGTTCTCCGCGCGCAGTCCGGTCAGCGGTCGCCGGCCGAGCAACCGGCCGAACAGCCACCGCATCTGGTCCGTGAACGGGGTGGGATCGAGACCCTTCGACTCGAGTTGCTCGAGTACCCCCTGGTGAGCGTGGGAGTGCACCGATTCCTGGCCGATGAATCCCACGACGTCTTCGCGCAGTTGTTCGTCCTCGATGAGCGGCAGCGCCTCCTTGAACGTCTCGACGAACCACTCCTCCCCCGCCGGCAGCAACAGATGCAGGACGTTGAGCACGTGGGTGCTGAACGGATCGCCCGGCACCCAGTGCAGGGGCAGCGTGCTCCAGTCGAACTCGACGTTGCGGGCCTGGAGCAGGACGCGGTCCGGTTCGATGAGTGGTGTGGACATGGACGTACCTCCCGATGCGGACGTGTGCGGCAGCGCACAACCGGCTGATTTCAACGTAACATCGGGTTACATATAAATCCAGGGTCGGATCAGCCGTACGTGTCCCGCGGTCCGCGGCCGCGGACGTGCCGCTCCCCCTTACGCCAGCTCGGCGCCGTCGGCCCGGTGATCCGCAGCTCCTTGACCACCCCGTGCCCGACCGCGGCGGCGATCTTCGCGAGGATCTGCGCCTGCATCATGCGCAGCTGGGTCGCCCACGCGGTCGACTCCGCCGACACGTGCAGCACCCCGTCGCGCAGCGTCGTCGGCGACGCGTGCGAGGCGATATCGTCGCCGACCACGCGCGCCCAACTGCCCAGCACCGTGCCCTCCGACACGCGCCCCGACCATCCCCGCTGCTTGGCCAGCGAGTTCGCCAGCGCGCCGAGCGGCTGCGGGTCCCGCTCGTCGGGGCCCGGGCCCGACCAGCCGCGACGGCGGCGCCGTGGTCGCAGCGCCCCGCGTGACGCGCGCCCCTGCCCCACCGACTTCCCGCTCGCCTTCGCGGCCGCACGGGCCTCCTCCAGCGCGCGACGGGCCAGGTCGATCCCGCGCAGCGGCGGCTCGGGGGGTTGTTCGCCCGGATTCTCGGTGCTCATCGCAGTGCTCCGTCCACGGTTCCGTCCAGATCCGGCTGCGAGGGATCGCCGCCGTCGAGCCGGGTCAGCACCGAGAGCCGTCCCCGGTCGGTGTCCTCGGCCCGCACCCCGAACCGGACCGCGGACAGCTCCGCCGGCACGTCCTCGGGGACCGCGGCGGTGATGAGTACCTGCTCGGCCGAGGCCGCGACGGCGGCGAGCGCGGTGCGACGACGCCGATCCAGCTCGGCGAACACATCGTCCAGCATGAGGACCGGGTCGGTGCCGTCGGCCCGCAGGAGCGAGAAGGCGCCCAGGCGCAGCGCCAGCGCGAACGACCAGGACTCCCCGTGGCTGGCGAATCCCTTGGCCGGCTGATCACCCAGGATCAGGTCGAGTTCGTCGCGGTGGGGGCCCACCAGGCACACGCCCCGCTCGATCTCCTTCGTCCGCGCCTGCGCCAGCCGGGTCAGGAACGCGGCCTCGAGCACCTCACGGTCGTCGGATCGCGGCGCGCGGGCCGGGTCGGCGAACTCCGGCGGCAGCGCCTCGCCCACCGTGCTGCGGTAACGGAGCAGCGCCGGTCGTGACTCGGGGGCGATCGATCGGTACGCCTCGGCGACGTGCGGGGCGAGCTCGTGCAGCAGCGCGACGCGGGCCGCGAGCAGCTCGGACCCGTGTGCCGCGAGATGGCCGTCCCACACGTCGAGCGTCGCCAGGGCGCTCGCCCCGTCGCCGGACCGGCTGCCGCGGCGCAGCGCACCCCCGGCCGTCTTCAGCAGGGCCGAGCGCTGTCGCAGCACCTTGTCGTAGTCGGCGCGGACCCCGCTCATCCGCGGGATGCGGGTGGCGAGCAGCTCGTCGAGGAACCGGCGCCGGTCGCCCGGGTCGCCCCGCACCAGCGACAGGTCCTCCGGCGCGAACAACACCGTCCGCAGGATGCCGAGGATCTCGCGCGGCCGCCGGGTCGGGGACTGGTTGATCCGGCCCCGGTTGGGCCGGCCCTCGTTGAGTTCGACGTCGATACCCAGTTCCCGGCCGCCGTTGACGACGACCGCACCCACCTGGGCGCGCGACGTCCCGCTCCGGAACAGCGGGGCATCGCCGGACACCCGGTGCGAGGTCAGCGTCGACAGGTAGCCGAGCGCCTCGAGCAGGTTGGTCTTGCCGTGCCCGTTGCGACCGAGGAACACCGTCGGCCCCGGCGCCAGATTCAGCGAAACGGCTTCCCAGGAACGGAAGTCGCGCAACGAGAAGGTGCGAACGTACACGGGCTCCGACCGTTTCCTGCCCCCGGGTCAGCCCGGCAGGCGCACCGGCATCAGCAGATAGGTGTAGTCGCTGTCCGGGGCGGCGAACGTACCGGAGGCGTCGGGCTCGGGCGCTTCCTCGAGCGCCGGTCGCAGCACCGCGGGACGGCTCGGCGTCGTGAAGCCGAACGACACCTTCTCGCTGTGCAGCGAGCCGAGACCGTCGAGCAGGTACCCGGGGTTGAACGCGATGATCAGCGGCTCACCCTGGAACTCCGCGGCGAGGGACTCCTCCGCGCGCCCGGCGTCGTCGCCACCGGCCGACAACAGCAGACCGCCATCGGTGAACTCGAGTCGCACCTGCGCCCCGCGCTCGGCGACGAGCGCGACGCGCTTGATCGCGTCCACGAGCGGCGCGATGTCGACGGTCGCCATCGCGGTGTGCTCGGTCGGCAGCAACTGGCGGAACTTGGGGAATTCGGCGTCGAGGAGGCGGGTGGTGGTGCGCCGGCCGTCCGCAACGATGCCGAGCAGGCCCTCGGCGCCGACCGACGAACCGGCACCCAGTGCGAGCTGGACGGGCGAATTAGAAGATCCGCCAACGGTTTTCGCCGACTCGGAGAGAGTCTTGGCCGGCACGAGGACCGCGGCGGTCGCGGTGTCGGCGGTGGGCATCCACTCGATCTTGCGGACCGCGAGGCGGAACCGGTCGGTGGCCGCAAGCACCATGTGGGTGCCGTCGATCTCCACACGGATACCGGTCAGCATCGGCAGGGTGTCGTCCTTGCCGGCCGCGACCGCGACCTGGCTGATCGCCTCGGCGAACACCTCCACGGGCAGCGAACCGGTCTGCTGCGGCAACTCGGGCAGCTGCGGGTAGTCCTCGACCGGCATGGTCGGCAGGGAGAACTTCGCGCTACCGCAGTTGATGAGCACCCGCGTTCCGTCGAGCACCACGTCGACGGGCTTGTTGGGCAGCGCGCGGGTGATGTCGGCGAGCAGGCGGCCCGACACGAGCACCTGCCCGGGGGTGATGACCTCTGCGGAGACATGGACCTGCGCGGAGACCTCGTAGTCGAACCCGGAGACGGTCAGTCCCTGCTCGTCGGCGCCGAGGAGGACGCCGCCGAGCACCGGCACCGGCGGCCGCGACGGAAGACTGCGCGCAACCCACGCGACGGAGTCGGCGAAGTCCTCGCGAGCGACACGAAACTTCATGCTTCCAAGCTCCATCGCCCGGCGGATCCTTTCGCTCTGATGGCTGTCGATCGATTCAACGAAGTCTGGCACAGGACCCCGACACCGAGGTCGGCAGCGGGGACGTCGCTCCACGGTATGCGCTCGTGGAGCACTTGGAAAGCCGGAGGCTCGAGGGGGACGCGGCTCTCGAGACCCTGTGCACTCGAGTCCTCCACAAGCCTGTTTTGAAAGAGGAATCTTCGAGAGAAAACACAGAAGTAGTAATAGGGGTTGTGGAATCTGTGGACGAACGACCGTCTACGCTGGTGGGGCGGGCTTCTCGAGCCCCGCACTCTCGAGGATGAACTCGAGGAATTCTCGAGGACGGATGTGGACATCTCGAGAGTGTTCAACATCGGTACACCGCCCGTCCACAAAGATCCCACGTTGTACACACGGTTGTCCACAGGTGTGAGTCACTGCCCATCCGTCTCGAGAATCACACTCACCGCCTACCGCCGGCCCGTCCCCGGATACGACGAAGGGCCCGGACGCGATCGTCCGGGCCCCTGCCACAGGGCGGTACGGCTCAGCGCTTGGAGCGCTGCTTGATGCGCGCAGTCAGCTCCTGCACCTGGTCGTAGACCTTCCGCCGCTCGGTCATCTCCTTGCGAATCTTCTTGTCCGCGTACATGACCGTCGTGTGGTCCCGGCCGAAGGTCTGCCCGATCTTGGGCAGCGAGAGGTCGGTGAGCTCGCGGCACAGATACATCGCGATCTGTCGTGCCTGGGCCAGCGGCCGCGCCTTGCCGGGCCCGCACAGGTCGTCGATCGAGGTGCCGAAGTACTCGGCGGTCACCGCCATGATGGTGGCCGAGTTGATCTCGAGAGCCGTCGAGTCGGGGATGAGGTCCCGCAGCACCACCTCCGCCAGCGTCAGGTCCAGCGGTTGCCGGTTGAGGGACGCGAAGGCCGTCACCCGGATCAGCGCACCCTCGAGTTCGCGGATGTTGCGTTCGATCCTGCTGGCGATCAACTCGAGGACGTCGTGCGGCACGTCCAGCCGGTCCATCCGCGCCTTCTTGCTGAGGATCGCGATGCGGGTCTCGAGTTCGGGCGGCTGGACGTCGGTGATCAGGCCCCACTCGAACCGGGTCCGCAGGCGCTCCTCGAGCGTCGCGAGCTGCTTCGGGGGACGGTCGGACGACACCACGATCTGCTTGTTCGCGTTGTGCAGGGTGTTGAAGGTGTGGAAGAACTCCTCCTGGATACCTTCCTTGCCCTCGATGAACTGGATGTCGTCGACGAGGAGGATGTCCGTCTCGCGGTACCTGCGCTTGAACGCCACCTTGCGGTCGTCGCGGAGGCTGTTGATGAAGTCGTTCGTGAACTCCTCGGTGGAGACGTACTTGACCCGCATGCCCGGGAACAGGCGCTGCGCATAGTGCCCGGCGGCATGCAGCAGGTGCGTCTTGCCCAGGCCGGAGGCACCCCAGATGAACAGCGGGTTGTACGCGCGGGCGGGCGCCTCGGCGATCGCCACCGCGGCCGCGTGGGCGAACCGGTTCGACGCTCCGATGACGAACGTGTCGAACGTGTACTTCGCGTTGAGGCTGCTGCTGCCGGTCGGTGCCGCGGCGGCGGGCGGCGGCGGCTGGGTGAAGTAGGACGGCCACGACTCCCGGACCGCGGTCATGGCCTCCCGGTCGTCGTCGACCTCCTCGAGTTCGCCCGTGTCGACCTCGAGCATGCCGTGGTCGAGGGAGGAGGGGCGGCGCCGCCGGAACGGATGCACCATGTCGCGGGGGTCGGGCTCGCGCGGTCCGGTGGGAATCGGCCGCGTATCGAACGCGTGGGGCTCGGGCGCGCGGGGGTCCGGCGGCAGGCCCTCGAGGGGCAGCGTGTCCCGGGGCACGGCGTAGGGGTCCTCGGCGGGATCGTCGACGGCCGCCGAGGGTTCGATGCGCACGCCGAGTCCCTCGACGCGATGGCCGAGGGTGCGGTGGAGCGCGCGGAGGATCGGCTCGCGCAGATCCCGCTCGATGGCCTCCTGCGCGAACGAGGACGGAACCGACAGGAGGGCGAAACCCTGCGCCAGGGTGATCGGCCTGACCAGGGCGAGCCACGCCTTCTGGCCCTTGCTGAGGCCCTCGCCGTCGGCGGTCAGCTCCGCGACGACGTCCGGCCACACGTCGGCCAGCGCGTTCGGCTCGTCGTTCACGTCGCGTCCTCCCCAGTTCTCTCGATCCGAATTCCACACGATTATCCACAGATGTGGACAACCACAGGGTGGCGGCCTGTGGGATGTGGATTGGGAGTTGTAGAGAGCGGGGCACGCCGAGGACGAGACGCGAGGTCCGGCTCGGACACGAAGTGCCCAGTGTGACATGTCTCGAGAAGCCCGGCGCGCGCGGCCCGGGCTAGCGACTGCGCGTGCCGGCCCGCGCGCAGACCGGCGGCCGGGCGCAGCGCCGGTGCCCGCGCGGCGGAAGCGAGTGGCCCCGCTCACCGCGGTGGTGGGCGACGAGGAACAACCCCGGCGAAACCATGAACGGGAGCGTACCGGAATGTGAACGGAGTCACACGACTTCGTGTTGCGAACGTGACGCACGGGAAAATGGGTGTGCGGCGTGTCGTCTTGCGTGTGCCGAGCCGGCGCGGTTTGATTTCGTGCTTGCCGCCGAGTAGCCTCGAACAGTCACTCATACAGCAGTGACGGATCCGTGCTGCCACGCAGTATTTTTCGCGTACGGCACGTGTCATGCGATTTCCGTACACGTTGGACCGAGGACGCCGACCGGCGTCATAGAACTTCGAGGAGTGTTGACCGTGGCCAAGGGCAAGCGGACGTTCCAGCCGAACAACCGACGCCGCGCGCGCGTTCACGGCTTCCGTCTCCGGATGCGGACCCGTGCGGGTCGTGCGATCGTGTCGGCGCGTCGCCGCAAGGGCCGCACCTCGCTCACCGCCTGATCCCCGATTCCGGGAGCTCGGGGTGCTACCTGAGCCGTATCGCCTGCGGCGCCGCGCGGACTTCTCCGAGACCGTTCGTCGTGGCCGCCGACAGGGGCGGCGAGATCTGGTCGTTCACGCGATCGAGCGGGAGCAGGCCGAGCTGGTGGTGAGTTTCGGCGGTCCGCGGTTCGGATTCGTCGTGAGCAAGGCTGTCGGGCCGGCGGTGATTCGACATCGAGTCGCACGCCGGCTTCGTCATATCTGTGCGACTCTCGTCGACGAGGTTCCCGCCGGCGCAGACGTCGTCGTCCGGGCGCTTCCGGGTGCCGCCTCGGCCTCCTCGCAGGAACTCGACCGGCAGGTTCGCTCCGGCCTCGCCCGACTGGGTCTGGTCGCGACGGCGCGGCGGCCGGGATGAACACGGACGGGATGAACGCGGACGGCGTGCTGCGGTCGGTGCGCTCCGCACCGGCCCGGATGTTGATCTTCTGCATCGAGCTCTATCGCACGTACGTGTCTCCGACACGCATGCCGACCTGCCGTTTCACCCCCACCTGCAGCGAATACGCCGTCGAGGCGCTGCGAACCCGGGGGTTCGTGGTCGGCTCCGTGCTGACGGTCGTCCGCCTGCTCAAATGTGCGCCCTGGCACCCTGGGGGTTGGGATCCGGTGCCCGAGCGGCGGCATCGATCGGTCGACCGGGGTCCCTGACCGGCACTGAAGACTTCGGACCGACGCCGCTGGGTGGCGACCTTGGACGACCTGAGGAGTACATAGAGCCGTGCTCGACTTCATCTACTATCCCGTGTCCTGGATCCTCTGGGTCTGGCACAACGCCTTCACGGCCCTGCCCGGACTGGAGCCCGACGACGGCGCGACGTGGGCGCTGTCCGTGGTGTTCCTCGTCTTCACGCTGCGCGCGATCCTGTACAAGCCGTTCGTCAAGCAGGTCCGGACGACGCGGCAGATGCAGGAACTGCAACCGCAGATCAAGGCGCTGCAGAAGAAGTACTCCAACGACCGGCAGCGGCAGGCCGTCGAACTCCAGAAGCTGCAGAAGGAACATGGCTTCAACCCGCTGATGGGTTGCCTCCCGGTCCTGTTGCAGGCGCCGGTGTTCATCGGTCTGTTCCACGTGCTGCGCTCGTTCAACCGCACCGGTGAAGGATTCGGTCAGCTCGGCCTGTCACCGGAGGAGAACGCCCAGCTCGGAAACTATGCGTTCAGCCCGGAGGACGTGCAGTCCTTCCTCAGTGCGCGCCTGTTCGGCGCGCCGATCTCGGCGTGGATCACCCAGCCCGAGGCGTCGCTGGTGGCGTTCGAGCCGTTCGGCGGCATCCCCTCCCGCCTCGACATCGCGCTCGTGGCGATTCCGCTGATGATCGTCGCGGGCATCGCGACCCACTTCAACTCCCGCGCCTCCGTCGCGCGGCAGAGCGCGCAGGCCGCGGCGAATCCGCAGGCCGCGATCATGAACAAGCTGGCGCTGTGGGTGTTCCCGCTCGGCGTCATCGTCGGCGGCCCGTTCCTGCCGATCGCCATCCTCCTGTACTGGGTGAGCAACAACATCTGGACCTACGCCCAGCAGCACATCGTCTTCCGCAAGATCGACCAGGAGGAAGAGGCCAAGAAGCAGGCCGCGATCGCACGCCGCAGCGACAACGCCCCCAAGCCGGGTGCCCGTCCCGATCGGGCCGCGAAGAAGAAGGCTCCGTCCACCACCGGGGAGGACGCTGTCGCCGGTGCCGCGGACGCTTCGGAGATCTCGCTGGAGAAGCCGGCCGCGGACGACACCTCCGGCGGTGCCGGGCCGTCCGCCCCGCCGGCCGGAGGCCCGAAGAACGTCGCCGGATCGAAACGCCCCAGCGGCTCGAAGAACTCCAAGCGCAAGCGGCGCTGACCGAAGAAGAGAGAGCGAATCATGGCCAGTGACCTGGACAAGGCACAGGAGGATGCCGACGTGACCACCGAGACGCCGGATCTCGATGCGGATTCCGACTCCGAGGACGATCTCCTGATCGAGGAGGGCGAAATCGCCGGCGACTACCTCGAGCAGCTGCTCGACGTCCTGGACTTCGACGGCGACATCGATCTCGACGTGGAGGGCGACCGTGCGGTCGTGAGTATCGACGGCGGCAAGGATCTGTCCAAGCTCGTCGGCCGCGACGGCGAGGTACTCGATGCCCTGCAGGAGCTCACCCGCCTCGCGGTGCAGCAGGTCACCGGCGAGCGCAGCAAGCTGATGCTCGACATCGCGGGGTGGCGGGCGGGCAAGCGCGCAGAGCTCAGCCAGCTTGGTACGGCCGCCGCGAAGCGGGTACTCGAGACCGGGGAGCGCGAGGAGCTGACCCCGATGACGCCCTTCGAGCGCAAGATCGTCCACGACGCCGTGGCCAAGATCGAGGGTGTGTCCAGCGAGAGCGAGGGCGCCGAGCCGCAGCGCCGGGTCGTCGTCGTCAAGAACTGACCGGACAGCAGTATCGATCGGACAGCAGTATCGATCGGACAGCAGTATCGATCGGACAGCAGTGCGTGGGAGGGATCTCGGCGGGTGCGTCGGGATCCCTCCTTTCTTCGAGGCCAGTGTCGTCGGGAGAGGATGTTTCACGTGGAACAGGACGAGGCGCGCATCCACGAGATCGCCGTTCGCGTCTTCGGTGAGCGACTCGGTCTTGCCGAGCAGTACCGGGATTCCCTCGCTACCGACGGTGTGGAGCGCGGTCTCATCGGTCCGCGCGAGGTCCCCCGCCTGTGGGACCGCCACCTGCTCAACTGCGCAGTGCTGGGTGAACTGATCGACGAAGGCGAACGTGTCGTCGATGTGGGCAGCGGTGCCGGGCTTCCGGGTATCCCGTTGGCGATCGCCCGCCCCGATCTGCATGTGACCCTCGTCGAACCCCTGCTGCGACGGTCGGTGTATCTGGCCGAGTTCGTCGAAACGCACGGCCTGACCAACGTGCTCGTCATCCGCGGCCGTGCGGAGCAGCCCGGCGTCGTGAAGGAAGCCGGCGGATCCGACGTCGTCACCTCGCGTGCGGTGGCGCCGCTGGCGAAGCTCGCCAAGTGGTCGCTGCCGCTCGTGCACGAGGGCGGACGGATGCTGGCGCTCAAGGGCTCCAGCGCGGCGGAGGAGATCGAACGCGATCGCGACGAACTCGCCCGTCTCGGTGCCGGCAACCTCGAGGTCCTCGAGTGCGGCGTGGGTCTGCTCGAGACCCCCACCCTCGTTGTGAAGGCGGAGCGGATGCCGCGGCCGGTGCGACGGCGCAAGAAGCGCTGATCAGGTTTCACGTGAAACCCCCCACTCGAGCGGTCCCCCGCCTCGAGTGCGCCGACTCGAGATGTGCGCGACTCGAGACTCTCGAGCTGAACGATTCTCTCGAGCAGGCGCCACTGTTGTCGCTGCAACCCGCGCGAGCCGCCCCTCGCGTCCCGATGGCGTGACGCGGAAGGCCGCATCCTGACGGCACCTGCATCGCCCGCCGCTCACCGCGTGCGCCGCGTCCGGAAATCCCCTCCTCGACTGCGAACTCCGGTTCTGCGCCGCCGAGACCGCGTGGAAGTCCGCCGTCTGCCGTTCCTTTGATCCCAGTTTCGCCCGAAGTTGTTGCTTGCCTTGTCTTTTGGGATCACGAACGGAATTCGTCCGGGAGTGCGGATCTTTCGCGGCAACCGCCCATCCATCCACTCGATGGCATTTCGTCACTGTGACAGATAATTTCCCGCCCGCTCGGATGGCGCCCGGTCCGCCGCCGCCACCCGGTGGCGTTTCACGTGAAACGACACCGGCGGGGATCTCTGTTTCACGTGAAACGTCAGGTTTCACGTGAAACATCATCTTCGTCGGCGACGTCGTCGCACTCCTCCGGAAGGTGGATGGGATACTGGTCGAAACGAGGAAACGGAGTGGGCCGGCAGGGTCGCCAACCTGCGCCGGCGCAACCCGCTTTCCGAGTTCACGCATCAGCCACTACGCCTCGGCTCACTCCGCCCGGTCGCGGGACCGAAACGGTGGCCGGCCGGGGTGGCCGGTCGTGGACCACCGGCGTGGTTTCGCGAGGGGGATGTACCGTGCCAACCGGGTGTGTCGACAACAAAGGAGCGGTCAATGTCGGGTGGATCTGAATCCGCTGTTTCACGTGAAACCGAGGCGCAGAGGCCGACGGGAGCCGAGTCCGAGTCCGTCGAGGACGAGTTCTCTCCGATTCCGTACGAGGGGCTCTCGCCGTTGGACACACCGATCGGCGCCGCCGCGCACCGAGCCAGCCAGGTACTTCACCCGAGTTCCGTGAACGCACTCCCCAAGCCGGCTCGCCGCCGCGTCATCACGATCGCGAACCAGAAGGGTGGCGTCGGCAAGACCACGTCCACGGTGAACCTGGCGTCGGCCCTCGCCGTTCAGGGGTTGACCGTCCTCGTCGTCGATCTCGACCCCCAGGGCAATGCCAGCACCGCCCTCGGGGTGCCGCACCACTCCGGCGTCCCGTCGAGCTACGAGGTGCTCCTCGGGGAGGTGAAGGCCGCCGAAGCCATCCAGCAGAGCCCGCACAGCGAGCGCCTGTTCTGTATCCCGGCCACCATCGACCTCGCCGGCGCCGAGATCGAGCTCGTCTCGATGGTCGCGCGGGAGAACCGTCTCAAGAACGCTCTCTCCCCCGCCGCGCTCGGCGATGAGGACTTCGACTACGTCATCATCGACTGCCCGCCGTCGCTGGGTCTCCTCACCGTCAACGCGCTCGTGGCGGCGAAGGAGGTGCTCATCCCCATCCAGTGCGAGTACTACGCGCTGGAGGGGGTCGGCCAGCTGCTGCGCAACATCGAACTCGTCCAGTCGCACCTCAATCCCGAACTGCACGTCTCGACCGTGCTGCTCACCATGTACGACGCCCGCACCAAGCTCGCCGATCAGGTCGCGGAGGAGGTTCGCGCCCACTTCGGCAGCGCGGTGCTGCGGTCCGTCATCCCCCGCAGCGTGAAGGTCTCGGAAGCTCCCGGTTACGGGATGACTGTTCTCGACTACGATCCAGGTTCGCGCGGTGCGATGAGCTACCTCGACGCGGGACGCGAACTGGCGGCACGCGGATACCGGAACGAGAAGCAGGGGAACGAATGAGCGCGACACGCAAAGGCGGGTTGGGGCGGGGTCTGGCATCGCTGATTCCGACCGGCCCGGCGGCCGCTCCCGGCCTCGGTAACGCTGCGGCCGACGTGATCATCGGCGACAACCGCAAGAACGCCGCTCCGAAAACCACGTCGAACAAGGCCACCGCCACCGAACAGGCGACTCCCCCGGCCGCGAAGGCCGCGGGCAACGGCGCCCCGGCGCCGGCGGACACGCCCCTCCCCTCCCCCGCCGGAGCGGTCTACCTCGAGATCGAGGCGGACAAGATCGAGCCGAACCCGCGCCAGCCGCGGCAGGTCTTCGACGAGGAGGCGCTCGCCGAACTCGTCCACTCCATCCGTGAGTTCGGGCTCATGCAGCCCATCGTCGTGCGCAGGCTCGACGGAGAGCGGTACCAGCTCGTCATGGGCGAGCGCCGGTGGCGTGCCGGCCAGGAGGCCGGTCTCGCCACGATCCCGGCGATCGTCCGTGAGACCGACGACCAGTCCCTCCTGCGTGACGCGCTGCTGGAGAACATCCACCGGGTCCAGCTCAACCCGCTCGAGGAGGCGGCGGCGTATCAGCAGTTGCTCGAGGAGTTCGGCGTCACCCACGAGGAACTGGCGGCCCGCATCGGCCGATCCCGGCCGGTGGTCACCAACATGATCCGTCTGCTCAAGCTGCCGATCCCCGTCCAGCGGCGGGTGGCGGCGGGTGTGCTCTCCGCCGGGCACGCTCGCGCGCTGCTGTCGCTCGAGGCCGGACCCGACGCCCAGGAGGTGCTCGCCGCGCGCATCGTCGCCGAGGGCCTCTCGGTGCGGGCCACCGAGGAGGCGGTCATGCTGGCGAACCGCGGCGACGGGAAGGACCCCGCACCGCAGCAGCGCCGCAAGCCCATCCAGATGCCCGGCCTCCAGGACGTCGCGGAGCGCCTGTCCAATTCCTTCGACACCCGTGTCACAGTCAGCCTGGGCAAGCGCAAGGGCAAGATCGTTGTGGAGTTCGGCTCGGTCGACGACCTGGAGCGGATCGTGGCGATGATGGAATCTCAGGCCAACCCCTCTTGACGCCTCGGCACGTCAGGACGACAGTCGAGGATACGGACTTGGAGGCTGAGTAACCCAGATGTCGACTCGAGTCACAACACTCACCCTGGGCGGAATGGATCAGCTGTCGGCACACGCCCGGCGCTGTGTGTTCTGGGAGATGGACCCCGCGGCGGTACACGACGCGGGCGGGTTCTACGATCCGGAGTTCGAGAAGGAGGCATGGCTGTCGATGGTCATGCTCCAGTGGGGCTCCTGCGCCCAGGTCGCCACGCTCGACGACAAGCCCGCCGGTAGCGCGTTCTACGCCCCGCCGAACATGGTGCCGCGCGCTCAGCTGTTCCCGACGTCCCCGGTGAGCGCGGATGCCATCCTGCTGACCACCGTCCGGATCGAGCCGCTCGCGGAGGGCAGCGATCTCGGGGCGGCACTGATCCGCGCGGTGATCTCCGATCTGGTCCGCCGCAACGTGCGCGCGATCGAGGCGTTCGGGTATCGGACTGCCGGCGAGGACGAGAGCGACGTTCCCGGGGCAACGGCCGCACGGGACTGCTCCCCCGCCGAGTGCATGGTCGAGGCCGGCTTCCTCGAGGACATGGGTTTCGAGGTCGTCGCTCCCCACCACCGCTTCCCGAGGTTGCGGCTCGAACTCGATCGCGACCACGAATGGAAGGTGGGGGTCGAGGCGGCGCTGGATCGACTGCTCGAGGAGGCCGCGCTCACCGTCGCGGGCATGTCGGGGCGTACCCCGGTGGGGGCGGCCCGCTGAGCGAACCGCTCAGCGGGTCTCGGTGATCGACAGTTCCTCGGCGAGCAGTTCTGCGAAGGTGTAGGTGCCGGTGGGCTGGTCGTCCTGACCGAGCAGGTACAGCCGCTTGACCGAGATGAGGATGGCTTCGGCGATGATGTCGCGCGAACGCGGGGTGGCGAGGACTGCGGCGTCCTGCGTGTTCGTGAGGTAGCCGAGGTCGATCTGCACGGTCGGCATGTTCGTCAGGCGCAGCAGATCCCAGGTGCGACCGTGGCTACGGCAGTCCCGCAGCGGCGTGCGGGCCGTCACCTCGCGCTGGATGAATCCGGTGAGCACCTGACCGATCATCGACTCGGAGCCGTGCGCGTTGCCGTAATGGAAGCTCGCGATGCCGCTCGCGGCCGGATTGGGGCTGCTGTCGCAGCGCAGGGAGATCATCAGGTCCGCGCCGAACGCGTTGGAGGTGCCGGCCCGCTCGATGTTCGACGGATTCGCGTGGTACGGCCGGGAGAGGAAGGTCTCCATTCCGGTCGCGGCCATGCGGCCCTCGAGGCGACGAGCGAGGTCCCACAGGATGTCGGCCTCGGAGATGTCGCCGTGCGGGCTGCGCACGATGATGCCGTGGTCGCGGCCACCGAGGCCGGGATCGATGACGATGCGCTTGCCGCTCAGGTGCGGACCGGACCGGCGGACGATCTCCTCCTCGCTGATGGCGTGCGGCGATCCGCCGGTGACCCGGGTCCCGAGCAGTTCCAGCGACCGGAGGGTCTCCGCGCCGCAGATGCCGTCGGGTGCGAGGCCGATCTCCCGCTGGAAGGAGCTCAGGGCCTCGTGGGTGCGCGGCCCGAAGTAGCCGTCGACCCGGTCCACGTAGAACCCGAGATCCTGCAGGCGCCGCTGCAACGTCGCGACGTCGTCGCCGTAGAGCGGTGCGGAGAGCTGATAGATGAGGGTGCGGGCGCCGAGCCGATACGAGGCTTCCTTCAGCGACCGGTAGGTGGCGGGACCGACGACGCCGTCGACGAGCAGACCGCGCTGCTGCTGGAACGCACGCACCGCGCTGTCGAGCTCACGGTCGAACACCGCATCGGAGCCCACCCAGCTGTCGCCGGCGGAGACGTCGGACTCGCCGTGCAGAAATCCGAGGCCGGTGAGGGTGCTCCGGATTTCGGCGACGGCAGGGCCATGGTCGCCGTAGCGCAGTCGGTGCATGTCTCGGCCCTTTCCGTGCTGCTGACCTGCTGTGCCCGGTGTGACACCAGACCATCGTTCGATTGTCGCAGATGCGCCCGGATCACGAATAATCCGGGCGCATCCGTGTCGACGGGGAAACGGTGACTCAGAGCACGTCGGCGAGGTCGCGGAGGAGAGCCGCCTTGCCCTTCGCACCGACGATCGTCTTCACCGGCTTGCCACCGGAGAACAGGATCATCGTCGGGATCGACATGACCTTGTAGTCGCGCGCCGCGGCGGGGTTGGCGTCGATGTCGAGCTTGGCGATCTTGAGCTTCTCGGAGTGCTCCCCGGCGATCTCCTCGAGAACGGGAGCCACCATCTTGCACGGGCCGCACCAGGTCGCCCAGAAATCGACCAGTACCGGCTTGTCGGACTGCAGGACGTCCTCGACGAACGAGGCGTCGGAGATGGTGACGGTGTTCTTCTCGGCCACGATGGCTCCTACTCGATGGGTGTGGAAGGGGTCAGTATCCGGCGTTGACGGTGATCGGGTGGCGGTCTTCCTGCTCGGCGAGCCAGCGTTCGGCGTCGAGCGAGGCGGAGCAGCCGGTGCCGGCGGCGGTGATGGCCTGGCGGTAGAGGTGGTCGACGAGGTCGCCGGCGGCGAAGACGCCCGGCAGGTTGGTGGCGGTGGTCGGGGTCTGCACCTGGACGTAGCCGGCGTCGTCGAGGTCGATCTGGCCGCGGACGAGTTCGCTGCGCGGGTCGTGGCCGATCGCGACGAACATGCCGGTCACCGGGAGGGTGCTGCGCTCGCCGGTGACGGTGTCCTCGAGGACCAGGCCGGTGACGGCGGTGTCGCCGAGCACCTCGACGGGCTTGGCGTTGGTGACGATGCGGATCTTCTCGTTCGCGCGGGCGCGGTCGAGCATGATCTTCGAGGCGCGGAATTCCTCGCGGCGGTGGATGAGGGTGACGCTGCGGGCGAAGCGGGTCAGGAAGGTGGCTTCCTCCATGGCGGAGTCGCCGCCGCCGACGACGGCGATGTCCTGGTCACGGAAGAAGAAGCCGTCGCAGGTGGCGCAGGCGGACACGCCGCGGCCGAGGAGCTGCTCCTCGCCGGGGATGCCGAGGTAGCGCGCGGCGGCACCCATCGCCAGGATGACGGCGCGGGCGTGGTAGGTCTGTCCGTTGGCGACGACCTTCTTGACCGGGCCGGTCAGGTCGAGTTCGTCGACGTCCTCGGTGCGGATGTCGGCGCCGAAGCGCAGGGCCTGCTCGCGCATCTGGTCCATCAGGTCCGGTCCCGTGATGCCCTCGCGGAAGCCGGGGAAATTCTCGACTTCGGTGGTGGTCATCAGGGCGCCGCCGAACTGGGTTCCCTCGAACAGCAGCGGGGACAGCTCGGCGCGGGCGGCGTAGATCCCGGCGGTGTATCCGGCCGGGCCCGAACCGACGATGATCAGGTCGTGGATCGTGGATTCAGTGGTCATGCGAGCCTTCCGGTGTCTGCTGGTACTTCTGTCTGCTGGTACTTCGATACGGGACGGTCGAGCCTGGAGGCCCGTGACCGGGACGTCAGTGGTCCACAAGACGTCAGTGGTCCACAACATGGGTCAACAACAGGGTAAGGGGTGTTGTTCCTCGAGTGCCGTGCGTCACGCCACACCGAGGCGTACCCTGCCCACCCGGACGGCAAGCGGACGGCAAGGGAACCGCAAGGCCGAATCGTCACGCTGACGGTATGACCGTAACTCCCGCACTGCTGTACCGCCTCGGCGCGGTGTCCGTCGTCGCCGCGTTCCCGTTGAACCTCGCCGGCGGCCTCCTGCATCCCGTCGTCGACGGCGCCGCGCATTCGGTGCCGGCGCTGTCCGCTCCGATCAATCCCCTCCCCCACGTCCTCCTGCTGTCGGGAACGCTGCTGTTGATGCTCGGTGTGCCCGCGCTGTACGCCTGGGTCGCCGCCGGAACCGGAATGCTCGGTCTCGTCGCGTACGTCACATACTTCCTGTCCTCGGTGCTGGTGGCGTTCTCGCACCTGGTGATCGAAGCCTTCGTCTCCGTGCCGTTCTCGCGCGATCCGGCGACGGCAGGGGCGATCTCCGGGTCGGATACCCTCCTCGACTACGAGCCCTATGTGCTCCTGCAGACCGTCAGCGGACTCGTCTTCATGGGCAGCATGATCCTGTTCGGCATCGCGCTGATCCGTTCGCGTGCGGTACCGGTGTGGATCGGCGCCCTCATGGCGGCGGGCGGTGTCGTTCTCCTGCTGCCGATTCCGGCGATGCCGGGCGTGACCGGACTGGTCGTCGAAATTCCACGCGGTTGCGCGTTCGCGGCGATCGGGCTGTGCGTCCTGTCCGCGACACGACGGAACGGGCTCAACGCCACGCCGCCCACGCCGGGTCGTGCAGTTGTGCCGACACCGTCGCGGTGAGTGTCTCGGCCGCATCGTGGAATCGGTGTGCCGAGTCCGCATCGCCGAGCAGCGCCGCGGTCTCGGCGAGGGCAGCGTCCACGGGGCCGGCGTGGAACGAGCCGGAATCCAGGCCGGCGATGCGGCCGCTGAACGGCAGCAACTGCGCATGGCAGTCCCGGGCCGTCGCCGTGTCCGCGAGCCGGGCCGCGGCACGGGCGCGCAGGCATGTCATGGCCAGCCAGTAGTAGTCGCGCCGGAACGGCCGCTGGGCGCGCCACAACTGCCGCGCCCGTTCGTGTTCACCGCTGTCGAGCAGGGCGAGGATCAACGGGAACCGGACACTGTGCGGCCGTGCCGATTCGAGTGCGGACAACTCGGCGACGAGCGGAGCGAAGTCGTCGCGCGCCGTGGCCACACCGATGCGTCCGACGGTACCGATCCACCGGGCCGAGGCGGTGCCCTCCGCCTCGAGTTGTGCTGCGACGGTGTCATATCCGCGCTGTGCGCCGTCCTCGTCGCCGGCGAGGAGGCGCACCAGGGCGCGGAACAGTTCGACCACGCCGAGCAACTGGGAGAGCTGCCGGCCGGCCGCGTACCGCACGGCGAGTTCGGCGTGGCGACGGGCCTCGTCGAGTTCGGTGTCTGCGGCGGCGGCGAGGAACCACTGGAAGTGTGCCTGCGCCTGATACGCGGCGTCTCCCGCGTCGCCGGCGACGGTGAGGAGTTCCGCGGCGATGTCACGCCGCTGCGCCACGAGGTCCGGGCCGTACGCGACGAATCCGAGGGCGTTGAGCGCACGGCAGCGCAGCCCGGCGTCGGCGGTTCCCCGCGCGAGGGCGTGCGCGCGGCGGGCCGCGGCGAGGGCGGCCACCGAGTCGGCGCCCTCGAGTTCGAAGACGGCGGTGACGAGCAGCAGGACCCGGTCGTGGTCGCCGAGGGCGGTGGTGGCGAGGAGTGACTGCACGGGGTCGAGGATGCGCCGGTCCGGTTCGTCGTCGACCCGGACGGTCCAGGTGACCGGCGCGGACCACGAAGTGAGCGCCGCAACGAGGGCCGGCGGGTCACCGATCCGCCGGGCGAGGTCCACGGCGCGTTGGCGCACGACGCGTGCGGTGACCACGTCGCCGGTGTGGGCGAGCGCTCCGACGTATCCGGTGAGCAGCGGCAGCAGGCCGTCTTCCGGTACGACGGTGGACATCTCGTGTGCCGACACCGCAGCGCCCCACAGGGTGACCGCATCGGCTCGGGCGCCGAGAGCGTCGGCGCGACGGGCCGCCGCGGTGAGGTGCGCGACGGCGTGGTGGGCGGTGGACGGGGTGGCCGCGAGCGCCGCATGGTGTGCCGTCGCGGCCACCTCGGCCGGCCGCAGGGCGGACAACGCCGCGAGGGCCGCGCCGTGCAGACGGGTGCGCCGGAGGCGTGACTGCCCCGCGTACAGGGTTTCCCGGACGAGATTGTGGGTGAACCGGATCCGCTCGGGTGCGGGTTCCTCGAGCAGGCGGGCGCGCAGGGCCGGCTCGAGTGGCTCGAGGAGGGACTCGAGGTCGGTTCCGCACATCGCGGCGAGCACGTCCAGGTCGGCTTCGCGTCCGAGGACGGCGGCCGCGGACAGCACGGCGACGGTGGCCTCGGGCAGCGTGTGGATGCGGTGGTGCAGTACGTCGGCGATCCCGGCCGGCACGTCGTGATGGAGTGCCCGGACGCCCCGGTCGGCGATCAGCAGAGCAAATTCTCTGACGAACAACGGATTTCGGTCGGTCCGGGCGACGAGCAACGCCATGTCCTCGGGCGCCAGGGCGACGACGCCGCATTCGCGGACGAGGCGGGCGATGCCGTCGTCGGTCAGCGGGGCGAGGCGGATCTGCCGGCCGGGGCATGCGTTCGTCGCCGCGCGGACGGCGGCGAGTTCGCTCCCCGCCTCGGTGGGCCGATAGGTGGCGACGGCGAGCAGCGGCCGGGTTCGCAGGGCGGCGAGGGTGAGGCGCAGCAGGTGCAGGGTCGGTTCGTCGGCGCGGTGCATGTCGTCGAAGACGAGCAGCAGCGGACGGTCGGCGGCGATGCGGCCGAGGTGCCGCGTGAGCGAACGGGCGAGCCCGAACGTGTCGAGGCCGGTGCCGGGCACGGCCAGCCGGGACGTCATCGTGGCCGTGCCGTCGGGGTCGGTGTGGGCGAGGGCGTCGAGGATCTCGATCCAGGGCCACCCCGGTGGCGCTCCGTCCACCTCGGGGCAGTTGCCGCGGGCAACCTGCCAGCCGTCGCCCTCGAGGGCGCCGGCGAGCAGCGTGGTGAGATGGGTCTTGCCCGCCCCGGGTTCCCCGGCCAGCCACGTCAGACGCGTCTCACCGCGGGCGGCGCGTCCGGCCTCGTCCAGCAGGACGCCGAGTTCGGCGGGGCGGACGTGGTCGGCGATCGGCGCTCGGTCCCGGGCAGGACCGGCCGTACCGGTGAGGATCTCGTGCTCGGCGGCCCGTAGTGCCGGACCGGGGTCGAGGCCCAGTTCGGTGGCCAGGTACTGCCGCGAGCGGCGGATGACGGCGAGGGCGTCGGCCGGGCCGTCGGCGCGGTACCGGGCGCGCGCCAGGAGCCCGACGGCGCGTTCGCGGCCGGGGTCCGCCGCGACGATGTCGCTCAGCGACGCGATCAGCGGCGCGACGGGAGCACCGAGTTCGAGCGCGGTCTCGGCGTACTGTTCCACCGCCGTGCGGCGCAGTTCCCCGAGCCGGTCGGATTCGATTGCCGCCCAGGGATATCGATCGATGTCGGGCAGCGGATCCCGCCACCGCTCGAGGGCCTGCCCGAGGTGCCGGAGCCGGTCGTGGGGTGCGGTGACGGTGCGGGTGACGGCGTCCTCGAACGCCCACGCGTCCACCGCGGCGACAGGCAGGTTCAGCGCGTACCCGGCGGCGCTCCGTGGCAGCGGGTCGTGGCCCGGACCGAGCACCCGGCGCAGGTGGGAGATGTGCGCCTGCAGCGCCGCCACCGGTTTGGCCGGCGGTGCCCCGCCCCACAGGTCCCCGACGAGCCGGTCGGCGGAGACCGGGTGCCCGCGTGCCGCCACCAGCCGGGCGAGCAGCGCACGACGGACGGGACCGCCGAGGGCGACGGGCTGCCCGTCGACGAGCGCGGCGACGGCGCCCAGCACCCGCACCTGCACGGGCGGGGTCGTCGCGTTCGTCACCGCCCACCGTCCATGGTGTTGCAGGATAGCTGCGGGCCGGCGCACCGTCAGGTGCTGTGCTCCACGTCGCGCAGGGATTCGCGCACGACGCACCGGGTTCCGGTGTAGATGGTGGGCATGCACTTGTTGCAGTGGATGCACAGCCCTTCGCGCACGCGCTCGTCCCGGAACTTGTTGACGAGGTACGGGTCTCGCAGCAGCGCCCGGCCCATCGCGACGAACTCGAATCCCTCGTCGAGCGCGTTCTCGATGGTGTCGATCCGGTTGATGCCGCCGAGGAGGATGAGCGGGGTGCGCAGCTCGGACCGGAACTGCCGAGCCATCGGGCGGAAGAACGCCTCCTCGAAGGGGTAGGTCGGGAAGAGCCGCGGCCCGTAGAACCGCAGTCCCAGCCCGACGAGCCTGGGCTGGGACGCGACGAACTCGGCCAGCGGGACGTCGCCGCGGAAGAAGTACATGCCGTTGAGCAGGGAGCTGCCGCCGGTGAGTTCCATCGCGTCGATGTGGCCGTCGGATTCGATCAGCCGCGCCATGGGCAGGCTCTCGTGGAGCCACAGGCCCTTGGGGACGCCGTCCGTCATGTTGAACTTGACGATGACGGCGACCGAGTCGCCGGCCGCCTTGCGGACCGCCTCGAGAATGCGTCGGGGAAACGCGGTTCGCTTCTCGAGACTGCCGCCGTAGCGGTCGCTGCGCTTGTTGAGATTCGGGCTGAGGAACGAGCTGAGCAGATAGTTGTGTCCCAGGTGCACCTCGAGCGCGTCGAATCCGGCCTCGACGGCGCAGCGGGTCGCGTTCTCGTAATCGGTGACGACCTGATCGAGCTGCGCGAGACTCGCGCCCCGCACCAGGCCCATGGCGGGGGCGCTGATGCGGGTGGACGGGGCGAGGGTCTTCGTCCCGTTGGAGATCTGATTGGCGACGAGTCCGGCGTGCCCGATCTGCGCCGAGGCGAGCGCGCCCTCCGCGTGCACGGCGTCGGTGAGGCGGCGCAGACCCGGCACGGTGTCGCGGTCGAGGACGACGGTGTTGCGGTGTACGCGCCCGCCGGGTGCGACGGCGCAGTACGCGACGGTGGTCAGTGCGGTGCCGCCGCGGGCGACCTCGGCGTGGAACTCGACGAGTTCGTCGGTGACGCGACCGCCGGGCATGACGCCCTCGAACGTCGCGGCCTTGAGGATGCGGTTGCGCAGGGTGAGCGGTCCGAGCCGAACGGGTTCGAACACGGCGGGTCGCGACGAGGTCATGCCCCTACTTTCGATGCCAGTGGTTCTGTAACGTGTTGCAACTATAGTGCCGCGCCGTGCCGTGCACCACAATTACCGGTGATGACCGCATCCCACCGCTCCCCCACGCCCGCCGGCCGCCCCCGCGATCCGCGCATCGACGCCGAGGTCCTCGCCGTGACCCGCGCGATGCTGCTCGAGGTCGGCTGGGAACACCTGAGCCTGCGCGGCATCGCGGCCCGGGCCGGGGTGAGCCGGGCGGCCCTCACCCGGCGGTGGCCGTCGAAGGCGCACCTCGTGCTCGACTCGCTTCTCGGTTCCGCGCCGGACCTGACCCCGATGCACGGGACGGACCGCCGCGGCTGGATCGAATGGGTCGTCAGGGGCAGCGCGGACCTGTTCGCCCGCCCCGACGTCCGCGCCGCCCTGCCCGGGCTCATCGCCGCACTCCGCGATCACGACGATCTGCGGAACACCCTGTGGCGCACCTTCAGCGGCCCCAGCACGGCACTGTTCTCCCACGGCGACGGCTCCTCTCCCGCCGACCTCGACGCACGTGCCGTGCTCGTCCTCGCCGCGGGTGCGGCGCTGTTCGCGAGCATCGTTGCGGCCGAGGACGACACGTCCGCCCTGCGGGAGCGGATCCTCGATCTGTTGCTGCCCGCCGCGGACGGTTGAACTCCTTGCGACTCAGCCGATCTGACGGATCACCAGAGTCGCCGGATCGGAAGCGCCGCATCCCGTGCCCACCACCAGTGCCGTCAACCGCGGCGACGCGGCATCACCCAGGACCAGCGCGACCGCCTCCCGGCCGTCGAACCGGATCGTGCGTGACCCCAGCAGTGGCCGGGATTCGTCGATGCCGTTGGCCTCGAGGCATTCTCGAAGTACTGCGTGATCCGACAGCGGGCCGGGGTCGGACGCGCCGATCATCGCGCGCCAGGTCGCCGGGTCGAGCACGTCGGCACCGGGTGCAGCAGAAGCCGGTGCAGCAGAAGCCGGTGCAGCAGAAGCCGGCGCGGCAGCGGCGGGCGCGGCCATCGGCGCCGCGGCATCGGGGCGTCCGGCGCCGTGGGCGGTAACGGCGAATCCGATCGCCACCGCGGCCGCAGCCCCCGTCCCGGCCGCGGCGAGCAGCCACCGTCGCCGTCGACGCGCGGCGGCGTCCGCGGTCAGGGCCGCATCGATCCGGGCCGCCACTTCCGGCGGGATCGGCGGGCTCTCAACACCTTCGGCCGCACCGAGGGCCCGGAGCCGGCGGCTGACGGAGTCGAGCGCGGCGATCACCGCCATGGCGTCCGGATCCCGCCGCACCGCCGGCCACAATCCGGCGGTGACGTCGTCGTCCAGGACCCCGGCGTGCAGGTCGGCGAGCAGGTCGGCAGAATACGGCGGCCGCGGCAGCTCGTCCTCGGTCATCCGCCGTCCTCCCCGCCTTCCGGTGCCCTCACCAGGATAAGACGGCCGCCTATCACGATCGGTTCCCCGTATCCCGCAGGTCACCGAGAAGCACCGCGAGCCGACGGCGCCCGCGCGCGCAGCGGCTCTTGACCGTGCCCTCGGGAACACCGAGCCGCCGGGCCGCCTCGCTTACCGGCCAGCCCTCCACGTCGACGGCGACGACCGCGGCGCGTTGCTCCGGTGGCAGGGTGAACAACGCCGCCTCGATGTCGAGCGCGATCTCCCGCTCCGCGATGCGATCCCGTTCGTCGCGGGCATCGGTGCCGTCGTCGTACAGCGGGACGGTCGGTCGCGCCTTGTTGCGCCGGATGCGGTCCAGGCACGCGTTCACCACGATGGTGTGCAGCCAGCTGCGAACCGCCGCGGTGTTCCGGAATTTCCCCGCCGTACGATGCGCCGACAGCAACGCCTCCTGCAGGGCGTCCGCGGCATCCTCGGGCGAATAGCTGGTGCGGCGCGCCACCTGCCACAGATGGTCGTAGTGCCGTTCGAGCAGTTGCGCGAACGCGCGTCGGTCCCCCGCCGCGTGCGCCGCGAGTAACTCGGCGTCGGACACGGCAATTCCTGCGATCCCCCCCAAAATTCGCACGCGCGGATGGTAGCCGATCGAGGTGGGCGACCGGAGGTGCGTGCGCCGGGCTATTCGGCGGCGGTGAACGTCACCTCGGCGATCGAGCTCTTGTTGCCGCCGCCGGACGTGCTCAGCCCCGTGATCCACACCAGCACATCGGAGGTGCGGCCCTCGGCCTCGACGGGGATCTCCGTGACGCCGGACCGCAGCGTCGCCGAGCCGATCACCTGGGTCTGGTCCAGGGAGGCCTGGTCCGACGGTGCGCTGCGGATCTCGACCTTCGTGCCCGGGCTGTCCGACGTCACCGACACCGACGAGAGCGCGGCCGGCTCGGCGAGCGCCACCATCAGTCCCACACCGTTCTTCAGGGCGGGAAACGGCTGGAAGTAGGCGTCGGTGCTCCACTCCGTCGACGGATCACCGTCGATGGCCAACCGCGCCGTAGCCGGCGAATCCGGGGTGCCCTGCGGGGAGAACACCGAGACCGCCGATGCCGCCACCGGTCCGGCCGCTGCGGCCGGGGCCGGCGCCTGGGCGACCGGCTCCGCCGGCGCCTCGGAGGTCGGGGTGAGGCCGAAGTCCTGGCTCGTGAGCGGCTCGTCGGAGTTGCCTCCGGCGAGCAGGTTCGCGATCCACCAGCCGATCAGGGCGAGGAGCACCACCGTGGTGATGCCGAGGCCGACGAGCGCGAACAGCATCCGCTCGGATCGCTTCTTCTCCTCGGCGAGAGCCTCCGGGTCCGCGAGGGCGTGGTCGGTGGCGCCGGCACTGCGCTGGCCGAGCCGCAGGGCCGGGATCATGTCGGTCTTCTGGTCCACGACCGAGGCCTGGCCGAGGATGTGCTGTACGGTGGCCGCGGTCCGGATTCCGCCGTCGGCCGCGAGCGCACGCACCGCCACCGCGGAGATCTCGAACGGCACCTCCGGCCGCAGCGTGCGGGGCTCGACCGCGATGCCCTCGGCGGTCAGGTCCGCCGGGCGCATCCCGCCGATCGTGCCGCCGGTGTGCGCCGGGGGCTGCTCCCCGGGCGCGGCCTGCTCGGGCAGCGGCCAGCGGGCGGTGATCAGGCCGTAGAGGCTCGCGCCGAGGCCCCGGACGTCGGAGGTCACGTCCGCGTCGGCGAAGGTGGCGGGGAAGGCCAGCACCGCGTCGCCGGCGACACTGATGCGGATCCGGTCGGGGTGATCGATCGAGAGGGCGCCGCCGCTGCGGTGCGCGGCCTCCGCCGCGGCCGCGAGGGCCTGCACAGCGCGGGCCGCGCCGAGCGGGGACGGCTCGGTGCCGGACATCTCGCGCAGCGAACGACCGGGCGTCCACTCGGCGACGACGATGCCGCCCGAGCTGCCGCGGACCACGTCGAGCACGCGTGCGAGCCCCGGTGAGTTGATCCGGCCCAGCCGCAGGGTGCGCGACAGGATGGCCTGCGGACCGTCGGGGCCGGTCACGTCCCCGGCGCGCTGCTCGGCGTCGACGAACGTCAGCGCCACCTCGCGGTCGAGCTTGACGTCCTGCGCCTGCCAGAAACGCAGACCGCGCGCGCCGCCGTGCGGGGCGAGCAGACGGTAGCGGCCACCGGCGACCGACGCGCCGGGGATCAGCTTCGGCCCGCGCATCGGGGTGCGCGGCGCGGACCCCGGCACACGCAGCGGAGGCAGCTGGGGTGAGCCGATCGGGATGACGCCGGTGTCGACGTGGGGATCGCGGCGGGGCCGGCCGGCACCGGAGCGGTTCTCGGCAGGGCTGCCGGCGGACTTCTGCGGCGAGGCGGAACGGTCGGGGATGCCGGCCTGCGGGGACTGCGTCGACGTGCCGTCGGCGTCCGTGGACACCGAACCCGGGTCCGTCGATGCGGACTCATCGACCGTGGACTTACCGGTAGCGTGGTCGTCGCTCACCCTCACTCCTTCTTGTTCGACTCGCCCGCCCCGGAGGTAACCGGGAGGCCGTCCGGCATCCGCGAACCGGCGCGATCCGTCCCGGGTGGTACGAACCTGCCGTCGACCAGGGTACGGGAGTTGCCGGTGTGCATCGATGTGGCTCGGCACGTCCCTGATCGCGGGAATCACCTCGGTGACCGCGTCGTACGGGGCCACCCCGTAGTCGCCGTAGTCCAGGCGCGGCAACACGATGGTCTTCTCGGCCTCCGATTCCTCGAAGCGGGCCGCCTCGAGTTCGGCGATCTCGTCGGCATCCGCCTCGGCGACGGCCGGCTCGACGGGCGTGCGTCCGCGCAGCGCGTCGACCTTGCGCCGGACCGCCGCGGTGATCGCCAGGATCTCGGGCACCTTCAGCAACCACATCACCGTGAGGGTCACCAGCAGCATCAGCGCGCCGGTGATCGCGACCCGCACCATCGAGCCGATACCGCCGAACCGGTCGCTCAGCGCACCGAGCCGCAGCAGCCGATCGGTGAGCAGCATCGCCGCCGAACCTGCGGCCGAGGCGATCACCACGTGCCACACGGTCCGGCCCACGTTCGCCATCCGCAGGTCGCCGAGGGCGCGGTGCAACAGGAAGCCGCCGATGCCCGCCCCGACGGTGAAGGCCAGGCCGGTCGCCACGCCCAGCAACAGCACCACCTGGTCGTCGGTGCGGGCGACGACGGGCGCGATCGCGGACAGGCCGATCTTCACGGCGGTGATGCCGAGGATGATCCACGTGGGGGTCCACGCCTGCTCGCGTGCGTAGAACACGCGCAGATGGATGAGGACGAGGGCGTACGGGATCAGGGTGAACGCCGACCAGCTGACCGCCTGGCCCAGCCGTTCGGCGTTGCCCTCGCCGAAGCTGCCGTAGCCGTACAGGGCCGTGCCGATCTGCGGGCCGGCGACGGTGAAGAACACGACGATCGGGATCAGCGCGATCATCGTCAGCCGGGTCGCGACCGACAGGTCGTCCACCACCGCGGGGGTGTCCTCCTCGGCGGCGTTTCGGCTCAGCCGCGGCATGATCGCGGTGAGCACCGTGACGCCGAGGACGCCGTACGGCAGCTGCAGCAGCAGCCACGCGTTGTTGTAGATCGCCGGGCCGGCCGCGTCGGCGCTCGACGAGACGTGTGTCGCGAACACCATGCCGGCCTGGCTGATGAGCACGTACAGCACGATGGCCGCGGCCATGCCGCCGAACTGGCGCAGCCGGTCGTCGAGCCCCCACAGCGGCTTGAGGCTGATCCCCTCGCGGCGCAGCGCCGGCACCAGGGACATCGCCTGGGTCACCACACCGAGGGTGACGCCGCAGCCGAGCAGCAGCAGGTGCGGGTCGCTCATGCGCACCGGGTCGAGGGTGATCTCCCCGGGCAGCAGGAAGTACAGGACCAGGACCGTGATGACGACGATGTTGTTCAGCACCGGCGCCCACGCGCCCGGTTTGAACACCTGCCGCGTGTTCAGGATGGCGGTCAGCAGCGCCGACAGGCCGTAGAACAGGATCGCCGGCAGCAACAGATACGTCAGCGCCGTGGTCAGCGTCGTCGACACCTTGCCCGTGTCGTCGAGGAAGAACCGGGTGACGAGGACCGGCGCCGCGGCGGTGGCCAGCAGGGCGGCGAGGCCGAGCACGGTGACGGAGACGGTGAACAGGCGCCGGACGAACGCCGTACCGCCGTCCGGGTCCTCGCGTTCCGCGCGGACCAGCACCGGCACGACGATCGAGGTGAGGACGGCGCCGAGCACCAGCTCGGAGATCATGTTCGGGATCTGGGCGGCCACCGTGTACGAGCTCGCGACGGCGGCGCCGAGCAGGGTCAGCAACAGCACCTGCTTGACGAAGCCGGTGATGCGGCTGATCAGGGTCGCGAAGGCGATCGAGCCGGTCGCGGCGAGCAGGCCGGGGTTCTTGCGCGGGGCCGGCTCCGCCGCCGCGGGGGCGGGCGGGGC